>CAYNRW010000034.1:0-12786 GCA_964399725.1 uncultured Thermococci archaeon | reverse complement strand
GACTTATCCTTAGCAACCTCAACTCAAATAAAGAAACCTTTTTAAATGAAACTGCTTAGCCCATGGTGGACAAGGGGTTTTACCCAATGAATCCCGCTAATGAACGTGGAGGTGGGAGGAAATGGCAACATTTAAGCTCGTAATATCCGATCCAAAGAGTGGTATCGCAAAGCAGATTGAAATTAGTGGAGCTGAAGCAGATAAGTTGATCGGTCTTAAGATAGGGGATGAAATAGAGGCCAAGGAGTTGGGGCTTAACCTAAGTGAAATCTTTGGAAGTGAAATTCCAGCCAATGTTAAGCTTAAAATAACTGGTGGAACAGATAAGGATGGATTTCCCATGAGGCCTGATGTTCACGGGGCAAGAAGGGTTAGGATTCTCCTCTCAAGAGGTCCAGGATTTAGGCCTCAGGAAAGGGGAGAAAGAAGGAAGAAAACCGTTAGAGGCAATACAATAAGCCCTGAAATTGCTCAAATAAACATTAAAATTGTCTACCCATGAAGCTTCCTTCTCCATTCTTTAATCTTTATTGTCATCGATTAATTTAAAAGTCCTTGTGGTAAGGTTAATAAGGGAGAACAAACCCTTAATTTTGGAGGCGAGGAAAATGGCAAAGAAGAAGTTTAAGCAGGCTGAAGTTAATATTGGTATGGTTGGTCACGTTGATCATGGGAAGACAACTTTAACAAAAGCCCTAACTGGAATTTGGACAGATACGCATAGCGAGGAGCTCAGAAGAGGTATTACAATCAAAATAGGTTTTGCCGATGCTGAAATAAGAAAGTGCCCAAGCTGTGGAAGGTATTCTACTTCTCCAAAATGCCCGTATTGTGGAGCCGAGACCGAATTCGAGAGGAGAGTCTCTTTTATAGACGCTCCGGGGCATGAGGCCTTAATGACCACAATGCTGGCTGGAGCCTCTCTTATGGATGGCGCAGTTTTGGTTATTGCAGCGAATGAACCATGTCCACGACCCCAAACAAGAGAGCATCTAATGGCACTGCAGATAGTAGGAAATAAAAACATAATAATTGCCCAAAACAAGATTGAACTCGTAACAAAGGAGCAGGCAATGGAAAACTATAGCCAGATTAAGGAGTTCATTAAAGGCACTGTAGCGGAAAATGCTCCCATAATACCAATATCCGCTCTTCATGGAGCAAACATAGACGTACTGACAAAGGCTATAGAGGACTTTATTTCAACTCCTAAAAGGGATCCAAACAAACCGCCAAGAATGCTTGTTTTAAGAAGTTTTGACGTCAATAAGCCAGGTACTCCTCCAGAAAAGCTCGTGGGTGGTGTTATTGGAGGATCAATTATTCAAGGAAAGCTCAGAGTTGGGGATGAAATTGAGATACGGCCCGGAGTTCCGTATGAAGAGCATGGAAGAATAAAGTACGAACCCATAACCACTGAGATAGTCTCTCTTCAAGCGGGAGGAAGATTCGTAGAAGAGGCATATCCCGGTGGACTGGTAGGAGTTGGAACTAAGCTTGATCCTTTCTTGACTAAAGGAGATTTAATGGCTGGTAATGTTGTCGGAAAACCGGGCAAGCTTCCACCAGTTTGGCAAGACCTCAGATTGGAGGTGCATCTCCTAGAGAGAGTAGTTGGAACTGAGGAGGAACTCAAAGTAGAACCAATAAAGAGAAAAGAGATACTCCTCCTTAACGTAGGAACAGCAAGAACAATGGGTCTTGTAACTGGATTAGGCAAGGGTGAAATTGAACTCAAGCTTCAAATTCCAATATGTGCAGAGCCCGGGGAAAGAGTCGCAATTAGCAGACAAGTAGGATCGAGATGGAGGCTTATTGGTTATGGCTTCATAAGGGAGTGATCTTTTCCCTTTTTTGGTGATTTTATGCGGAAGTGGATTGTTGTCCCAGACACGAATTTTCTTTTAGTCCCTGGCCAGTTTGGGGTTGATATAATAGGTGAGCTTCATAGAATCCTCGATGTAAAGTTTGAGATACTGATTCCGAATGTTGTCCTTGATGAGCTTGAGGTAATAGAGCGCAAGGTCAAAGGAAAAGACCTCATCGCTGTCAAAATGGCCAAAAAGCTGGCTGAGAAGTTTAACACTATTGAGATAGGCAGGTTTGGAGAGAAACCCATAGATCAACAGATACTTGAGTTTGCACTAAAAACGCCAAATGTGATAGTATGCACTAACGACAAAGCACTAAAAAGAAAACTCCGTGAAATCGGCATTCCCGTGGTTTATTTGCGGCAAAAGAAGATTCTTGAGCTTGAGGGTATGCTATCTTAATGCGGAGAAAGGTATATAACTACGTTTTACCTTACTTCGGCTTAGGTGTTAAATATGCCCTATGTAGAGAGATTGGAGATGAAAGGTTTCAAATCATATGGAAACAGAAAGGTTGTGGTTCCTTTTTCTCGCGGATTCACAGCGATAGTTGGTGCCAATGGAAGCGGCAAAAGCAATATTGGTGATGCTATTCTCTTCGTTCTTGGTGGGCTTTCAGCAAAGGCTATGCGTGCGACAAGGATAAGTGACCTAATATTTGCCGGTACAAGGGAGGAACAACCGGCTAAATATGCTGAGGTTACAATCTATTTCAACAACGAAGACAGGGGCTTTCCAATAGACGAGGATGAGGTAATCATAAAGCGACGTGTTTACCCTGATGGAAGGAGTAATTACTGGCTTAACGGGAAAAGAACCAGCAGAAGTGACATCCTCGATTTGCTGAGCGCTGCGATGATATCCCCTGACGGCTACAATTTGGTGCTCCAGGGTGATATAACCAAGTTCATTAAAATGAGTCCAACCGAGAGGAGAATGATAATAGACGAAATTTCCGGAGTTGCAGAATACGATGAAAAGAAAAAGAAAGCCCTTGAAGAATTGAAACAGGCAGAAGAAAACTTGGCAAGAGTTGACCTGCTGATTAGGGAAGTGAAAACACAGCTCGACAAGCTTGAAAAAGAAAGAAATGATGCGTTAAGATATCTGGATCTAAAAGAAAAGCTGGAGATAGCTAGAACAACCCTACTCGTAGGAGAAGTGAAAAGGCTCGAAAACCTAATTGCAGAAAGTCAAAAACGAGATAAGGAAATCGAAGGGGAAATCGAAGAGATGAGCAAAAGGCTGAAAGAAATTGCAAAGGAAATAATCGAAAAGGAAAAAACTCTTAATCAAATTGAAAGGGAACTTGAGGAAAGGAGTGAGGATGGTATTCTTGAAGTAACGAGGAAAATAAGTGATGTTACCTCCAAAATAGAGTTAGCGAAGAGGAATATTGAGATAGCGAATAGAGAGATTGAAGAAAGTCAAAGAAGACTTGCAAAAACAAAGGAAGAACTTAAGGCCGTTTCTGAGGAGATAGAAAAGAGCAAATCTGCAATAGAAAGATGGAAGAAGAGAAAAGAAAGACTCCTCAAAGAAATACAGGAAAAGGAAAAGGAAAGGAATGAACTTGTTTTAAAGCTGGCGGAAATAGACAAAAACTTCTCCATAGCCAAAGAAGAATTTGATAAAGTTGAAAAAGAACTTGAAGACTCAAAAAAGGAGTATTACCTCAAAGAAAGCGAAATAGAAAAGATGAAGGATGAGATAGAGAGGATCAATACAAAAAACGCTCAAAACTCCGCAAAAAGATTGGCACTCAAAGGTAAAATTGAGGAAACCAAAAAGGAGATCGAAGATAGGAAGTCCAGATTATCTGAAATAGAGGCCAAAATGGAAAAAATCACCAACAGACTGAGAAATCTTGAGAAAGAGCTTGAAGAAAAGCAACAAAAGCTGGAAAAAATACTTCCAGAGATTAAGAAAGTAAGTGAAGAGCTGATAAAGGCCGAAGCACAGAGAGAAATTAGCGGTAATAGGACACTTGAGGCATTGAAGAGGGCGAATATCCCCGGGATTTACGGTTCTTTAGCGGAGCTTATAAAGGTCAAGGACGAGAGCTATCTTACTGCGGTTGAAGTTGCCCTCGGTTCCCATGCAGACAACGTGGTTGTTGAAGATGATAAAGTTGCGGAGAGAGCAATAACCTTCCTCAAGAAAAACAAACTTGGTCGGCTTACTTTTCTTCCACTAAACAAAATAAGGTCGCGTAAACTTGCCGAAACTTCGAAGGGAATTCCCGTTATGGATGTTATTAAATACAATCCTAAGTTCAAAAATGCGGTTTCCTTCGCGGTTGGAGATACGCTTATAGTCAGTGACATGAACGAAGCCAGAGAAGTTGGAATTGGAAAAGTCAGAATGGTTACACTTGAAGGAGAGCTTTTAGAGAGGAGTGGAGCGATTGTTGGAGGATATTACAGACCAAAAGCAAAGCTTGGGGTAAAGACAGATGAAATAAAGAAACACCTAGAGGCTCTAGAAAGGGAAAGGGAGTCTTTGGAATCCCGGATAAACGCTCTTAAAGTTGAGCAGAAGAGTCTGGAGAGGGAGCTGTTTGAGCTGAGAATGAAAAAGAGCGATTTTTCAAAGGATCTTCAAGTTCTCCAAAAGGAAATGGACAGATTGCTCAGTGAGGACAGTGCATTAAAAGAGGAAATTGAAGAGGGAGAAAAGAGAATAAAAGAGCTCGAAAAATTAATGCATCAGAGAAAAGGCGAGCTTGCAAAGCTCAGCGGAAGAATAGAGAGGCTTGAGAAGAAGAGAGAAAAGCTGAGAAAGGCGCTTGACAATCCAGAGGCAAGGGAGCTTAACCAGAAGATAAGGGGAGTAGAGCATGAGCTTAGTGCCCTTAGGGAAGAACTCAGCAAAGTTGAATCAAAGCTTGAAAATCTCGATATTAGAATTAACGAGGAGCTGATTCCAAGGAAAGCTGATCTAGAGGAAGAGATTGAGGGGCTTATAAACAGAATAAACGCTTTCAAGGCAAGCATAAGCAAAAATGAAGAAGATATCACTCAGCTACAGGAAGAGCTCAAGAAACTACAAGAGGCGGAGGAAAAGGTTAAAGAAGAACTTAGACATCTTAGGGATGAGAAGGAGAAGCTGAGGGAGGAAATATCTCAGCTAAGGGAGAAAAAGGAAGAGCTCAAAGATACTTTGCAAAAACTTAGAATTGAGGCAAACTCCCTTAAGATAAGAATTGCCCAATACGAGACTCAGCTCCAAGAGAGGAATAGGGAGCTTAGGCATCACGATGTTAAGCTTGTTAAGGAAATTCCGCTTGATCTAGAGAAGCTCAGGGAAGAAATAGACGAGATGGAGGAAGAAATTAGAAGACTCGAACCTGTTAACATGAAGGCCATTGAAGACTATGAAGTTGTGGAGAGACGTTATCTGGAGCTCAAGTCAAAGAGGGAGAGACTTGAAGCAGAGAAGGATAGCATCATCGAGTTTATAAACGAAATAGAGGCACAAAAGAAGAATGTCTTCATGAGAACTTTGAATGCCATTGCAAAGAACTTTTCGGAACTGTTTGCAAAGCTCTCCCCCGGTGGAGAGGCTAGGTTAATACTCGAAAACCCAGAAGATCCCTTCAGCGGAGGGTTGGACATAGAGGCAAAGCCAGCTGGAAAGGACGTGAAGAGAATAGAAGCTATGAGCGGCGGAGAGAAGGCATTGACGGCATTAGCTTTTGTCTTTGCAATTCAACACTTTAAGCCAGCCCCGTTTTATCTCTTCGACGAAATCGATGCCCACCTTGATGATGCAAACGTAAAGAGAGTTGCCGATTTAATAAAAGAAGCCTCTAAAGATAGCCAGTTTATAGTAATAACTCTCAGAGATGTGATGATGGCCAACGCGGACAAGATTATAGGGGTATCAATGCGCAACGGAATTTCAAGAGTTGTGAGCCTAAGCCTTGAGAAAGCAATGGAATATTTAGAAAAGGCAAGAGCAAAGAATGCAAATGCAGCAATCTAGGTGAAGGAAAATGGAACACAGAAGAGAGGAAGAGATAACTCCAATTGACATCCTTCTTCAGCTTGTCACAATGGGCAAGGTTGACCCTTGGAACATAGACATAGTTGACCTCACAGAAAAGTACATCGAACGGATTAGGGAGATGCAGGATCTCGATTTAAGAATATCAGCCAGAGCAATTCTTGCCGCTTCCATTCTTCTCAGAATGAAAACAGAAGCTCTCCTTTACGGCAATGAAGAAGAAGAGGAAGAAAAGAAAGAAGAGAGGATAAGGGTTGATGTGGAACCCTACGTGCCCCCACTTAGGAGAGTGGAGCGCTATTACACTCTTGATGATCTCATTGAAGCCCTTATGGATGCATTGGAAGAAGCAGAGAGAAAAAAACCGCGGAAGAAAAAGAAAGTTGAGATTGAGGAAGAAATATTCGTTGTTGATGACTTCAGGGTAGATATAGAAAAGCATGTGAACAGACTTTATGCAATAGTCAAAGAACTTTACGAGGAAACAAAGGAGAAAATATCATTCTGGGAGCTGATATTTGATCCAACTCCCAAGATAATAGCAAGAACCTTTCTCTACTTACTCTTTCTGGCCAACATGGGAAAGGTTGAGCTTATTCAAGAGGAGCCCTTTGGGGAAATATTCATAGTCCCAACATAGTCCCTTTCTTTCCTTTTTGCTGGTCTGAAGGTTATGGCAAGCAGAGGCTCTTCTCCTCCCACATAAATGACTTTCTTCTCCCTGTTTATGTAGAAGTAAAAGTTGCCGTTAGGGATTTCGTTTAAAAACTTCTTTGGGGTAGTTTTCTTTGCAACCTTTTTATCCCCCCAGAATACGCACTCGTAGGTTTCTTCGGTGTTTTTAACCTCTTTGACAATCTCTGCAGTATTGAGCTTCCTACACTCAAGCCTAGAGCACACAAGGGATTTTCTTTTATCGGTGAATATAACAATCCTATCACTGACCTCAATTTTTTCTGCTCCCTTAAGAAAATCCAGAAGGGCTGAGTATATTCTCTCATGTCTTCTGCTTTTTGAAAGACGTTTGATTATTCTCTCTCTAGCATGGCTTGTAAGCAACATAAGAACACCAAGAAATATTGTAAATGGTGCCGGGGGCGGGCTTTGAACCCGCGACCTCCCGGTTTCCCAGGCTCCCCCGAAGGGGAGCGGCCCTATGAGCCGGGCGCTCTGACCAGGCTGAGCCACCCCGGCACTTCCGCATATACCTCTTTGCGCTTTATTTTTAAATCTTTCGCCGATTGTCAAATACTCTCAAGTATAAGTTCGAGGAGCTTTTTATCATTCACAACTATTATGTTCAGCTTTTCTGTTGCATCTAATCTAAACTTCACATCTTCTCCTCTGTCGTCAGTTATAACAGCCCCAGCTTCCTTTGCGATCATATAACCGGCTGCTATATCGGTAGGCCTTACATAGTTCCTTATGTCTATTACCCCATCTAGAGAGCCTCTAGCAAGGTAAGCAAGCTCAATTGCTATAGCTCCTAAAGTCCTTGTTCTCTTAACTTTTTCAACAAGCTTTGCTCCTCTTCCCCTCGTGTAGAAGCTTATTGAGATTGACTTCTCGTTTAAAGGCCTGACTCGTATTTTCTCACCGTTTAGATATGCTCCCTCTCCAGGGATTCCCTCATAAACGTTCTCTGTAATAAATTCATAGAGCATGGCATAAATGGGCTTTTTCTTTTTGAACACTGCAAAGCTGAATCCAAAGATTGGAATGCCATGAATGAAGTTAAAGGAACCGTCAATGGGATCAACAACAACTGTGTACTCACTTCCAACATCTATGTTCCCTGTCTCCTCACTCACTATGTTTACCCCAAGAGGTTTGAGATACTCTAGAACCACATCTTCTGCGATCTTATCTACAAGTTTGGTTTTATCTCCACTTGGACTAAAACCAACAAATTCTCCGGCTTTTTTTGTCCCGAAGAGGGGCATGATCTCTCTTTCAATATCCTTTGCAAGATTAAGGGCTATCTCGTTCCATTCATACATCTCTAAACCCCCATAAGCATTCTCAAAAGATTTCTTGTCCCCGGAGCAAAGCCGAGGATAAACATCACCATCTTTATAAAGTCCATAAGCTCTTTCTCGCTCTCGCTTTCCTGAAGCTCCTCCATTAGGTAAAGGGCAATCATCAGAACGGAAAATTTCAAAAGGTACATAACTGCAGCAGTTCCTGTCAGGTTCATGAGGTACCTTGGCAACACGTGCTGCTCCCAGTAACCGAGAAAATCAACACCCACAAACGTTGTCGTTGCGTCGTAGAAGTGAGCATAGAAAAGGTAAGAATTGTCTCTCACGAGCCTTATCCTCTTGGAAAGGAGATATGCCACAGCTAGGGCGAGTGATACAAAGGGAATGAAGTACTTTAAAACCTCAAAGTTGAAGCGTACTTTGTCTAAGTTAAAAAGCAGAAGAAGAACTTCCCCTCCCACAAGGGCCCATCCAAAGTAGAGAAATACTTTTCTCCAGTCTTCAAAAAGTTTGTGGGTTATTAAAAGTGCTAAGAACGTTATTGCAAACACGACGAAATATATACCTGGTGTAACTGTAAGATAAGTTCTGGGTATTATTGTCGCATCTGTCAGTGCCCTTCCAAAGGCACCCAAGACCATGTATGGAATTAAGGCTCTAAAGAACGCATTGTCATATTTTATGCCAAGTTTTTTAAGAACCTTATATACCGCAAGGGCCGCCAATCCGAGAATTATTGCATAGGTGAGGGTATTTACAATATTGTAGCCTTGATTATACCTTATTGGATCTATGAAATATCTCTGAAAGACCTCTCCAATGCTCATTTAATCACCTGAATGAATATTCCGAGATCAGTTAAAACTTTTTCCTCCAATTATTTTTTAAGCTCTGAAGGAGAAAAATAGAAGGGTGGTTATCATGCATTTAATGGAGCTACCAAGAGAGGTTCTTCTTGGTGAAAACCTCAAAGATAAAGTTAGTCAAGTTGCCAAAAGGCTCAAATTGGGTGAAAAGAGTCTAATTCTTTACGGTCCAAAAACAAAAGAAATTGCTGGAAAAGACGTAGAGAAGCATTTAAAAGATTTTTTTGATGTAAAGAGCTTGATGGTGAAAGAAGCTTCAATGAGAGAAGTTGAAAATGCCCTCAATGTAATAAGGGATGAGAATGTAAACTGGGTTATTGGTGTTGGGGGAGGAAGCATAATAGATGTTGCCAAATTGGCTTCTTTTAAGGCCGATATCCCCTTCATAAGCTTTCCAACAACGGCTTCTCATGACGGCATAGCAAGTGCAAACGCTTCAATAAAGGATCTTGGCACCAAAACATCAATAAAAGCTCGTCCACCTGTAGCGATTATTGCGGATGTTGAGGTTATAAAAACCGCCCCATACCGCTATCTTGCAGCGGGAGTTGGAGATATGATAAGCAACCTTACAGCGGTAAAAGATTGGGAGCTAGCTCACAAGATTAAAGGGGAATATTTTAGCGAATATGCCGCTTCACTTTCTCTTATGAGCGCAAAGATGGTTATTAAAAACGCTGATATCATACGGCTGGGCAATGAGGAAAGTGTGAGAAAAGTGATAAAGGGGTTAATATCCAGCGGTGTAGCGATGAGTATAGCAGGCTCTTCAAGACCAGCAAGCGGTGCGGAGCATCTATTTAGCCACGCATTGGATGCAATTGCTCCAAAGCCCGCCCTTCATGGAGAGCAATGTGGAGTTGGAACGATAATAATGGCATACCTTCACGGTCTTAAGTGGCAGAGAATTAGGGAAACCTTAAAGAAGGTCGGGGCACCTACTAATGCATACGAGTTAGGAATTGATCCAGAGTACATTGTGGAGGCATTAACAATAGCCCACACAATCAGACCTGGTAGGTATACAATTTTAGGTAAAGATGGTCTCACAAGAGAAGCAGCTGAGAAAGCGGCTAAAATAACGGGTGTAATATGATCATCTTTCACAGGAGGTGTTAAAATGGTAATCACGCTGGTTGGTGAAAAGCTTGCAAAACCGGGAGTAGAGTTCATCTATTACGGTCCGGCAGATCCATGTAAAACCTGCAGATTAGCAAGGGTCTGCGTAGGGAACCTCGAACCCGGAAGGAGGTACAAAGTTGTAAGAGTTAGAAACATAGAGCACTCGTGCCCTCTTCATGAGGGAAAAGTACGGGTTGTTGAAGTTGTAGAGCCGGCAATAGAGGTAGCAGTGGAACCAAGGGTAGCGATAGTGGGCTCGAAGATAAAGCTGAGCTTTGTAGAGTGCAATGATCCAGAAAAGCAAAACCTTGTTAGGCCGGAAGGCCTTTTTGAGGGTGATAGTGTCAAAATTCTTGAAATTCTTGGGGATTTTGAATGTGATGGGAAAAAATACAAGCTAGCCCGCGTTATGCGGGAGAAAGAATAACTACCTCTTCTTTTCTACTTTTATGAAGGCTACTATCTCTTCCCCGAGAGCTTTCAACTTATATGCTCTCAACTCTCCAAGGAGGAATAGCCTTAAGGCTTCCATGGTTCTTTCACGCCTTCTTAAAGCTTCTTGAGCCTCTTCAACGCTAACAGCCTTGAACCTTAACTTTCCTCCTGGTCTTGTTTGGGCAACCTTTGGGATATCTACCCTGGCAACAATTCCAATCTTTGCATATCCCCCGCTTGTCTGCCTATCTGCGAGCATTATTATTGGCTTCCCGCTTTTTGGAACTTGAATTGCACCTAAGGGAATAGCATCGGTAATTATATCAGCACCTTTTTCCGAATGCTCTATCCTCGGTCCTTCTAGTCGGTATCCCATTCTATCCGATTCTGCAGTTACTTCGTAAGTAGAGCCTAAAAATGTTTTAATTCCCTCTTCTGTAAAGTGATCTTCCTGCGGCCCTAAGACTACCCTAATTTCACTTTCGTTTGAATATTTTGGTATGAACTCTTCCGGAAGCTTTTTGCCCTCCTTTCCGGTTAAAATTGCGTAGTCTAACTTTAGAATATCTCCTGTTTTTAATGCTCTGCCAAAGTTTGCCCTCAGATAAGTGGAACAGCTTCCGAGAATTGGTTCACACTTTATTCCCCCGGCAAAGGCTATGTAACCGTACATGCCACTCTTTAGGGTCCCTACCTCCAAGACATCCCCTCTTTTTGCCCAGTAGCTTTCCCAGGGATTTATTGGAATGCCGTTTAGCCTTACCTCAACATCTCCAGTAACTGCAAAAACCGCTGAAGAGTGAAACCTTATTGTTGGACCTCTTAGGACAAATTCCAGAAGCGGAAAGTTGTCCTTATTCCCTACGAGGTAGTTTGCCAATCTAGCGGAAATCTCATCCATAGCTCCGCTTACCGGAACTCCGAACTTTTGATTGCCATATCTCCCCAAGTCCTGAATGGTCAGCAAAGAGGGAACGTTAACAAGTTCTATCATTGCTTCTCGCCCCATTCTTGCTTATAGAGCTCCCGGAACTCCTCCTCGCTTATGGGCACAAACTTAACGTAATCCCCTGCTTTGACTATGCTCGGTGGACTTTTTGAAGGGTCGAATGTTTTCAATGGAGTTCTTCCAATTAGTCTCCATCCTCCTGGGCTTTCTATTGCATACCACCCCGTCTGCTTTCCGGCTATGCCCACACTACCCGCCGGGACTTTTAGGCGTGGCTTCTCGAGTCTTGGGGTTGCAATTCTCTCGTCCATGCCTCCTAAATAAGCAAACCCTGGGAGAAAACCAAGCATATATACCCTATAGAGGGGTTTTGAATGAATTTCAATGACATCATCGACGCTTAACCCATTGTACTCTGCCACAAAATCTATGTCCGGGCCGAATTCGCCTCCATATGCAACGGGTATTTCTATGATTTTCTTTTCCTCTTCTTTGGGTTCCGCTAATAAAAAAGGCCTCAAAGCTTCTATGACCTTGGAATAGGAAATTTTAATGGGATCATAGTACAAGTAAACACTTGTGTAAGTTGGCACGGCCTCAATGAGCCACTCTGGGTTTGCCTTCTCTATTGCCCTTACCACGGCATGCACTTTCCTGTTGATGCTTTCATTTATCGTATCCCCAAAAATAATAACTAAAGCAGAGTCACCTGCAGGCTTGAACTGAGGGAACATAGGATCACCGTATGAACTCTCTCATAGGCACAATCTTGATTCCTTCTTCCTCAAGGCGCTTTCTTATGTACGCTGTAATCTCAAGAGCTTTTGGATTATCCCCATGGACACAGATTGTGTCAGCTTTAAGCTCCACCCACTCACCGTTGATTGCTTTAACGCCTCCATCCTTGACCATTGAGAGTACCCTCTCCGCTATCACCTCTTTGTCATGTATAACCGCCCCAGGCTTTCTTCTTGAAACCAACGTCCCATCTGGATTATAAGCTCTATCTGCAAATACTTCGTGAGCCACTTTTAGCCCCATCTCCTTTGCAACTTCCAAGGGCTTCGACATTGAGAGCCCGACGAAAATAAGGTTCTTATCAAAGTCTGCTATTCCCTCTAGAACCCCTCTGGCGAGTTCTTCGTCCTTAACAAGGGCATTATAGAGAGCGCCATGAGGCTTTACATGCTGGAGCTCAAGCCCCTCAGCTTTTACAAAGGCATATAATGCTCCAATTTGATAGAGAATATAGTTCCTTGCTTCTTCTCTTGTTATGTCCATGTATCTTCTTCCAAAGCCCATCAAGTCTGGATAACTAGGATGAGCTCCAATTGCAACGTTTAGCTCTTTTGCAAGCTTCACGGTTTTTCTCATTACTAAAGGATCGCCGGCATGCCAGCCACAAGCAACGTTTGCACTAGTTATATACTTCATAACCTCTTCATCAAGCCCAAGCTTGTATCTCCCAAAGCTTTCACCAAGGTCGGAGTTAAGATCGACTTTCATGAGTTTTCACCCCCTAGGACTCAAAAGAAAATATTAGAAAAAAGATT
>CAYNRW010000033.1:0-12860 GCA_964399725.1 uncultured Thermococci archaeon | reverse complement strand
ACTATTCAGATGTTTACTTCATAAACGGAAAGGTTAAAGGGAACCTTACAAAAGTTCTCCAAGGGAAAAATCTTGGGACGGTTATTAAGAGGTGGTAAAAGTGGATAAGGAGGAGCTCACAGTTATTAGAAAGTTTGAGCACATTGAACACTGTCTAAAGAAACAAGTTGAAGCTCATGTGAGCAATCAGTTTGAAAACATTCATTTTGTTCACTGTTCTTTACCGGAGATAGATAAGGATGAAATCGATTTAAGCGTTGAATTCCTTGGAAGGAAGTTCGACTATCCAGTAATGATAGCCGGAATGACGGGAGGAACAAAAGGATCACAGCTTGCTGGGAAGATAAACAAAACTCTCGCCAAAGCTGCCCAAGAGCTTAACATCCCTATGGGGGTTGGGAGTCAGAGGGCTATGGTAAGGAAGCCTGAAACATGGGAAAGTTACTACGTTAGGGATGTTGCGCCCGACGTTTTCCTCGTTGGCAATTTGGGAGCACCCCAATTTGCTGAGAATATGCCAAACCGCTATGGTGTTGAGGAGGCCTTGAGAGCCGTGGAAACAATTCAAGCTGATGCCCTTGCTATTCACATGAACCCTCTGCAGGAGAGCGTCCAGCCTGAGGGAGATACCCAATACCGGGGCGTTCTAAAAGCCTTGGCAGAGCTCAAAAATGGGCTCCCATATCCAATAATAGCCAAGGAAACAGGAGCTGGAGTTTCGATGGAGGTTGCAATAAGGCTTGAGAGCATTGGTATAGACGCAATAGATGTTGGAGGTCTTGGGGGTACGAGCTGGAGTGGTGTTGAGTATTACAGGGCTAAGGATGAGAGAAGCAAAAACCTAGCTTTGAAGTTCTGGGATTGGGGGATTCCAACCGCCTTAAGCGTTGCTGAAGTTCGCTATGCTACAAGGCTCCCAATAATCGCCACAGGCGGAATAAGAGATGGCATAATGATTGCAAAGGCCTTAGCCCTTGGTGCAAACTTAGCGGGAGTTGCTCTACCTCTGCTGAAGCCGGCAGTTAAAGGTGACGTTGAAGGAGTGATTAAGATTCTCCAGCGCTACATAGATGAGTTGAGAAACACAATGTTTCTCGTTGGGGCGAGGAATATTGAGGAGCTTAGAAAAGTGCCTCTCGTGGTTACAGGATTTGCAAGGGAATGGCTTGAGCAGAGGATTGATTTATGGGAGTTTTTAAAAAATAGAAGGCTTTAAAGGTTTTCTTTTTAATGCACACATTTTTAAACCCTATTATCAAGTATACTTTAACCCGGTGGAGTTCTGCTCCGCTACTCAAAGGGCCAAGGCCGACGGAAGTCCGCCTCAATAAAATAGTGGAGGAACTAAAATGATAAAAGTCTACACGTTAGGCGGTTACGAGGAAGTAGGAAAGAACATGACTGCTATTGAATACCAAGGGGAAGTCGTGGTTATTGATATGGGAATAAGGCTCGATAGGGTTCTTATCCATGAGGATGTTAATTTTCAGCAGATGAGTTCTAGAGATTTAAGAAAATTGGGTGCAATTCCTGATGATTCCCCACTCAAAAACAAAAAGGTCGTCGCCATTGCTCTTTCTCATGGTCATCTCGACCACATAGGGGCAATAGCAAAGCTCGCTCCCCATTATCCAAACGTCCCGATTTATGGGACCCCATACACAATAAAGCTTGCAAAAGGAGAAGTTAGGAGTGAACAGTATTTTGAGGTCACGAATCCGATGTATGAAACTCAGTATGGGGAGATTGTTCAGGTTAGTGAGAACTTAGCGATAGAGTTCGTGCAGATTACTCATTCAATTCCTCACTCCTCGATGGTTGTAATACATACTCCAGAGGGGGCTGTGGTTTATGCATGCGATTATAAGTTTGACAACCACAATCCCATCGGAGAAAAGCCAGATTACAAGAGGCTTAAGGAAATAGGGCAAGAAGGTGTAAAAGTCCTTATACCTGAATCCACAAGGGTTGCTGAAGAAACAAAAACACCAAGTGAAGCCTCTGCAAAGCTGCTCTTAGAAGACTTTTTCTACTACGAGGGTATGGAGGAGAAGGGATTAATAGCCACTACATTTGCCTCTCACATTGCTCGTCTCCAAGAGCTGATAGAGATAGCAAATAACATGGGAAGACAAGCAGTTCTCGTAGGTAGATCGCTTGCAAAATACACCGGTATAGCAAAACAGCTGGGTTTAATAAAAATGAAAGGAGCAAAAGCAGTTAGAAGTCCAAATGCTGTCCAAAAAACACTTAGAGAGGTTTCTCAAGCCAGAGAAAACTATCTCCTAATAGTAACGGGACACCAAGGCGAACCTGGGGCAGTACTCACAAGAATGGCCAATGGAGAGCTCTACGACATTGGAAAAGACGATACTGTGGTATTTTCAGCTGGAGTGATTCCAAATCCCTTAAACATAGCCCAGCGCTATGCCCTTGAAACAAAGCTCAGAATGAGGGGAGTGAGGATGGTTAAGGATTTACATGTCTCAGGTCATGCAAGCCGAGAAGATCACAGATATTTAATTAAGCTTTTAAATCCGGAGAACATAATTCCCGCTCATGGAGAGTTTAGGATGCTCACCCACTATGCTGAGCTTGCTGAAGAGGAGGGATATCTCATCGGAAGAGACGTTTTTGTATCAAGAAACGGTTACAAAGTTGATGTGAGGTGATAGAATGAAATTTGATTCACTGTTTAAAGCATTAAAAGAAAAAGCCAAAGTGGTCGATGAGGCCATTTTTGAGCTCATACCTGAAAAGGAGCCCAAAGTTCTCTACGATGCAGCTAGACATTACCCACTTGCGGGGGGAAAGAGAGTTAGGCCTTTCATAGTTTTAACCTCTACCGAAGCTGTTGGGGGAAATCCGGAAAAAGCCGTTTATGCAGCAGCAGCCGTAGAACTGCTTCACAACTACTCCTTAGTGCACGATGACATAATGGACATGGACGAGAAAAGAAGGGGCAGGCCGACAGTTCATAAAGTTTGGGGGATAAACATGGCGATTTTGGCTGGAGATTTGCTCTTCTCGAAGGTTTTTGAGGCTGTAGCAAAAATACCTGTCGAGGCTGAGAAAGTCGTAAGAGTTTTGGATGTTATCGCAAAGACATCAAACGAACTATGCGAAGGGCAAGCGATGGACTTGGAGTTTGAAAACAAAGGAACGGTTGCCATAGAGGAATACATGAAAATGATAAGTGGAAAAACCGGCGCGCTAATAGATGCTTCAGCTACAATAGGTGGGATCATAGGAACGGAAAACGAGGATTACATCCGAGCGTTGTCAAAATATGGAAGAAACATTGGCATAGCATTTCAGATATGGGATGATGTCCTTGATTTGATAGCGGACGAAGAAAAGCTTGGAAAGCCTGTGGGAAGCGACATAAGAAAGGGTAAAAAAACGCTCATAGTTGCTCACTTCCTTGAAAATGCAAGCGAGGAAGATAAAGCAAAGTTCTTCAAGATATTTGGAAAATATGCGGGGGATGTAAAGGGAGAAGGGATCATAGAGGAGGACATTCAAGAAGAGGTCAAAGAAGCCATTGAGCTACTCAGAAAATATGGAAGTATCGACTACGCCGCAAAAGTTGCAAGGGAACTGGCGGATGAAGCAAAGAAAGCACTAAAAACACTCCCTGAGAGTGAGGCAAGAAAACAACTCGAACTTTTGGCGGACTTTATAGTGGAGAGAGAGTACTGATCTTTGCATCTATATCTTTTTAATTTGAAAAGTGGTTGAGCGAAAAGTTTATATATGCAATCTTGGCTTCTTTCTTTCGGTGCCCCGGTGGCTCAGCCTGGTGGAGCGGCCGCTTGGTAAGCGGCAGGTCGCGGGTTCAAACCCCGCCCGGGGCTCCAATAAAAGACTCTTTTGAGAACCGTACCATAAATAGTTAAAACACCCAAACGATATTTTAGTTTGATATTCATGAGCACCAGAGAAAAAATTTTAGAGTATATCACAAAGAATCCTGGGATAACCTTTCGTAAATTAGCCCAAGAGCTCAACATGGGGATAGGAAACCTTCAATACCACCTACAGCATCTTGAAAAAGAGGGAAAAGTTATTTCAAAGAAGCTTGGAGGGAAAAAATATTTCTTCCCTGAGGGTTTTGAAGAAGAGTACAGGCGTCTTATGATAGCTATTTCAAATGAAAGCCAAAGAAAGATACTCCTTTTGCTTGCAGAAGGAGACAAAAACCAGGGCGAGATCGCAGAAAAGCTTAACTTAACCCCCTCTACTATAGCCTATCATACAAAAAGGCTTGAGACTTTAGGGATTATTACAAGGGCAAAAGATGGGAAGAACACTATTTATTCCCTTAACTGCGATGTTGATGTTCTACTTCGCATAATTAAGGAGTACAAGCCAAAAACCTGGGATAAGCTGGCGGATAAATTGATTGATTTAACGCTAACGTTTAGGGGGGAGGAGAAGTGATTGACAGTGTGGGATATCTCCTTGATGGATTTGTAATTATTCTAGGGGCGGTGCTGTCAGTAGCAGCATGGAAAGCATACAAAAAAAGCGGAATGAAAAGCATTCTGCTTCTTTTTTTGGCATTTCTAATGTTTGTTGCCAAGAAGGTCATTGAAAACTTTCATCTAATCAAAACATCACTATCCTCAGAAATCCTCGATGTGATTTCAACTACATTTGAACTCTTGATATTGATATTGTTTTTTATAGCGCTGATAAGAAGGGATTGAAATGCCGTTTGCAATATATTTAATAAAGGTGAGACCTGGAAGAGAAAAGGAGATCAAAGAAACACTGCTAAACGAGATGAACTTTGATGAAGTTTATGTAGTTACAGGCTCGTTTGATATAATCGGGAAGGTTCATATACCGCTCACTAGAAGAGCATTAATCGGCCTAAAAGAAGAACTGGAAAAGCTAGAGGGTGTCATAGAGGTTAAATACCTCGAAGCCAGAGACTAGCGTACTATTAAGAGCGGGGGCTTCACATTGCCAGCTACTTCTTCCAGCAAACTTCCTATTCTCGTTTTTCCGCTCTTTCCATATGCCCCCATTATTACGAGTGAATATTCACCACTGTTGGCTTCTTCAAGGATCTTGTCTTTTGCAATCCCCTCGACGATTTTTACGGAGCAGTTTACTCCCTCCCCCCGGCAGAACTTTAGCATTTCGCTCATTACGTCTTGAATGTCTCTTTTCATATTGTTCCAGACTTCCTCTTCAAAACTGCGCACTTTTTCAAAGTCCCCTTGTCTTGCTCCTAAATTGAATGCAACTGCCTTGGCTTCTCTTCTATCCAAAACTGAAAATAACACCACTTTTGCGTTCTTTTTCTTGGCAACTGCAACTGCATGAAGTGCGGCTTTTTGACTCCACTTTGACCCGTCTATCAACACGAGTATCTTCATTTTTTATCACCACACATATCTAGCCCACAAGATTCCAACACCCGCTCCTACCGTTAAGATCATTACAATGATGCCTATCTTAAGAAAGTCTATAAAGGTTATTTTTATACCTTCTCTCTCTGCTATTCCTATAACAACAACGTTTGCCGAAGCCCCAATGGCGGTTCCGTTTCCACCCAAACATGCACCCAGACTTAAAGCCCACCAAAGAGGATAAGTATTGAGAGACATCCCCATTGCCTTTATTAAGGGTATCATCGTTGCTGTGAATGGGATGTTGTCTATAACCGCAGATGCCAGAGCTGAAAGCCATGCTATAACTAGAATTGCCTCCCCTTCGGCGTGGACATGGGAGGTTATCCATTGAGCCATCTGTCTTATAAACCCTGTCTCAACTAAACTTCCCACAATGAGGAACAATCCTCCAAAGAAGAATAAAGTTGCCCATTCGATTTTTTCCAAAATCCCTTCAGGATTTTCCCTACTCCAGAAAAGAATCAAAGATGCCCCAAATAGTGCAACCACAGCCGGCTCTATTCTAAGCCTGTCGTGGACGAAAAAGAAGAGCACCACAACAACGATTGTTATGATGGACTTCTTAAAAAGAGCCAAGTCCCTAATTGCTGCTCTTTCATCCAAGTTGTCAAGTGTTCTTAAAATCCTCTCCTTTTTTTCTTTACTGACCTTAAGGACTTTCCGATAGGCGAGGTATACCACAAAAATCATGAGTATCAAATCAAGAAACGCTATCGGGCCCATGTTGAAGAGAAACTCGTTAAAGCTAAGCCCTGCAGCGGATCCTATCATTATGTTTGGCGGATCGCCGATAAGGGTTGCCATTCCACCAATGTTGGAAGCGAAAATCTCGGAGAGAAGGAAGGGAAGGGGGTTAACTTCCATAAGTCTGGAAATGTAGATAAGCATCGGAGTTAACAGGAGAACTGTGGTCACGTTATCAAGAAAAGCACTTATGAGGGCCGTCACGACCGAAAAAAGAAGCAGAACTCTTATAGGTTCGCCTTTTGCAAATTTGGCAGTTTTTATTGCAATATATTCAAATAGACCACTCAGCCTTGTTGTATTCACAATTATCATCATTCCAGCAAGGAGAAGTATTGTATCAAGATCAAGATAGACGGGAACCTTTTCCCATGGGACTACGTTGGCGAGAAGCACTAAAGAACCTCCGGCCATTGCGGCAACAGTTCTGTGTATTCGTTCGCTTATTATGAGGGCATAGGTAAAGATGAACACTGCAAGAGCGAATACCTCCAATGGGGTCATTCGGACACCTCCTAATAGACTATTACCGGAATCTCCAAATGCTGGATTATCTTAAGAACCAAAGGGCTTAAAGGGGAGGTTTTTGTTATCTCGGCGCCGTAGTTTCTCGAAATTGCTAGCATGTCATAATTCTCAGCCATCCTTATTACATCATCGCTCTTGTTTCCAAAGAATATACGCCTTTGTATCTTCAGGCCATAGCTCTCGAGCTTTTTCGCCACGTTGTTAAGCAATTCTTCTCCCATTATCTCCTCTCTTCGCCTGAATTCCTCACTTGCTTCCGGACTAAGTGTCTGGCGCACAAGCTCAAATACTTGGGAATCCAGAATGTAAACAAGCAAAATCCTCGCTTCATAGGCGCTTATTGTTTCATACAACTCTGTGGGAATGTTCTTAACATACCTGTCAAGTGGCATCAATATGGAGCGAATTTCAGGGATTTTTCTTTCCTCCTCAGTTAAAAGAAACTCCCTGTAGTGCTTTATTATGTCCTCATACTTTTTTCCGGCTATGTGTTTAAACTTTCGGCCAATGAAAGAGGAATACAGGCCCATATTGTCTCCCCTTAACCGTTTTGATGATAAGCTTAAAAAAACTTTGGTTTAGACTTCCAATTTTGGAATCATGAACCACAAGAGATATTAAAGACCACAGGAAACTAAATCATCGGAGGTGAGAAGATGAAAAAAATACTCTCAACACTAGCGTTGATCCTTTTGCTCTTGCCCCTTGCGAATGCTCAATGTCCAGAGAAGGGAAACACTGTTGTCCTAAAAGCTCCAGCAGTATCGAGAGCATCAAGCGGCGAACTAATAGGTGTAGCAACGGATTTTGTTATCACAGTTGCCCCGGGAAATGGGCACGTATATGTAGAAACTTGGCCACTGGCGGAAGTGGATATGCAGGCATCGGCAAGATTAGCAGCTCAGGTAGCTGGGAAAGTTCTTGGTGTAGACATGAGCAAATATGATGTTTTTATCCAAGTAAAGTCAGATGCTCCAATTATTGGAGGTCCTTCTGCTGGGGGAACCATGACCGTCGGCATAATAGCCGCTTTAGAAGGATGGAAAATAAGAAAAGACGTAATGATGACGGGTATGATAAATCCCGATGGAAGCATCGGGCCAGTAGGGGGAATCTTAGAGAAAGCTTCAGCTGTTCATAGTGTTGGGGCAAAGCTCTTCTTAATTCCTGAAGGTCAGAGGATACAGACAGTCCAAAAGACAGAGCAAAAGCAAATCGGTCCAATAGTACAAATAACAAGCAAGTCCGAAAAAGTTGACGTGGTTGAGTATGCAAGAGAGAGATGGGGTCTTGAAGTTAAGGAGATTAGGGATATATATGAGGCCGTTTACTATTTCACAGGAAAGAAGATAGAAAAACCATCAGTACCGGCAGGTTTGAAAGTTGACACCTCTTTCCTAAAGGACGATGCGCTAAAGGATTATGATGAGACTTTAGATTACTACAACCAAGTTGAGAATAAGCTCAAAAACAGCGACGTCAGCTATACGACATATTCTTATCTTAAAAATGCCTTGGATGAGGCTAAGAGCAAACTAGATGAATCCAAAAAGAACTTGAATGAAGGTATGTATTATACAGCCCTAAGCCTTGACTTTCAGGCAAGGATTGCTATAAGACATGTGGACTGGTATTTAGACGTGAAAAACGAGGCCGATTTAGAGAATTTGCTGAAAAAGGTTGACACCGAAATAAAGGACACCGAGAACTATGTCTCAAATCTCACGATAAAAGGAATAACCATGCTCCAAGCAGTTGCTGCGAGTGAAGAAAGGCTTGAACAGGCAAAATCCCTTTTGAAAGATGCTTGGTCATCCTATTACGATGGAAATTACTGGGATGCAATAAGCAATGCCGCCTTTGCATACGAGAGAATACAAACAGCAAGATTCTGGGCATCTTTAGGAGAAAGATATGCAAAAGGAGAGATAATTGAGAGGGATGACCTAAAAGACACCGCAAGGGAATACCTAGATAATTCTAGACTTATAATAACCTACATAACCTCAATGTTTGGGGAAGCAAACTTTCCGGATCTAGTGAACTTGATGAATGAAGGGGAGGAATACTACCAAGACGGTAAATATTCAGCGGCTATTTTTTCGGCAATGGAAGCTAGAATAAGAGCTGAGGTAATCTTAGACACTCTGGGAATTGATAATGAGACTGTGCTTATGGACAAGCTTCAGAGAATGAAGGAAGATGCCAAAGTCGCTATTGCAATAGCTCAAAAAGAAGGCATATACCCCCTCCTAAGTTTGGCTTACTATGAATTTGCCCAAAGTTACGAAAAGCAGGGCGGTTTGGAAAATATTCAGACTGCGATGGTGTTCTACCAGTATGCAAAGGAGACCTCGACGGTATTCTTAAGCACAACGACTCCACCAAAGATAACAGAAGAGCCTCTCATCCCTCTCACTACGCCGCTTACGAACCACACGGTGCCTCAAAACACAACCTCTCCGGTTCAACATGAAACTAGCGGATATCCAATACCCTTAATAGCCGGCACCCTTGTAATTGGTCTCCTTCTAGGCTTTATAGCTGGAAGAAAGACTTGAGCCTTTCTCTTTTTTCCTACGAAACTCTAAAATATTATAAAAACCTACTAACATTCATGAACTATCGAAAGATTTCAATCCTCGTTGTGGTTCTCGTGGTGGTGTCGTCAGTTGTCTTATTCCTAAAACCTTATTTTCCTAGAGGGGGGGAACTCATGTACTCTGGAGAGAAAATCCTCCTGCCAGAACCAAGATTAGAAGGGGAAATGAGTGTAGAAGAAGCTATTGCGAAGAGAAAAAGCATCAGAACATATAAAAATCAGCCCCTTACTATAAGGGAACTTGCCCAACTATTGTGGGCGTGTCAAGGAATAACCCACGACAACAAGCGGGCAGCTCCAAGTGCTGGAGCAACATATCCATTTGAGATTTTTGTTGTGGTTGGAAATGTGGAGGGCTTGAAGCCAGGGATATATCACTACGACCCCTTTGAACATAGTTTAACAATGATCAAAGAGGGAGACTTTAGGAAGGAGCTTCAAAAAGCGGCGTTGAATCAAAATTGGGTAGGAAAAGCTGCTGTTGATATTGTGCTAGTTGCCTTTTACGAAAGGACAACCAAATACTACGGAGAAAGGGGGGTTAGATACGTCCACATGGAGGCAGGGCATATAGGACAGAATATATATCTCCAAGCCACGGCTTTGAATTTGGGAACAGTAGCTGTTGGAGCGTTTTATGATGAAGAAGTGGCAAAAATCATCGGAACGAATGGAGCTCCACTCTATATCTTCCCCGTGGGGAGGATTTAGCATGGTAACTTTAGACCATTACACCCTTGGATACATAACCTTTGGACTTATGACGCTTTCAATGCTCAGCGGTGCTTTCATATTTCTCTCCAAAAAGAGAGAGTTATGGATAAAGATACATGTACTGATAAGCATACTCGCTTACCTCTTTATGGTCTGGACAATATGGGTGGTCAGATAAACTTATTAATCTCTCATCCTCACATTTTATGGTGATAAAAATGTTTGTTGGACATTACAGAGACGTAGAAGAAAAGGAAGTTACGCTGGAAGGAGTTGAGAATACAACAATAAGATGGCTTATCTCCCCGAAGGTGGGAGCTAAAAACTTTGCAATGAGATATTTCGTTATCAGGAAAGGCGGAAAAATACCGATCCACCAACATGATTGGGAGCATGAGATATTCATCATAAAGGGAGAGGGATACATAACAAACGGGAGAAAAACCGTGAAAGTTATACCGGGCAGTTTTCTCTACATACCTCCGAATGAGCCACATGGATATGAAAACCCAGATTCAGAAACCTTTGAATTCCTATGCCTAATTCCAGTAAAAGAAGGTGCCATACCGCCGGAAGAGATGGGCAAGTGATTTTCATTTGGTGTCAGATTTTTATTATTTTTATTACAACATTGCTATGAAGATAGCATTGAACCCGAAAATTTTTTAAATCTGTCCTAACATATCTCGAGCGGGCTTTAATGGCAAACGGAATTAAAGTTGGAATAGAAGAAAAAGTTGAACCAAAGCAGGCTGTTCTTTTAGGTTTTCAGCACGTCCTTGCAATGTTCGGAGCAATGGTTACAGTACCTCTTGTCGTAGGAATGGCCATTTTGCTTGATCAATTGTTGAGGTGATAAAGATGATAGAAGACAAAAGATGGAAGGGTGTTTACTCCTTCGATGACTCTCCATACCTAATGGAAGTTTTAACAGAGCTTAGAGACAAGGAAACTGACTCCATAGCCTTCAGAAAAGGGCTTGTGAAACTCGGAAGGTTTATGGGTTACGAAATAATCAAAACAATGGAAACAGAGAAAGTAAAAGTTGAGACGCCTTTGGAGGAAACTGAAGGGATAATAGTTAAGGACAGGAGAAACGTGGTTATAGTAACAGTTCTTAGAGCGGCAGTGCCTTTAATGGAAGGACTTGTGAAGGTGTTTGAGCATGCTAGAATTGGAATAGTCTCTGCGGCAAGAGGAAAAGCTCCAAAATTTGAGATAGAGATGAACTACATCAAAATCCCCCATATAACACCAGAAGATACAGTAATCATAGCCGATCCCATGATAGCCACTGGATCAACTTTGCTGAGGGTCATCGAAGAGGTCAAGAAGTATGGTACTCCGAAGAGAATAATTGTATTGGGTGTTCTCGCAGCTCCAGAAGGAATAAGCAGAATAAAGGAAAAATTCCCAGAGGTTGAGATATTCGTAACAAAAATAGATAGAGAGCTCAACGACAAGGGATACATACTCCCCGGCCTTGGAGATGCCGGTGATAGGGCATTTGGAGCACCAATAAAGCTTTCGACCCTGCCTCAGGTGCATCCAATAGAGTAGCGAAAATTTAAATATCTTCCTTCCAATATTTTTTGATCGAGATGGTGGATGTAGACGAGATTGACAAAAAAATTCTGATGGAGCTTAGAAAGAATGGTAGGATTACCTTTACAGACCTTAGTAAGAAGCTTGGGCTATCTGTGGCGAGCATAAAGAACAGAGTGGACAAACTTGAACGGCTTGGGGCGATAAAGGGTTACTCCGCCCTTGTGGAACCCGCTTTTCTTGAAGAATATCTACAGGCTTTAATAGAACTTGAGCTTTTATCCGATGATCCGCGAGCTGAGAGAATCCTCCAGGAGATAGGAAAGCTCGAGAACGTCTTGGGCATCTATAAAAAAACCGGCGAATTTCAGATAATGATAAGGGCCAACTTCAGGAACATGGACGAATTGAAAAGCTTTTTAAGTCTTCTTTCTCAGAGATACCTGCGTAAAAACCTCCGGCGATGGAGGGTCACCATAATCCTCGATGTTATAAAAGACAATGGCGTCCAGATTTCCAGAGCTTCCCAAAGGAGATGAGAGAGATGCTCTTTGTTATCAGAAGAGGAAGAAAAGATAGTGAGCTTGAAGCATTTTACATTGAAAATGAACCCGAAAAACTTTCCCAGATTCAAAATTTAAAAGCCGAGAGAATTTTCAGGCTGATAATGAGAGATAAAAGGCTTTTCAAGGTCTTGGAAGGAAGCAAATACCAAAATCCAAAAGAGATTGAAAAGATGCTGAGAACTGCCAGGATTGTTTTAACTTCTGATGCAGCGGAATGGGAGGAGTATTTTAAAATCAGGCTTCAAAACAAAAAAGTGGGAAAAGCAGAGCTTTGCAGACTTTGTTTTTTAAATGGAAAAATAACCGTGCTAACCGAAGGAAATAGAATAAAGCATCACCATGAATTTATTTGTGAAAGCTGTGCAGAGGAAGAGCTGAAAAACGAACTCCGCTACAGGTTTAGGAGTCTCGGAATGTTTGATCAAGCAAAAAAACTTCTTAAAAGATTTAGAGACCTAGATAAGGTAATGGCTATTTTTGATCCTCGTTTTGATCCGACAAAGAATCCAGACGTTACGAAATGGGACGAACTGGAGCCAAAGCGTATTAAGGTTGAAGAGCTGTCCATAGATGAGATAAGCATTCCCGAGGAGTTCAAGCGAGTTTTAAAAGAAGAAGGCGTTTCAAGCCTCCTTCCAGTCCAAAGCTTGGCCATAAAAAACGGTCTTCTTGAGGGAGAAAACTTACTGGTGGTTTCCGCTACAGCAAGTGGAAAGACTCTAATTGGCGAGCTTG
>CAYNRW010000032.1:0-13029 GCA_964399725.1 uncultured Thermococci archaeon | reverse complement strand
GAGTGCCGAGGACTATGTAAGGGAACTTTTAGGAATCCCAGAACATATTAGGATTCTATGTGTAATTGGAATAGGTTATCCGGCAGAACGAAAGCCTGAACACGATGAAAAAGAGATAATGTGGGAAAGAGTACATCTAAATAAATTTGGAAACGCCTTTAGATAACCGCCGGAATCCCGGGAATCCTTGGAAACGGCTGAACTTCAGCTATATGCTTTGCACCAACTATGTACCTAACGAGCCTTTCAACACCTATGCCAGCTCCAGCAGAAGGCTTTAATTTTCCAGCCTTTGCAACCTCAAGATAGGGCCTAAAGGCTTCCAAGCTTAATCCGCTTTCCTTCAGCTTTCTGACTATTACCTCATATTCCCACTCTCTCTCGCCACCGCTTGAAACTTCTCCATAACCTTCTGGCAGAATTAGATCGTAGTTTCTAAAGTGTCCAGGCCTTTCTGGATCTTCTCTGTCATAGAATTCCCTAGAAATGTCCGTTATCCAGAATGGCTCCTCCATAACCTTGCTGGCTTTTTCATCGTCGCCAAACTCTTCTTCAATTTCAGCCATGGTAAAGCGCTTAAACGGAGCCTTAACCTTGGGTAGTCCTCTTCCTTCAAGTTCGTCCCACTTTCTTGCTTCCTTGAAAAGACCAGTTATAAGCTCTTCAATCAATCCCATGACATCGTCCATAGTGGCGTGGGCTATCTCGAAGTCAAGCTGGGTGAACTCATATGCATGTCTCCCATCATCCCTATCCCTTTCCTCAAGCCTTATGTTTGGGGAAAGTACGAATATCTTCTCCAATCCCATTGCAATGGCGAACTGCTTATGAAGGATCATGCTGTGCATCAGCTTGAGCTTCGTTCCATAAGCTTCAATTTCCGGGGCTCTCATTTTGCTTGCCGCCGGATCGGGCCATAAAGGATCGGTTATAGAGCTCAGCATAACCGGTAAGAGCCATTTAAAGCCTTTTTTCACAAAGAAGTCTGTCATATAATCTATCACTTTGGTCTGCACTCTCATTGTCTTTCCAATATCTCTACTTATAAGCTGAACAGCGTTCATGATCATCACCATTATGACAACTTCCCTAATCCTATATGTACTTTATGCAAAAAAATTTGAAAAATTGGTAATTTTGTAAAAGAGACCGAACCCTATTTTAGATTATATCCAGCTAGCTTATAAAGAATATTGACACAATTTCCATAACATCCAAAAGCAGAAAACACCAAGAGAAGAAGAAAAGAAAACCTCACTGCTGTGGGCAAATATCCTTCTCTGTTGGTGGATTTGGATCAAGACCTTTTCTCTGTCTTATCTGTCTTATAATGTTTATTGCAAGCTCATTGGGGACTCTCTTAAAGCCAGCGTGCTCTGTGCTCCATAATGCCCTACCGCTTGTTGCGCCTCTTATTGCTCCAGCAAATCCAAACATCTCCGCTACCGGGGCCTCTGAGATAATGATCATTACTTCCCCTTCCTGCTTCATGTCAATGAGCTGTCCTCTTCTTTGATTCATTTCCCTGCTAACTGAACCCATATACTCGTATGGAACGTTAATGATAACCTTCTGGTATGGCTCGTAAAGCACTGGGTTTGCCTTCATCATTGCACAGTGAATGGCAGTTCTAATTGCCGGATAAATCTGGGCTGGACCTCTGTGGACGTTATCCTCGTGGATCTTTGCATCCACAAGTCTAACTATAACCTTCATCACGGGCTCTCTGGCAAGTGGCCCTTCATCCATCGCCTGGTGGAAGCCATCTACAAGGAGGTCCATGACCTCGTTGAGGTACTGGATACCCTTGGTGTTGTCGAGGAACATATTTCCATTGTAAATATCAACGATACCCCTTGCAATGTCGTAGTCCATTCCAAGCTCGGCAAGCTTCTTTGCAACGGCCTTTGGATCTTTTGGTTTTCCTTCTGGAATTTCACCCTCCCTAATTGCTTGGTAAATTTCGTCCGGCATTGGCTCAACAACAATGTAGAACCTGTTGTGCTTGTTTGGTGACTTTCCTTCGATTATCGGGCTTGTCTTGGTTATGCTCTCTCTGTAAACGACGATTGGTTCTGAGACGTCGACATCAACGCCCCATTGTTCTTTGAGGTGGACCAACTTAACCTCAAGGTGGAGTTCACCCATACCGCTGAGCAAGTGCTGCCCAGTCTCTTCATCGATCTTAACGTGGAGTGTTGGGTCTTCCTTGGCGAGCTGTCTAAGGGCTTCAATAAGCCTTGGTAAGTCCTTCACGTTCTTGGCTTCAATAGCAACTGTAACTACTGGCTCACTTGTGTAGTGGAGAGCCTCGAATGGCTCAATTTGCTCTTCGCTAACTGTCTCACCAGCCATTGCATCTCTCAAACCTGTTACGGCAACTATGTTACCAGCTGGAACGGCTTCCATGTTAATCCTTTCGGGCCCCATATAGATACCAACTTGCTGTATTCTAGCCTTTCTCTTTGCGGTGATTAGGTGAACCTCTTGACCTGTCTTCACGGTACCGCTCCAAACTCTACCCGTAGCAACTTCACCGGCGTGCTTGTCAATGATGATCTTTGTAACGACCATTGCCATCTTTCCATTTGGATCACAGCTGAGCATTGCCTGACCAACTTCGCTTTCAATCTCTCCCCTCCAAAGGTGGGGGATCCTGTATTTCTGGGCTTGTAGTGGGTTTGGAAGGTGCCTAACTACCATGTCCAAAACAACTACGTGAAGCGGAGCCTTCTTTCTAAGGGCCTTCAAGTCGCCAGCGTTTGTTAGGTCGATGATGTCCTTGAATGAGACTCCAGTTTTTCTCATGTAGGGAACGCTTAATGCCCAGTTGTAGTAGGCACTACCAAAGGCGACGCTACCATCTTCGACCTTGACAAGCCACTTACTCCTAAACTCTGGAGGAGCATATCTCCTAATCAAGCGGTTTACATCGGTAATTACCTTGACGAATCTCTCCTGCATCTGCTGTGGGGTAAGCTTGAGCTCCTTAATAAGTCTGTCAACCTTGTTTATGAAAAGAACTGGCTTGACGTACTCCCTAAGGGCTTGTCTAAGAACTGTCTCGGTCTGAGGCATGACACCCTCAACAGCATCAACTACGATAATTGCACCGTCAATTGCTCTCATGGCTCTTGTGACGTCACCACCGAAGTCAACGTGACCAGGGGTGTCAATGAGGTTGATGAGGTACTTTTCTCCCTCATACTCGTGAATCATTGAAACGTTAGCGGCGTTAATGGTAATGCCTCTAGCTTGCTCTTGCTCATCGAAGTCAAGCACAAGCTGCTTTCCTGCAAGCTCTTCACTAATCATTCCCGCTCCAGCCAGCAGGTTATCGCTGAGGGTCGTCTTACCGTGGTCAATGTGAGCGGCAATACCCATATTTCTAATTCTCTCCGGTTGAGTCATTAATTGCTTGATCGCCTTAATCATCTCTTCCCTCTTTCCCATATCACACCACCTAAAACATTGATCGTCAGCTCATCATTCACTTCAAAAGTCCAGTTATAAATCTTTCCATAACTACTTTCCGAACCTTCTGTGCCGTTTTTGGTATTCCCTTATTATCCTCAAAAAGTCAATCTTCCTAAATTCGGGGAAATAAACATCAACGAAGAAAAGCTCACTATAGGCAATCTGATAAAGAAGGAAATTGCTTATCCTTACTTCTCCGCCTGTTCTTATAACTATATCCGGATCAGACATGTTGGGCACATAGAGATACCTCTTCAAGAGCTCCTCGTTTATTTCATTTTTGTTTAATCTTCTGGCTTGAACGTCTTCAACAATTCTCCTCACGGCATCGACAATCTCGCTTCTTCCACCATACGCAACGGCAATGTTTAGAGTAAAGTTATTGTACTTTCTCGTAGCTTTCTCTGCTTCTTCCGCCGCTTCTCTCACGTTCTTTGGCAACAGTTCTTTTCTGCCAAGAACATTAACCCTTATGCCGTACTTGTGCACCCTTTCGTCATGAAGGAGCTCCTTAAACTTCTTTTCAAAGAGATCCATGAGCATCTTTACCTCTTCCTTACTCCTCTTAAAGTTCTCAGTTGAGAAAGCGTAAACTGTCAGGGTTCTTATGCCCAATTCCCTACACCATTCGAGTATTTCCTCCAGTTTTCTGGAGCCAAAAAGGTGGCCGTACCACGGGGGCTTGTCCAAAAGCCTTGCCCACCTTCTATTACCATCCATTATGATTGCCACATGTTTAGGTATTTTCTCCGGCTGAGATTTGACCTTTTCAAAGAGATAAGACTCATATAGGTCATAAACGGGTTTGAATAAAATATGAGGAATTTTGGAAACAATTCTGTAGAGCATCTTTATTCACTCAATCCTCTTTCTCTTCGCAATATGCATTTCGGCAAGCTCAATATAAACTTCGGCATTTTTCTTCGTCATCTCTATTTCCTCTTCACTGAGCTGCCTCACAACTTTGCCCGGGACACCTACAACAAGGCTGTAATCTGGAATCTCCTTCCCCGGAGGTATTAGAGCTCCAGCGCCTATAATAACGTGATTCCCAATTTTAGCCCCATCCAGAACCACAGCCCCCATTCCTACAATAACGTAATTTCCAATCTTTGCTCCGTGGACAACGGCGTTGTGACCTATTGTAACGTATTCCCCTATTATCGTGGGCATCCCATGAGAAGTGTGAATGCTAACATTGTCCTGAATGTTAGAACCCTTGCCTACGTATATCTGCTCTATGTCCCCCCTCAGCACTGCCGAAGGCCAAACACTCGTTTTCTCCTCCAAGACGACGTCTCCGATTATGTAAGCGTTCTCATCCACAAAAGCGGTTTCGTGAATTTTAGGCTTCCTTCCATTTAGCTCGTAAACCACCATGATTACCACCAGTAATGGCTGGGTAAAACAACTTATAAACTTTAACACCCTAAAAGGTATGTGGTGGAACGCTAATGAGATACCGAAAAGGGGCCAGTGCTGAAAGAGAGCTCATAAAGAGGCTGGAAAAAGAGGGGTTTGCAGTTTTGAGGTCAGCCGGAAGCAAAAAAGTCGATATAGTTGCAGGAAACGGTAAGCTTTACCTCTGCATTGAAGTCAAAACCACGAAAAATGATAAAATCTATTTAAGTGAGGATGAGGTTGAAAAGGTAAAAAGCTTTGCAAGCACCTTTGGAGGAAAGGGGATTATTGCGATCAAATTCATAAACAATGGATGGTATTTTTTTGAGGTTGAAAAGCTAAAAAAGAGCGGGAAAAATTATAGAATAACCCTTCAGATAGCAAAACATAAGGCTAAGACCTTTGATGAAATCCTCGGTAAGCAAAAATGTCTAATCGAGGTGATTGGAAGTGAATAAAAAGGCTGTTTTGATAACAATCCTTTTTTTGCTCTCTATTTCAGGAGCAAGTGCCCAGCCTTCTCTGTTACTTGAGGTTGCTCAAGAGAGCTTTGAAGCAAAGCCTGGAGAGACAATCCTAGTTCCAGTTACGCTGAGCAATATCGGTAATGAAACTGCAGAGAATATAAGCATCTACATCTCGGGACCACTTATTGAAGGCCTCCTCTACAGTCAAGACGTCATAAAAAAGCTGGAACCCGGAGAAAAAGTTGAAAAAACACTGCCAATATATATTGAAAACCCCAAAGCTGGGGTTTATGACCTCAAAGTGGTTGCAAGGGTAGGAGCGGTGCTCGTTGAAGTTCCCATCTCCCTAAGAGTTCTCACAAAGGTGGGCTATTCAATTGAAGTCGATGTAGAGGACAGATACCTCTTTGGGGAAGATGTTGCCATAACGCTCAAGGTTTCTTCCTCATCCAACGGGATAATTTTCGGAGACGTTTCTTATGAAATTTATAAAGGAAACGCCTCAATCGCGGAGAAGTCTATTCATAACATCTTTCTTTACCCCGAATATCCAAAAAACAGGTGGGAGTACTTAATATTTCTTCCGAGGCCAGACGTGGGAAAATACACGGTTGTTATGAGAGCAAGATTTGGAGGAATATCAAAAACCATCGCAAAGAGCTTTGAGGTCTACCAAAGGAAGTTGAGATATGAGACCAAATTCGAGAAAGGCATAATATATGTAAGAGTTTTAGATGAAAAAGGAAACGGAGTAGAGGGAATACCAGTGACAATAGAGGGAACCGAGCTGAAAACGAATTCCTACGGAATGGCTTTTATTGAGGCAAAAGAACCCGGAACTTACCACATAACCCTGAATCTCGATGGAAAGATAGTTGAGACATTTGTTGAAGTTAAAAAGCTTTTCATGGATTATGAACAGAGAAACGAAACGCTTTTAGTCTACGTTAGGGACTCAGCAGGAAAAGGCATAGGAAACGTGAGCATAGAAGCCATAGGACCAATTGGGAAGACATATGGGGTAACGGACGAAAACGGGACAGCATTGATAAATTTAAACGAAACCGGGTTTGGCAGCATTTCTCTAAAGGCCGAAAGCGATAGGTATCTGGGAGCTGAGGCAATAATAACTGTTAAAGAACCCAAAAAACCGGAAACTAAAACCCCACCCCAAACAACTTCCACCCCCATAAACCAGACAACGCCAGTTCAGCCAGTAAAGCCGAAAGACTATGGAAACTTACCCATAATCCTGGTTCTATCTGCAATAATCTTTGGCGGCACTTCTTATTTGGCCCTTTTTATGCCCCTTAAATTCGAAGAACAGCTTGACAAATACTATTTTGTAAAGATTAGAGCCCCAAGGATAAGAGAGCTTCACAATTTCAGGTATGAAAAAGCAATAAACGCCGTCGATGCGAGGGCAACAAAGGGGACGGTAACAATAGAAGACGGCAGAATAATATGGGAGATAGACAAGCTTGAACCCGGAGAGGAGGCCTTTCTTCAGGTAATTCTTTGAATCTTCTTTTTTCTCTTGGAAAAATTTTTAAGCTTCAAGGCTTCATTAAGATAAGCATCTAAATGGAGGGATTAGAATGGTTGACTGGGAGCTTATGCAAAAGGTTATCGAGGCTCCAGGGGTTTCTGGATACGAGTTCATGGGAATCAGAGATGTTGTAATCGAAGCTTTGAAGGATTATGTGGATGAAATTAAAGTTGACAAGCTTGGAAACGTTATTGCCCATAAGAAAGGTGACAAGCCAAAGGTAATGATCGCTGCTCATATGGACAAAATAGGGCTTATGGTGAACTACATAGACGAAAAAGGTTATCTACATGTTGCTAGAGTTGGGGGTGTTGATCCAAGAACGCTTGTAGCACAGAGGGTAAGGATATTTGGAGAAAAAGGAGAAATATACGGTGTAGTTGGACACATCCCACCCCATTTAGTCAAGCCCGAGGAGAGAACCAAAGCCGCCGATTGGGACACAATAGTTATCGACATCGGAGCGGACTCAAAGGAAGAGGCAGAGAAAATGGGTGTGAAGGTAGGAACCATAGCGGAATTTGCTCCCGCTTTTACGAGACTTAACGAAAACCGCTTTGCATCCCCATACCTGGACGATAGGATATGCCTCTATGCCATGATAGAAGCGGCAAGAGCTTTGGAAGAGCACCAAGCAGATATATACTTTGTGGCAAGCGTCCAAGAGGAAGTCGGACTAAGGGGAGCCAGAGTAGCGAGCTATGCCATTGATCCAGAGATTGGAATAGCTATGGACGTTACCTTTGCCAAACAGCCCGGAGACAAGGGCAAGATAGTGCCAGAGCTTGGAAAAGGTCCTGTAATGGATGTCGGACCAAACATAAATCCAAAGGTTAGAGCATTTGCAGACGAGGTGGCCAAGAAATATGGGATACCTCTTCAAGTAGAGCCCAGCCCAAGACCAACTGGGACTGATGCAAACATCATGCAAATAAACCGCGAGGGAGTAGCAACAGCTGTTCTTTCGATTCCAATAAGATACATGCACTCACAGGTTGAACTGGCCGATGCAAGAGACGTTGATAATACGATAAAGCTTGCAAAACACCTGCTTGAAGAGCTCAAACCCATGGAACTAACTCCATAAAAAACCTTATCTTTCCTTATTCCCTAATTATTCTTGGTGTTGTGTGTGAAGAAAGAAGAGATTGAGTATAAAACGAAGCTCATAGAGAAAAGTATTCAGACCATAAGAGTCTCATTACCCAAAACCCAGGAAAGATTTTCAAAGATGGGCCTTGCCAAAGATGGAATATACAAGCAAATTGAATTTGCAATTCAGAACCTTCTTGATGCTCTTAATGAAATCTCCTCCAGCTTAGGGCTTGAGGCGGTGAGCTATCGCGAAATAATTGAGAACCTGCATAAGGAGAAAATTATCGGGGATGAGCTGAAAGAGAAGTTTGATTTTCTGATTCAGTTAAGGGAAGTTCTGATTTACAATTATGATCTCCTCAACGATGAGATAGCCTTTAGGAATATGGAAGAATACCTGCAATTTCTTGAAGAGGGCTTGGAATTCTTAAGCTCTTTTTTGGAGGGTGGGAGGTGAGAATAGGGATACTTCCTCTGGTAGTGAAAGAAGTTGAAAAAAACGTTCTGAAAGCGGTGAAAGAGCATGTCGAAGAATTCTACTCAAGATTTGGGTTTAAAGTGGAAACCTTGCCTCCCGAAACTGTAAGCGACATCTTCTTCTCCTACAATCCAATCAGGGGGCAATTCCTTGGGAGGTTTTTCCTCATGAAAGTTGCAGAACACAGAGAAGGCTTTTCGGCAGTTTTGGGCGTCACGGATGGGGATCTTTATGAAGAAGGAATGAACTTCATTTTTGGGCTTGCTAATCCATACCTAAAAGCTGCTATAATATCCCTGGCAAGGTTAAGGCCAGAGTTTTATAACGAAAAAGATGGGGAAGTTTTAAAGGAGAGGGCCATAAAGGAGGCAATGCACGAGCTTGGCCATGTGTTTGGGCTTGCCCATTGCAAAAACCCAATATGTGTAATGCACTTTTCAAATTCAATAATCGACACCGACTATAAAGGAAAAAACTACTGCGAAAGGTGCTTAAATAGGCTAAAGAGAAACCTGGAGGGAAGAGAATGATAGAGATCGAACTCAAAGGGTATGCAGACGATAAGGTATTTGAGAGGGTAAGGGAAAGCTTCACCTTTATGAGAAAGGAGGTTCACGAGGACATTTACTTCAACCATCCATGCAGAGATTTTTCAGAGACAGATGAGGCATTGAGGATAAGAATAAAGCGTTTTAATGGCCATTTTGAGGCGTTTCTTACGTATAAGGGACCAAAGATTGATAGGCTTTCGAAGAGCAGAAAGGAAATAGAGGTCAGCATTGAAGACGTTGACGCATATCTTGAACTTTTGAGTATTCTCGGCTTTAGAGAGGTTCTCACGGTGAAAAAGACCAGGGAAAAGTACTACGTGGAAAAGGGTGTTACCGTTACATTAGATGATGTTGAAGGGCTTGGGAAGTTCGTTGAGATAGAAAAACTCGCAAAAGATGAAAAAGAAGTGCAAAGAGAAGTTCCAAGACTTATGGAGATCTTGAAATCCTTGGGGGTTGAAAAGTTTGAGAGAAAATCTTATCTTGAGCTGCTAATGGAAAAGTTCAGCTCTTCAACAGAGCTCTGAGAGCCTTTATAAGTTCTTTATCATTTAGGGCGGCTTTTTCAAGAAGTCCCCTTCTTTTTAATTCAGCCCCTATTTTTACGCTGACCGGGATTCTGATGCCAAGTTTCCTTAAGTAATCTGCCTCCTCAAAAATCTCCCTCGGTTTTCCTTCCATCACTAGTTCACCTTTATCAAGAACTATTATTCTGTCAGCAAAATCAAATAGATACTCGGTATTGTGTTCAACCAGAACTATTGTAATCCCCTGTTCCTTGTTTAGAAGGGTTATCAAGCTTAAAACCTGCTCTCTGCCCATAGGGTCGAGCTGGGATGTTGGCTCATCAAGCACGAGAACTTCGGGCTTAAGGGCTAAGACACTTGCTATTACAAGTCTCTGCTTTTGTCCACCGCTCAAGTTCGGAGGAAATTCTTTCTCAAGCCCTTCAAGCCCGGTAATTTTCAATGCCCAATAAACCCTTCTCCTTATTTCCTCCACATTCAAACCAAGGTTTTCAAGGGCAAAGGCTACTTCTTCCTCTACCGTCATATTAAACAGCTGAGAGTCAGGATTTTGAAGAACAAGGCCCACGATCTTCGAAAGCTCTGCCACACTTGCTTCCTTTGTGTTGTAGCCCTTTACAAAGACATTGCCTTCAAAATCCCCTCTTATTGAATGGGGAATTATCCCGTTGAAGGTCAAACACAGCGTGGACTTACCGCTTCCACTTGCCCCCAAAATACCTAAAAACTCCCCTTTTTTAACCCTAAAGCTGATGTCTTTGAGGGAATATTCCTTTGCTCCAGTGTATTTAAAGCTCAAGTCTTCCACTCTTATCATGTTCACTTCCTCTCCACGATTCTGGGCACCATTAGGGCAACACCAAATATAAACACAAGGGTCGAGAATATTTCCAACCTTCCAATCCACATGTGAAGGATTAAGAGGATCTTAACGTCTAAAGGTAGCGCTGGTGAGGTTATCCCTATACTTAATCCAACGTTTCCCTGAGCCGAGGCAACCTCAAAGAAGGCATCTGCCAGGCTGGCCCCAATCCTAAGCATGACCCATACCGTCCCAATTAGCAGGAAAGCAATGTAAGTCATGGTAAACCCCAAAACCTCCTGCAGGTCTTCTTCCGTAAAGATGTAGCCGCCAATTTTCCTTTTTATGACTGCCCCCTTAGGGAGAATAGCCTGCTGAATGGTCCACTTCAAGCTCTGGAACGTTAGGGTGATGCGAATAAGTTTTATACCTCCCGCCGTACTACCGGCACCTCCTCCAACCACCATCAGAAAACCTATGAGGAGCTTTGCAAGCTCCGGGTATTGAGACAAATCGGATATAGAAAAGCCGGTACACGTTATTGCAGAGGTAGCATGAAAAACGGCCTCCCTAAAGGACTCTCCAATTGGAACTCCATCGTAAACTATGAGAGCGTATCCAATAAGAGCAACGACCGGAGTTAAGAAGAAGAACATATATTTAACCTGAATGTCCCTGAAGAAGGGCACGAGAGACCTCTCTTTGAAAAGCTTATAATGAACGGTAAAGTTCGTCGCACCCATTATCATAAGAAAGATCGTAACCGCTTCTATGCTGAGGCTGTTAAAAAACCCTATGCTCAGGTCATGAGAGCTCATGCCACCCGTCCCAAGACCCGTCATTGAGTGTATCACGGCATCGAAGAGCCCCATGCCATTTATATAATAGAGGTAAACACCCACAATCGTCAAAACGGCATATATTCGGAAGATTATCTTTGAAGTGTTTGCCAAGTTTGGAAGAATCCTCTCGGTTCTCGCTTCCGCTTTGTAGAGCCTCGCCGCAGCAACTCCAGGACGAATTAAAATGGTCAGGGCAACTAAGACTATACCAATTCCACCAAGCCACTGCATCCACGCCCTCCAGAAGAGGATTATATGAGGATAGGTTTCTAAATTGCGCATCATTGTTAATCCAGTTCCAGTCCAAGCAGACATGCTCTCAAAATAAGAGTCAACAAAACTCATGCCAGCTATTTTCATGAAGGGAACAACACTGACAAAAGACGCAAAAAGCCATACAAAGGCTGCCGAAATCATGGCCTGCCTCAGGTTTACATCCTCTATGTGTTCAGAATGTCGGGCAAGCCATGCACCAAAGAGGATACACGCCAAGCCTGGAATCACAAAATAATAAACGTACTTCATCTCTTCTCTGTAAATCCACGTAATCAAGACCGGGATTAGATAGGCAAGACCTATACCCTGAAGGAGCGCTCCTATGAGGTTTCTTATGACAAAGATGTCATCGGCGATGTTAATGTACTTCCGAAGCTCTAGCATTGAGTCACCACATTGTTTAAGGAGAGTAGGGCGTTAAAAAATTTTCGAGAAAATCAGACAACTTTTTTAAAAACAAAATAGAGAGTGAATCTAGGTGGTAAAAGTGGAGGACAAAATTGGAAATCTCCTTAAAGCCGGTGAAATTGCAAGAAAGGTTAGAGAAGAAGTTTTGAAGTTAATAAAACCTGAAGCATCTCTCTATGAGATAGCCGAGTTTGTTGAAAATAGAATAATGGAGCTAGGTGGGAAACCGGCTTTTCCGTGTAACCTCTCAATAAACGAAATCGCCGCTCACTACACTCCATATATAGGTGACAAGACAGTTCTCCAAAAGGGGGATTACCTAAAAGTTGATCTTGGCGTTCATGTTGATGGTTATATAGCAGATACAGCTTTTACAGTGAGAGTAGGAATGAAGGACGATGACCTAATAGAAGTCTCAAAGGAAGCCTTGGAGAATGCAATAAGCATCGTTAGGGCTGGAGTAAAGATAAGCGAAATCGGGAAGGTCATAGAGGATACCATAAGAGGAAAAGGCTTTAACCCAATAGTTAACCTCAGCGGACACGTGATAGAAAGGTACAAGCTTCACACGGGCATTTCAATCCCGAATATTTACAGGCCGCACGATGGCTACGAGCTTAAAGAGGGAGACGTTATAGCGATAGAGCCATTCGCAACCACCGGTGCCGGACAGGTTATAGAAGTGCCTCCCACACTGATATATATGTACGTTAAAGACCGACCCGTAAGGCTTCCTCAGGCGAGAAGCCTCTTAAGATATGTTAAAGAGAACTTTTCCACCCTGCCCTTTGCATACCGGTGGGTTCAAAAACTCATGCCGGATGCACAGCTAAGGATGGCACTCATACAGCTCGAAAAAGCCGGGGCGCTATATGGTTATCCAATACTAAAGGAAATACGAGGGGGACTCGTTTCTCAAGCCGAGCATACTGTAATAGTTGAAAAAGATGGAGCTCTAGTGATCACATAACTTTGTCCTCCTGTCCTTAATTTTCTATCTGGAAACCTTTTAATGCGGCAAGAGAAAGAAGAATAGTTTCTCTTTGCTCGGCATTGGCGCCGGGGCGGGGATTTGAACCCCGGCGGGCAAACGCCCAGTGGATCTCGAGTCCACCGCCTTCCCTGGCTAGGCTACCCCGGCGCTCGATTTTTAGTA
>CAYNRW010000031.1:0-13179 GCA_964399725.1 uncultured Thermococci archaeon | reverse complement strand
GATGATATTGCTAACCCTACTATTTTTTTCATGATCTCACTGGATTATTTATCCAGATTGAGTGTATAAAAAGTTATCCTTGGCACAGCCCATGAGTCAAGAAAGCTATAAATATAAAGGCACTACATATAATATATAGGTGACCTAATAATGAAGAAGATTTTAAGTCTTGCCCTTTTTTTGCTCTTAACTGTCTCTAACTTTGCAACAGGACAAATATTAATAGAAAATCCTCAACCGTCTCTGGTAATCCTCGGAAATCCCTATCCAAAGTACTTTTCACTATCTGAAGGAGAAGAGTACACAGCGTATTTCTATGTTATCGAAGATTTGGACATTGAGGAAGTTACGTTTTACTACAGAGTAAATTACGGTGAATGGCAAACAAGGCCCACAAAAATTGCCAACATAAATGAAAACGAGGAGATATATAACTCAATAGTAAGCAGAATATACAACAAATCCGCAATACTGAGAACGTTCTATGGAAAAGCAACTATTCCTGCCCAAGAGGCGGGAAGTGTCGTGGAATTTAAAGTAGTGGTAAAAGACAAAGAAGGGCATATAAGTGAAAGCATTATAGGAAAGTACTTTGTTGTAAATCCATCGGGAAAACGGGTGCTAATTGTTGACCCCTCCGTAAAAGAGGAACTTTATCTAGAGGGGGCTGAGAATGTAGAACGACTCATCAATGCAACGGAAAAGTATCCAGTGGATCTAAGTGATTATAAAAGGGAGCTTGATAAAGTAAAGCCATTCCTCAATTATCCAAGATTTCTAAAACGACACCATTGGGAGTATCTCGCCCAATGCTACAATATTACAATCGTAGCTCCAGGAGAACTCTCACTCGCCCTTAAAGAGATTCAACCTAATGTTGTGATATTATCAAATCTATGGATGAAAAGGTGGGAGATTCCAGATATCCAAAGCCTAATCAAATATCTTAGGGAACACAATGCAGGAATTATCGCAACTCATGGAACGCTGTTTGATGGGTCTGTTTATAATGGGGACAAGCTAATCCAGATGGGACCAATCTCTCATATAGGAACATTTGAGGCCTATGAAAAAGGAAGCTTAGCAACGTTGCTTGGCTTTGAGCTCTTGCCGGTAATAGAGGAAACTAAAAAAGAAACCGCTGAAAAGGAGAACTATGCAATCTCTGAAATCCCAACAATACTGCCGTTCATTCCCTCTACAGAGCCTCTCCTTATTAAGAATATAGACATTATAAAAAGCGTCTCATTCCTAGAATTTCCCAATGGAACTAATTCCGCCTTTGGATGGCAGTACATTCTGCCTCAGGAAAGCCTGAAATTTGCTAGGGATACAATAAGAGAAAAGAAGAGCCTAGAGAATGATAAGATACTAGAGTTCTTCGGTCTCCAAAGAGAGATATTCGGTCATTCAAAACCCTCCCGGGGAATATACGCAATGGACTTCCCGTTAGTTGATGCCCTGAGAACTTTGGGGTTCACAGACGACGAGATACGAGTTCAAATCGGAGGCACTGTAGTGACTCTAACCCCCAACCGCCCAGTAATAGAAAGAGTCCGCCTGCTGAATGCAATAAACCGGGATATTGTTAGTATAGATGCTATCTCAAAAGACTATCTTTCTGCCGTTATAACAAGAGACGAGAAACATCGGGAAGATGGAATAAGAAGTGTCTATATTTCCTTCGAGATAGAAGCAGGTGGAGAGAAGGAACTATCGCTTCTAAGGGACATGGTGGAGTGGGCATCGAACTTTGAACCAATAAAAACTTTTGTACCAATTGTTCAGATAACTGTGCTCTCAAACGATATCGATTGGGGGATAAAGGGGCAATACATCAAGGAGCACTTTGAGAAGCTGGGAGCTATAGTTACAAGGGTGAAGCCAAGTGAATTTGAAGTTTACAAGAAGAGCAACATCATAATAATTCTTGGAGGTCCCAGAGCATACGGGGGAGTAGGCGAGTATGTGAAACAGGTTTTAGATGAATATGAGCAGGAAAAGATAATCAACGGAGAACAGGGAATTTTCATAAAGAGAGACGTATGGATCAGAGGGCAGATAGTTATAGTGTTGGCTGGGAAGGACAGATATCAAACGGGAGAGAAGGCATTAACGTATTCAAAAGGGGTAAATGAAGACTATGTAAACCTTCTTGCAGAATTTTTAACAAGCTGACATAAATTTCAGCAAATTTGCTTTTTCTTTTTACATTTCGTATACAAAAACCCAACACTCCAAAGCAACACATAGAAGAACTCATACGAACTTTGAGAAGGCTTTTACATTTTTCTTTTTCAAACATTACCGTTCACAATGGGGAAGAGCCTTCCATAACAGTAAAGCTACTCATGGAGAAACGCGCAAGAGAATTTTGGTGCCCCGGCCGGGATTTGAACCCGGGGCGCGGGCTCGAAAGGCCCGCATGTTTGACCGGGCTACACCACCGGGGCGTCCAATATCCTAACGTGGAGATGCATTTAAAAACTTTTCGCTCAAAACCCTTTTAAAGGGCTTATGCAGGAGTTTAGTTTATGAAAATGCTGGGGATAAAGGTTCCAAGAAGGGAAGCTGAGAAAGTTAGAAAAAAGCTCATTGAACTTGGCATATTGGATACTGATTTTAAGGTCAAGCATAAGGAAGAATTCGTGATATTCCCGGTAAAAGAAAAAATCGAAGGTTTTGAAATCGTTGAAGAAACCTTTGAAAGAGTCAAAAGACGACCCCACAGTTATAGAGAAGTCGTTGGTATCCCTCTCGAACTCAAGCCTTTTCTTCCCTCGTCCTTCGACATAATAGGAGACATTGCCATAATAGAGCTCCCAGAGGAACTTATGGCATATGGAAAGAACATTGGAGAAGCAATATTAAAGGCACACAGGCATATAAAGGCGGTTTTTGCAAAAGGAGGCAAGGTTTCAGGAGAGTACAGGGTGAGAGAACTTATTCACCTTGCCGGTGAAAAAAGAACCGAGACCATCCACAGGGAAAACAGGATAAGGTTAAAACTCGATGTTGCAAAGGTTTACTTTTCACCAAGGCTTGCAACTGAGAGAATGAGAGTTTTCGAGAGAGCTAAAGAAGGAGAGATTGTTTTTGATATGTTTGCAGGGGTTGGGCCGTATTCAATTCTCCTCGCAAAGAAGGCGAAGATAGTCTTTGCATGTGACATAAATCCATGGGCTATAAGGTATTTAGAAGTGAACAGAAAGCTGAACAAAGTTAAAAACATTATCCCGATCCTTGGAGACGTGAGGGAAGTAGCCGGTCAGATAAAGGCAGATCGAGTGATAATGAACCTCCCCAAGTTTGCCCATGAATTCTTAAAGGAAGCAATGATAAGCGTTAAAAGAGGCGGGGTTATTCACTACTACGGATTTTCACATGAAAACAATCTCTTTGATGAACACTTGGAAAAAATAGAAAAAATTGCTGGGGAACTTGGAAAGGACATAAAGGTTCTCGAAAAAAGAAAAGTAAGACCATATGCTCCATATCAGTTCAACATTGCAATCGACTTTACCGTGTTTTGAGCGTAGGTCTTTTCAAAATTTTGTTGCACCGTGTGGCGATGAAGCTTCTCAGGAACTCCTCATCAAATGAGATGCTCCTCTTGTTAAGATAAGAAGCATAGATGGAGAGGGCATCTTCATCTTTAAGTTTTTGAAGTGCCTCAAGGACATCTTCCTTTTTTAGAGTTTTCGCACCATTAAGGAGGGCGAGCAACCTAGCAACTTCTCCTGCAGTTATATGAAGCATTTTTAAGTCCCCTACATTTACATCACTTAGCTTGAGGAGTCTTGTAACCCTCCATTCGATAAGCTCCTCGAACCTATATTTGGGAAGAATTTCTGTTATGTCTTCTCCATAGATGACCACATGATTCTTCAAGAAATCTTCCTGATAGATTGTTAAGAATTTGAAGGGGACTCCTTTGTTGAGGGGATCATCCAGATTCTCAAGAAACTCCCATGCCAAATCAACTTCAACGGCACCTGTACTTTTGGCACAGTCTTCCAAAATCCTTCTCAAAGAGGGCAGGAGTTCATCACTACTTTTCAGAACGGCAAAAAAGTCAAGATCGCTCACTCCTTCAATAAAATCTCCTCTCACAGCTGAGCCATAGAGGAGTAGAGAATAAAGTTCATCCATAAGCCCAGGATCCTCTTTGATTTTGTTTTTTATGCAGTTGATAATGGTTTCATCCATCTCATTTCCCTTTGAGTTTTGGTTTGGGTTCTGCAAGGCTTATCGTGCTGTTTGAGCTCTTTATATTCAGCTTGTTTAGGGCTTCAACGGGAGATGGAATCGCTTTTTTCTCCTCTTCAACTTCCCAATCAACTTCATCCCCGATTTCGGCATTCAGATAATCAATTACGCCCAAAGGAGCTTCAATTATATATTTGGCGCTTTCCCTTGGCATGTAGATTCTCCATGGGTGAGCCCTTTTTAGATCAACAATTTCTCTGGAAGAGTCCAAGAAGATGACATCTATGCTCTGAAGCATGAAAAACATATGAATTGAGGCATTTATTCTTGTTTCCCTGGGCAAGACAAACACAAGAGCGTAGTCTATGGTAGGTTTTAGCATTAATCCTCTGAATCTTCTAAAGAATGTATCCGCAACTTTGACCCTTCCACTCCAGATTTTGCTTTTCGTTTTGTTTATCAACATACCAAGAGAAAGTAAGCTATTCTATAAATAAGTATTGCGACAGACGAGCCATTTTAAATTTGGCATGACCATTATATTTGAAAAAATACTTTCGGTTGTTAGGCTCTTTTCGTCAGTAGAGAAGTTGTAAAGCTGTCTCACCTTGTGAAAGCCCCGCTCTTCAGGGCAGGGAGGAGGTCAGTGCATCCGAAAGAAGTGTCTTCCGGTTTAGTTTTCATTTTAAAACAATAAAAAATGGATAAAGTCAAATCTCTCCTTTGAGAAGTTTTTCACCGAGTTCAAACCCCTTTTTGAGAGCTCTTAGGTTTATATGCTCTGTTCCTTTGGGGACTGAATCAAGAACGGCTTTTTCTATGGAGTCCTCACTCACAATGCCGGTAAGCTTAACCAGTAACCCAAGGGTTAGAATGTTCATTGTTAGGCTAAGTCCCGTGGTTTTTTCTGCTATCTCCGTTAAAGGGACTGCAAAAACCTTGAAGTTTTTCTCAAGCTCTTTGTTTCTATTGGGGACTAAATCCTTCTCGACTATAACAAAACCACCCTCTTTCACGAGGGGAAGGTACTTCTCATAAGCCTGCTGGGAAAGCAAAATTGCATAATCTGGAGCCAATGCCTTGGGGTAGTCTATGGGCTCATCACTTATGACAACTTCGGCTCTGCTAGCTCCTCCTCTTGATTCCGGTCCATAAGCTTGAGTCTGAACTGCATAGAGACCCTCGTAAACAGTTGCTGCCCTTCCAAGGATAACGCTGGCCAATATCACACCTTGTCCGCCAAAGCCGCCTATCAGGACTTCTTTCCTCATTCTTCCCACCCCATCATTTTCTTCGCCCTTTTCTTGTATGCTTCGTATTCCTCTATTAAGCTCGGCCTATCTCTGTCGACAAATTCTCCAATGACTATTTTGCCTTCAAGCTCCTCCGGAGACATATTCTTAGCCTTGCTTATGGGGACCGTTATCTTTTGATACCATTTTATAAGCTCCGGACCTGTTTTAAGCCTATTCCTTCTTCCAAAGCTTATTGGACATTGAGATAAGAATTCCACCAGAGTGAACCCCCTCTTTTGCAGAGCCTTCTTTATGCTGTTTATGCCTTGGAGATAATTAAAGACGCTCCACCTTGCAACGTAGTTGGCTCCGGCGGCAACTGCCAGTTCGGCAATGTCAAATGGATTTTCAAAGCTTCCATATGGAGCAGTGGTTCCCTTAAGGCCTTTGGGGGTTGTAGGAGCTACTTGTCCCCCTGTCATTCCATATGTGAAGTTGTTAATGAGGATGACAGTGACATCAAGGTTTCTTCTTATGGCGTGGATTAGATGATTCCCACCTATAGCAGCGGCATCGCCGTCCCCCATAAAAGCTATTATCTTGAGATCTGGATTTGCCATTTTGATTCCAGTCGCAAAAGCCAATGCCCTTCCGTGAGTCGTGTGAAGGCCATCAAAGTTCACATAACCGGGAACTCTCGAGGAACAACCTATGCCGCTTACCCAAACTATTTCGTCCTGGTTTAAGCCGAGATCATCAATAGCTCTAAGAGTATACTGTAAAACCGCTCCAATTCCACATCCGGGGCAGAATATCGTGGGAAGCATATCTTTTCTAAGATATTTGTCTCTAATTTCATAGCTGGGTTTTAAGTACATCCTTTTCACCTCAAATCATTCTTAATTCTCTCTACTATCTCTCCAGGGGTGTGAACTTCGCCGCCTATCTTGCTTATGAGCTCAACCTCAGCCTTTCCGTTGGCTCCCTCTTTAACTAAGTGATAGAGCTGGCCCAGGTTCATCTCCGTTACATACATTCTTTCTGCATTTTCTGCGATTTTTTCTATAAGTTCGAAGTCAAAAGGCCAAACTACATTAAGCTTGAGCAATCCAGCTTTTATTCCTTCTTTGCGGAGTTCTTTTACCGCCCTCATAGCGGATCTCGCCACAATTCCAAAGCTTATCAAGATGACTTCTGCATCATCCAGTTCATAAGTTTCATAATCAACTATGTCTTTCTTGTTGTTCTCTATCTTGGCAACTATGCGCTTTATGAGCTTTTCATGAACCTCAGCCTCAACTGTCTTGGGTCTTCCTCTTTCGTCATGCGTTAAGCCGGTAACATATGTTCTGTATCCCTTCCCAAAGATTGGCATTGGGGGGATTAGATCGCCGTGAACGTCTCCAAATGGGTATTTCGCTTCTTCCTCATTAGCCGGAAGCTTCCTGTAAACAAGCTTAAGCTCGTCAGGATTTGGAGCATAGACCCTCTCCCTCATGTGACCCACTTCAGCATCGGTAAGAAGTATGACGGGAGTTCTGTATTTTTCCGCAAGGTTAAAAGCCCTTATCGTCATGTCAAAGGCTTCTTGAACTGTTGCTGGTGTTAGGACTATCAGGCTGTGATCGCCATGAGTTCCCCATATAGCCTGCATTACATCGCCCTGAGCCGCTAAAGTAGGCTGACCTGTTGAGGGGCCTCCTCTTTGGACATTTACCAAGACCAAAGGAGTCTCTGTCATTACGGCATAGCCAAGGTTTTCCATCATCAAGCTAAAACCCGGGCCAGAAGTTGCAGTCATTGCTTTAGCACCGGCCCAAGAAGCCCCTATTACAGCAGCTATGCTTCCTATCTCATCCTCCATCTGAATGCTTACACCATCAACAAGGGGCATGTAAAGAGACATTGCTTCAAAAATTTCGCTTGCGGGTGTTATTGGATAACCAGCATAAAATCTACAGCCAGCTAAAATAGCAGCCCTTGCTATGGCTTCGTCTCCTTGAATAAAATCCGCAGCACCTACAGGAAACGGATATCTCATCTCAATCCCTCCTCATAGCCTATTCTAAAAGCTTTTAGGTTTATTTCCTCTGTCCCTCTGGGAACTCTTCTCTTTATGGCTTTTTCAACACTCTCTTTCTTCACAATATTTGTTTTTGCAACCAAATATCCAAGGGCAACCATATTAACCGTCAAAGCCAGACCTGTTTTTTCCTCAGCAAGTCTTGTAAATGGTGCGCCTATACACTCCCTATCGGGTTTTACAAGGTCGGTATCAATTATCAAAAGCCCATCCTCGCGAAGAGAGTCCTTTGTGGAGTTGTAGCCAAGCTGAGCAAGGGCAACAAGGATATCAGCTTTTGTAACCATTAAATCGTAGATTGGCTCCTTTGAAATTATGAGGTCAGCTATTGAATGCCCTCCTCTGCTCTGAGAACCATAATCCTGAGTTTGGATAACGTTAAGCCCCTCTATAGCAGCAGCCTCTCCAAGAATTATTCCTGCAAGAACGACTCCCTGTCCTCCAATGCCGGCTAACCTAATCTGCATCTTTACCACCCAAGCTATAGTATTGGGCAACTTCATCAATAAGCTTATTAAGCTCCTCCGTAAACTCAGCCTTCTCCTTATTTACAAATTCTCCAATGACTATTTTGCCTTCAAGCTCCTCCGGAGACATATTCTTAGCCTTGCTTATGGGTATGGAGTTCTTTGAAAACCAGCGAAGCATTTCGGCTGGAGTCTTCATCCTGTTTCTTCTTCCGAATTGCACGGGACATTGAGAGATCACTTCCACAAGCGAGAACCCCTTAACGTTCAATGCTTTCTTTATGCTCTCTATGAGCTGATAAACATGGAATGTAGTCCACCTGGCAACATAAGAAGCCCCGGCAGAGGCCACTGTTTCAGCTATTTTTAATGGATGTTCAATGTTTCTATAAGGTGTTGTGGTGGTAATTGCACCAAAAGGAGTTGTAGGAGCCACTTGCCCACCGGTCATCCCATATATGAAGTTATTGACCAGAATCACGGTTATGTCGATGTTTCTTCTTGCAGCATGAATAAGGTGATTTCCTCCAATTCCAGCCAAGTCTCCATCTCCACTTATAACAACAACTTTCTTATCCGGTAAACCAACCTTAACACCTGTTGCAAATGCTATTGCCCTTCCATGTGTGGTGTGGAGTGTGTCAGCTAGAAAGTACGGCGAGGCTATCCAAGCCGAGCATCCTATCCCACTCACAACAACTAATTCACGCGGGTCGATCTTTAGCTCATCTATGGCATTTGCAAAGGCATTTAACACAGTCCCGCCGCCACATCCAGGACAAAGTGCAGTTGGAAGTGCTTCCTTCCGAAGATACTTGGCCATCTTATACTTCGTGTAAATTTGTTTTGCCATACGCATCACCTTTAAATATCCAAACATATTAACTTTAATCAGCGATGATGAATATCTAATCCGCCGAACGATGACGAGAACGCTCGGCTGAGCTTTCTATTTCCTTTAAAATCTCTTCTACTGTCAATGGAACTCCACCTATCTTGTTCACGCCGATAACTGGTATTTCCTCCCTTACAACGCGTTGCACTTCGAGTATCATCTGGCCAAGGTTCATTTCAGGCACAAGAATTACATGGGCCCTCTTAGAGAGTTCTCTAATTCTTTTTCCTGGAAACGGATGAACTGTCTTTGGAACAATAAGCCCAGCTTTTATTCCCCTTTTCCTAGCCTCTATTACCGCTCCAAGCGATGGCCTCGCACTCACTCCCCAGCTCACAAGCAAAATCTCCACATCATCCGTGTAGTGTTCCTCCCACTTTTGAATCTCTTTTTCATGAACCTCTATCTTTTTGTGGAGCCTTCTAACCAAGCGGTCATGAACTTCCGGTGTGTAGACATCTCTCAAACCATTTTCCTTGTGTGTAGAACCCGTAACGTGAGTAAAGTAGCCGTTGCCAAAGATTGGCATTGGGGGGATTAGATCGCCGTGAACGTCTCCAAATGGGTATTTCGCTTCTTCCTCATTAGCCGGAAGCTTTCTATAGACTATCTCTACTTCCTCTGGATCTGGAATCCTTATCTGTTCCCTTGTATGTCCTATTATCCCATCAGCAAGAAGGATTACAGGTATCCTGAACTTTTCACTCAAGTTAAAGGCCCTTATTGTCTCCCAAAAGCTGTCCTCTACACTCGTTGGAGAGATCGCAATTATCGGATGGTCTCCATGGGTTCCCCATCTTGCCTGGAAGAAATCTCCTTGAGCCCCTTTTGTTGCCTGGCCGGTTGAGGGGCCACTTCTCTGGACGTCAACTAAGACTAGAGGAGTTTCCGTGAACACAGCATACCCAAGGTTTTCCTGCATCAAGCTAAAACCCGGACCAGAAGTTGCGGTCATGCTCTTAAGTCCAGTCCAAGATGCTCCAACAACAGCGGCGATGCTCCCTATCTCGTCCTCCATCTGAATGTAATAACCCTTGAGTTTTGGAAGCTCCCTCGCCATTGTTTCAGCAATTTCGCTTGCGGGTGTTATTGGATAACCAGCATAAAATCTACAGCCAGCGAAAAGAGCTCCATAGGCTATGGCCTCATCGCCCTGCATGAAGTAGTTTCCCTTTGGATAAAGCTTTTTTAAGAGCCTTATTTGTTCGGGCTCGTCTCCTCGAATTATCATCTTATCACCACTTAACCGCTATTGCAAAATCCGGACAGAGGAGCTCACAAAGCTTACACTTCACGCACTTGTCGGCATGCACTGGAATCGGATAATGGACGCCTTTTTCACTAAGTTCCTGACTCCACTCGAAAACCTTTCTTGGGCACAGTTCAATACAAATGCCACATCCTTTGCAGAGGAAAGTGTCAACACTTATCTCAACTGCTTCAGTTTTTCCAACGGCCAAATAGTTATCTTTTTTGACTTCGACATCTGCCATAATCATCACCCACGATTTGCTAACTGTTTTTACGTATGTAAAACATTTAAAGTTTTCGAAAATTTTCTCAATCTATGAAGAAGCTTAGCCTACAGGTTGCTTTTTTGAGCAAATGCCTAACAAACGTGCCTCCATTGTACAGCAATGGTCACTAAACAGTCTTCTTTTACCTTGGAATTTTTGGAGCTATGGTTTATATTTGTAAAGGTATTCACCAAGTTTGAAGTTGCCAATCGAGAATCCCTTCAGAAACTATATACTCCCATTTCTTCAAACACTCATGCTTAACTTTTTTGAGGAATTCTGGATTTTGTGTGCTCGAGAATTCTCTGATTGCCTTTGCAACACCCTTATCACATTCACCGCAGTTATGGGGTCCTCTTTTTGATCCAGCCCCAACAGGATCGCTCAATATCCTCTTCTCTGGAAAGTTCTCTTTGGCCCACTCTAGGATTTCAACAACGCTCCAAAGCCAAGGCGTTCTGTACTCTCCTTTTTCCCACAGTCTCTCATAGGTCGTTCCCTTTTGTATGTTAGTTACGTTTATGGAAAACGTATCCGTGTATGGAGCGGCTTTTTTTATGCTTTCCTTCACATCTTCAATTGCATCTCTCTCGCTTAAAAAAATCGGCTTAAAGAGTAAATACGTCTTAACGTTAGCCCCAGCGTCTCTAATTATCTTACTAGCTCGGATAAACTCTCCAAAAGTATTTCCCTTATTTATGCTCACATCCACAACGTCATCATTTGCCGTCTCCAGCCCTATGGCTATTTCGAAATACTTTCCCCCAATAATTTCGACGAGCTCTTTGATTGCATCACTCCTTACGAGCTCTGACCTGCTCTCAACAACTATCTCCTCAACGTTATCCATCTCCGCAAGTGTCGAAAAGATTCTCTTTCTGGTCTCGCTCTTTAGCTCACCCTCATCAAAGAAACTCCCGGATGTAAAAATCCTAACCGCTATCGGGCCCTTTTTATTCTCAATTTTTTTGAGGGCTTTTTTAAAGTATTCCACAAGCTTCTCTTGGCTCCAGGGGACTTTAGGAGCTTCTGCAGGATAAGAGCACATATAGCATGCCTTTCCAATTCTATACCTGTAGCATCCGATTGTAGGCAGAATAACGTAAAGGGCAATCCCCTTTTTCCCAGCAACATTGTCTTCGCTTGTCCAAAACGTCATTAGTTCCCACCTACCAAAGCTTAGAGAAGAGCTTTTTAAGTTTGATGGAAATCTTCATATAAGATGAAACCAAAAAGCGTCAGGTGAAAAACTATGAGCTTAAAGGAAGCTAGGATTTATGGGAGCGTAGGAGCAATACTTTCGATTCTTGGTGGGAATATCCCAAGAGTTGGGAATTTGGTAAGCATAATAGGATTTGTATTAATTTTATTGGCTGTAAAGGAGATTTCCCTCGCGGTTAATAGGGAGGACATTTTCAAAGATTATTTAGTAGCATTTATACTTCACTTAGGGGCCTTTTTTGTGTTTCTGATTGCACTTATTTCGGTCATGGGGATCACAGTATTACAAGGAATATTTTGGAACTTAGCAGGAAAAGGGCTGGAGAACCTTGGACAAATTATTAAGGGTCTCTTAATAGGAGGAATACTAGCATGGATTCTTTTTGTTCTTGGATCTTATTACCTCAAAAAGAGCTATGAGAGTATAAGCATTGAGACCGAAGTGGGGATATTCAGAACAACAGGGCTCTTGTATTTTGTAGGTGCGATTTTATTGATCGTATTTGGAATAGGAGCATTATTAATTATCATCGGAAAAATACTCGAAATAGTAGCTTATCTCTCTCTACCAGAGGATATTAAAAAAGAGATGACGGCACGTGGAGGTTAAGAGATGGTTAAGATCTTAATAACAAACGATGACGGAATCCATTCGAGGGGAATAAAAGCTGCCGTAGAGGCTCTTCAAGGATTAGGTGATGTTTATGTAGTTGCTCCAATCTTCCAGCGAAGTGCGAGCGGAAGGGCAATGACCATCCACAGACCTTTGAGAGCCAAAAGAGTAAAAATAGAAGGTGCAAAAGCAGCCTATGCATTGGATGGAATGCCCGTTGATTGCGTTATTTTTGCTATGGTCAGATTTGGAAAATTTGACCTTGCAGTAAGTGGTATAAACCTAGGGGAAAATATGAGCACCGAGATAACGGTTTCTGGAACCGCAAGTGCTGCAATAGAAGCTGCTACCCAGGGGATTCCCAGCATTGCCATAAGCCTAGAAGTAAATAAAGAAAAATACAAATTTGGGGAGGGAAGAGAAATAGACTTCTCCACTGCCAAACACTTCTTGAGAAAGATTGCAACAGCGGTCTTAGAGAGGGGTTTCCCAAACGGAGTTGATATGTTGAATGTTAACGTTCCCCACGATGCAAGTGAAAAAACGGAGATAATCTTTACCCGTTTGGCAAAGAGAATGTACAAACCTTCGATCGAAGAGCGCATAGACCCAAAAGGGAACCCCTATTACTGGATAGTTGGAACTCAATGCCCCAAAGAGGTGTTGGAGCCGGGAACGGATATGTATGCAGTTAAAGTTGAAAGAAAAGTTAGCGTGACCCCAATAAACATTGACATGACGGCAAAGGTAGATTTAGATGAACTTCGAAGAGCTCTAAAGTTATAGAAACGTTAAAAGGCGTTTTGGCGCCCGGGTCGGGATTTGAACCCGAGTCGCGGGAGTGACAGTCCCGCATGATGGGCCTGGCTACACCACCCGGGCATTTGAGTGGCCGGCGGCGTCCCCGGTTTCCCGCCCCCTCTCGGAGGGCAGTACACC
>CAYNRW010000030.1:0-13263 GCA_964399725.1 uncultured Thermococci archaeon | reverse complement strand
CTGCTGAAAAGATTTACAAAGAAACTGGAGTAACTATAGTCGTTGCTCCGCAGTTGGCTGACCTTTACAGGATCGCTCAGGAGGTTGAGATTCCGGTCTTTGCCCAGCATATTGACCCAATAAAGCCCGGCAGTCATACAGGTCATGTTCTACCAGAGGCCGTGAAAGAGGCCGGAGCCGTTGGGACTCTACTTAATCACTCGGAAAATAGGATGATTCTTGCGGATTTGGAAGCCGCTATAAGAAGGGCGGAGGAGGTCGGCTTAATGACCATGGTTTGTAGCAACAATCCGGCAGTCAGTGCGGCAGTTGCTGCCCTAAATCCGGATTATGTTGCCGTTGAGCCGCCTGAACTCATAGGAACTGGGATTCCGGTTAGCAAAGCAAAGCCAGAAGTTATTACAGATACTGTTGAGCTTGTTAAAAAGGTCAACCCAGACGTAAAGGTTCTCTGCGGCGCTGGAATCTCAACCGGCGAGGACGTTAAAAAGGCTTTGGAGTTGGGAACAGTTGGAGTCCTCTTAGCAAGCGGAGTTACAAAGGCAAAAGACCCAGAAAAGGCAATTTGGGATTTAGTTTCTCTGATTGTCTGAGTATTCTTTGTTTAAATCTTTTTCCCACGATATACTATCTTTCTTCAATAACTATTAAATCGGCCTCAATGTCTTCAAGAGAGGAATTCCAGCCACCAACCACATACCTTTCCCCATCTTCAGTTTCAATGGTGATATTGGAAATAACCTTGGCTTTATCCTCATAATAATCTACTATCCTACCTTCAATCTCTACAGGCTCCTTGCTTTTAACAAACTTTCCTATGATCCTAACTTTTGAGTTCATTAAGCCAAAGACCCGTATATCCCTAACCAATTTCCTTATGTGAATATATTCCCTTGGAAGAATAAGCTTTCTTTCTTCCTCATACACTGTCTTTCCAGTGGGCCAAAGGGCATGATAGAAATATCTGTCAAACATGAAGAGCAAATTCTCGTCTTTGATTATCATTGCATAACCATGAAGAGTTGAACTTCTTGAGATTATGACTTCACTTGGTGCATAAATCCCAGTGCTCCTGTCTTGGATTAGGATAAATGGATCTGGAACTTCCCTAATCTTGATTCTATTGGCAACTGGGAGAACCTCACCAGTTCCATACAAAAATAAATCTATCTCGATTCCCATTTTTTTCTTCTTTATGAGATCATCTTGAATTCTCTTCAAGAAAGGAAGAGGGAGGGCAAGAGAAATGTGTCTCTTGGCGTTTTTGATGGCGTCTTTTACATATTTTTCAAAGGTTATCTTGCTTTTTACAACGATTATGTTACCTATCTCCCCCTCTCCTGGGTTGTAAATCTCTTTCAACATTTCTTTTATCAAATTGACTTTTCTGACATATCTATGTTCAATCTCGGAGAAGACCTTTTCTGGATCAACTGCAATTACTTTTTTGGGTCTTCCACCGATTGTTATTACAAATCCTTTTCCCATGAGAGTTCTAATTACGTCATATATTCTTGGCTGGGGAACTTTTGAGAGAGTTGCAAGTTCACCAGCCGTTAATGGACCTTCCTTTATCAAAGCAAGGTATGCACTAACCTCATACTCACTGAATCCAAGCTCTTTGAGGAGTTCTTTAAGCTCCTTTTCACTCATGCTATCCCTCATACTATGGCTTTTCCGGTGTTCTTATCGAACACATGGATGTTATCTAAGTCGATTACTATTCTAACCTTACTCCTGACTTCAAGAGGTATGTGGCCTGGGAGCTTTACCTTTATGACATGTCCGCTTCCTATATTGGCATGCACAATTGTATCTGTACCTAGAGCCTCAATGAAGTCAACTGTTCCTTCTATTGTCGTGCTTCTCTTTACGTGCTCCAGAGATGAGACACCTTCTATGGTCATGTGCTCTGGTCTTATGCCGAAAACGACTGTTTTATCTGTATAATTCTCTAAAAGCTCTTTGAAGTCACTTGGCAGTGGAATTTCAAACCCTTCTCCCTCTAGGGTTATGGAGTCTTCCTTTTCTTTAACGCTTACCTCAAGTAGGTTCATCTCAGGAGCGCCTATGAAGGTTGCGACGAATATTGAATTGGGCTTCAAGTAAACTTCCGTTGGTGGTCCAACTTGGAGGAGCTTTCCTTGATTCATTACCGCTATTCTGTCGCCCATTGTCATAGCCTCAACCTGATCGTGGGTAACGTATACTGTGGTAACCTTTAATTTTGTTTGGAGCTTTTTAATCTCTGCCCTCATTGCAACTCTAAGTTTGGCATCGAGGTTGGAAAGCGGTTCATCCATAAGCAAAACATCTGGCTCAACGACTATTGCTCTTGCAACTGCAACTCTTTGCCTTTGTCCACCGCTCAATTGAGCGGGATAACGATCCAAGAGCTCTTCAATTTGCAGAAGCTCTGCTGCCCACTTTACGCGTTTATCTATCTCGTCTTTTGGAAATTTTTTGATTTTCAATGGAAAGGCTATGTTCTCATAGACTTTCATATGAGGCCAGACTGCATAGCTCTGGAAAACCATTGAAATGTTTCTATCTTTTGGAGGCAAATAAGTGACATCTCTATCTCCAAAGTAGATTTTGCCATCTGTTGGTAACTCTAAACCGGAAATCATTCTCAAGGTTGTGGTCTTTCCACATCCACTTGGACCCAAAAGTACTAAAAACTCACCATCTTTAATTGTTAAGTCAATTCCATCAACAGCCTTTACCTTTCCCTTGTTAAAATATTTTTTTAGGTTTTCAAGCCTAACTTCCACCATATGAACACCTCACTTGAGTGATATTCCCCACATCGTGATTAGATACTTCCTTGCGAAAAACACGAAGAGCATTGCGGGCAATATCATTATGAATGCAGCAGCAAATTTGTAATATGCGGGAGTTGCTCCTCCAGTCGCTCCTGCTAGTAGTGACAGTATTTGAGCTGGTAGAGTCCTATTGTGTAATGTTAAGACTGCCGCCATAAATACCTCATTCCAAGACATAACGAATGTAAACATTGCCGCAGCAGCTAAACCTGGCAAGGCTAATGGTAAGGTTATCCTTAGAAATGAGCCAAACCTTGTGAGTCCAAACACCATTGCAGCTTCTTCATATTCTTTTGGAATTCCTACAAATATACTCGATGTTATAAAAATAACATAGGGGAGCGCAATTACCGCATGGGCTAGTGCTACGCCCAAAAGAGTATCTATTAAACGGAGCCTAATGTAAAGCTTAACGAGAGGAACCGCCATAATTGCAAGAGGGAAGACCTTTAAACCTACTATAGAAAGCTTTATTGAATCTCGCAAGGGAAATACAAATTTCGCTAAACTATAGCCTGCTGGAACACCCAAGATAAAGCTTATTGTAATAGTTAACAATGCAACAAGTATGCTATTTTTTATGCCTTTAAGAGCTCCTAAAGTTATTAAAACTGTCTTTATGTGGCTAACTGTAAAGCTATGGGGAATTATTCTATTGGGATTGTAGTACTCTGAAGAAGATGCAAATGCATAAAGTGCCGATATTATGAGAGGAATAAGCACCCATGAAACTACTATAAAAATTAAGGTGTAAAAAATTGTTTGTTTTAATTTACGTTTTATCTCTTCACTCATGTTTTCACCTCCAAGTACTCAGCTTTCAAGAACTTAAGATACAGCGCTCCGAGGAGGATTGACAAGGTTGCTATAACCAATACATAAATTGATGCAACGCCATAGTTTTTTAGCTCTGTCATTTGATAATAAGCTTCTCCTGTTAAAACTGGAATATCTCTTCCCGCTAACACCCAGACTATACCAAAAATTTGCATTGACCAAATGGTTCTTATAAGTAAAACCGTTTGGAGTGTGGGCTTTAAAAGGGGAAAAATTATCTGCCTTAATTTTATCCAATAAGTTGCACCAAAGACCTCAGCCGCTTCTATATAATCCTTGCTTATCATTTGAAGTCCTGCTAAAATCATGACAAAAACCGGTGCAGTTAGTCTCCAAAGCTCGGCCAAAACTATTGCTAAGAACTCCATATTTCTAAATTGGTATCCAAAAAAGTAGATTGGACTATCAAGAATTCCAATATTTATTAAAACTTTATTCAAAAATCCATAAGGAGCAAGTATAGAATACCATATTAACCCACCTGCAACATCACTTATTATCAGGGGGATTATTAATGCATAAAGTGCTAGGTCTCTACCCTTAAAAGCCTTATTCATTATGACAGCCAAAATAAGGGCTAAGGCTACCTGAATTGGGATAATCGCAACTGCCAAGGCAAGAGTATATTTTAAGGCCATTAAGAAATTATGATCAGTAAGAACTTTCAGAACTTGGATGTCGCTTTCTTTGAATATTAAAATAAAAGATTGTGTTAATGGATACGCAATAAAAAATACTAGATATGCAAGTGCAGGTAAAATTAAAAAATATGGAAGGAAGGACTTCCATTTCATGAAAGCTTCCTCCTTTATGGCAATTCTCCGCTCCACCCAGCTTCTTTAAATAGGGCTCTTAGCCTTTCTGCCTCCTCCTTCAACACCTTGTTCATGTCCTCATTCTCTAGAACTATTCTCTTGAAGGATTCTCTGTAAACATCCTTGAACTCTCCACCTTTTTCGCCTAGTCCGGGAATAAGTACATTAAGGGCATCTGGTGTAGTAAGCTGGTTTGTGACTCCAGTAGCTAAAATTTTTGCTGGTCCCTCGGGAAGAGCTTCACTTGCTTCTTTAACTGCTGGTAAAAAGCCTCTTTCAACAAATTTAACTTGGATATCTGGTCTTGTTAGGAAGTCAACTAATTTCCAAGCAGCTTCTGAATGAGGAGCACCTTTGGGAATTCCAACTCCAACAAATCCTGCAATAAAGCCTCTTCCCTTTGGTCCTGCTGGAACAGGAACAACAACAAATTGATCTGGTTTCTCAAAGAGGGCATCTTTGAACCTTGCTATGTGATCCCAACCAATCCATACTTCTTCTCTAAGCATTGGCTCACCTATGGCATCCCATGTTGTACTTGCTGGGTGCACGTATGGCCATAGCTCTTTGAGATACTCCCACATCTGTACTGCTTCTGGGCTATCAAAGTTCTTTACTTGTGACCCTGTGAAGGCAGGATACATGAAACCATGTAAGAATCTAACGAACAAACCTTTTACTCCTGCTGGGAATCCAACCTTGGGGGATCCAGTTTCTTCTTTAAGTTTCTTGGCCCAAGCCAAGAAGGCATCATATGTCCACTTGTCAGTTCCCTTAATCACATCCTCCTTTGTGAGTCCATCTGGGAGGTAGTCAAAGGCCTTCTTGTTGATTATCATTATATAGGTTCCACTCAAGAATGGGAGAAACTTTTGGTTTCCATTCATTTTTCCGTATTCTACGAATTTTGGAATAAATGTCCTTCCAGTTAGGGCTGGCATGCCATCCAAGTTCATTAAGAGTCCTGCTTCTGCAAGTTCACGCATAGCCACTTCTCCTTCAGTAACTAAATCAATGGTGACTTTCCCACTTTCTACTTCAGCCTTGAGTCTTGTTAATATTTGGTCGTGGGACATTGGAACAAACTCAACGTCAATACCGGTTTCTTTTTTGAAGAGAGGTAATATCACTTCCTCGACAAATGCTCTCTCTTCGGGTGGGTTGAGCTGTGATGAAACCCATATAAGTTTTGCAGGCGTAGTTTCTGTTTCTGTTGGTTGTTCTGAAGTTGTGGGTGTTGTTTCTTCCTTACTTACACACCCACTTGCTACAACAGCAAAGGCTAAAACTCCAATCAAAAACAGGCTAAGTACTGCCCTTTTCATTGGCCATCACCTGCAACATATTATCACAAAATATTATGCATATGGGATATATAAATCTTATGATATAAACCACTTTTTGTAGTTGTATTTAAAAATACAAAAAATGAAAAAACTCAGAGTTTAATAACCTGTCCGGTTTTTGAAGACTCGTAAGCAGCTAGAATTATTTCTAAGTTCTTTTTGGCAATTTCTCCTGTAATTGGTGGCTCTTTATCTTCTATTATTGATTCTAGGAATGAGTTCACAATGCCGCTAACATCAGCTCTTTCCCAGTATATTTTTTCCGCCCTATCTTGATATATGGTAAAGTCGGGATATGCAGTTCTGATATCAAGAAATCCTTCTTTTCCAAGGATGTAATATTTGATTTCCAGTCCATATGAATACCCCTTTGGATTGCCCCACCCAGCATTAAGAACTGCCATGACACCATTTTTGAATCTCAGCACTGCAGTGCCTATGTCATCTACAGGGAGTCCATAGATTTTTGAACCTATGTCCGCGTAAACGCTTTTAGGTTCGCTGTTTGTAAGCCAGAGTAAGGAATCCACTCCATGGGGTGCAGTATCCATGAATCCACCGCCGCCTGCCTTTTTAATGTCTAGGAACCAGCTCATGTCTAGGCCTTCAAGGAATATCGGGGGCTTTACGTACTCTGAGATTGAATATATATACTCCAGATCTCCTATTTCTCCAGCTTCTATCATTGCTTTTGCCTTTCTGAGAGGTGTTGTAAACCTTGGATTGAATGGCACCATGAGCTTTACACCGGCTTTTTTAGCCGCTTTGATAATCTCGTCGGCATCTTCGAGAGTTAGAGCGATGGGCTTTTCTAGGAGTATATGCTTCCCTTCTTCGGCGGCTCTTATGGCAACTTCTTTGTGTCTGTAAGTTTCAATTGCTATGTAAACCGCATCCACCTTCTTGTCTTTGAGAAGAGCTTCGTAATTCTGGTAGAATTTTGCCTTCAGCTTTTCTGCTTCGGACTTTGCTACATCTCTATTTGCCCCATCTCCTGAGATTGCGTAAAGCTTCGCTTTGGAGTTGGAGGCAAAAGTGGTTCCGTATCTTAACGCATGTGGATGGGCATAGCTGATTATTCCAACATTTATCATTCTATCACCCCCTTGAACTCCAAGGGTTCTTCTCTCCTTGCGGACTCTATTGCCACCTCTGCCATTTGAAGTGCTATTAGTGCATCTTTTGCAGTTATCAATGGCTTTTCTTTGCCTATTATTACTCTGAAGAAGTGCCTTAACTCTGTTTCAAATGCCTCGGGGAATGCTGAAAGCAATGGTGAGAAGCGCGGCATTTCAAAGTGGCTCTTTACTACTCCAACCACTGGTGTATCTAGAGGTGTATATCTTATCCTTCCATTCTTCCCCAAAATGTCTAGGTGGTGATAAAAGACTCCATAGCGTGCTGGATAAGAGTAAGCCCAGCTTACTTCTGCTAAGCCGGTTTTTCTTCCCTCGAACTGGATCATCATGACAAAGTGATCATAAGTATTGTTGAGTTTTGCCCCTTTCCTTATAGCTTTCCCAATTCCAAGGATTTTCACGGGTTCACTTTCAAAGTACCACCTTAGAAAGTCTGTAACGTGAACACCTAAATCTATTGCAACGCCTCCCCCTTTATTGGGCTTCCAGTACCATGCTGTCTCTGGAAATGGTAATCTTTGAACTTCTGCCTTTCTTATCTGCATTGGTACTATGTTCCTCTTTTTTATGACTTCCTTTATCTGCACCCACCGCTTGTCAAATCTTCTTGTATGGCCAACCAAAAGCCACAATCCTTCTTTTTCTGCAGTTTTGATCATCTTTTGAGCCTCTTCACTCGTAAGAGCTATAGGTTTTTCTACAATTACATGTTTACCGCTTTTTAGAGCCTTTATAGCAAGTTCAGCGTGAGTGTACGTAGGCGTTAGAATTTCAACAACATCCAAATCCAAATCCAAAAATTCGTCCAAATTAGTGTAGGCTTTTGCATTGAACTCTTTTGCTGCTTCTTTTGCCTTTTTCTTTTTGATGTCCATGCAAGCGACAACTTTTACTTCTTTTAGATTTTTAAGGGCGTTTTTATGGGCTAGGTGGAATATATTTCCACATCCTATTATCCCAACTTTCAGCTTCCCCATTGGGATCCCTCGTGGTTACTACACACCAAAAGGTATTTAAGCGTTTTCATTTTAAACCACTATGAATAGTTGTATCTTGGTGATGGGCGATGAAAGTCATTGTGGGCATTCCGAGCTATAACAACGCCAGTACAATTGGATATGTTGTTAAACAGGCTGCAGAAGGGCTAAAGAAGTATTTTGGAGGAGGATTAATTATTAATTCAGACGGCGGAAGCACCGATGGTACGAGAAAAGTTGTCATGGAAACTCCCGTTCCCCAAGGAGTTGAAGTGAGGAGCGTAGTTTACAGGTGGCCAATACCAGGAAAGGGCAGTGCCATGAAAGAAGTCCTAGAGATAGCAAGGGATGAGGGTGCTGAGATAGTAGTGTTTGTTGACAGCGATTTGAGGAGCATCACCCCAGAGTGGATCTACAAATTCGCCAAGCCAATTGAGGAAGGGTATGATTTTGTTGCTCCGCTCTACATAAGACACAAATATGATGGTACAATAACAAATAACATCGCTTATCCAATGACGGCATCCCTCTATGGGTACAACGTTAGACAGCCAATAGGAGGAGACTTTGGAATCAGTGCAGAGCTTATAGACATCTATCTTGGCGATGAAGAAATTTGGAAAAGCGATGTAGCGAGGTTCGGAGTGGACATATTTCTAACAACTACTGCAATAGCGGAAGGTTTCAAGGTAATCCAGACGGCGCTTGGAGTTAAGATCCACGATCCAAAGGATCCAGCAGCTTCATTGGGCCCTATGTTCAATCAAGTTGTGGGAACTCTCTTTATGTTGATGCAGAAGTATGAGTATAAATGGAGAAATGCAAGAGAACTAAAATCTGTCCCTGTTTTCGGGGAGATGGAAGTTAGAGAACCAGAACCCGTTAAAGTCACTTTGGAATTGCTAAAGGAGAAGGCAAGGAAGCTTTTTGAAGAAAATGAAAAGATTTTGGAGAAGGCACTCTCAAAAGAAACGTTTGAGGAAGTTAGAGAAGCCTTGAAGACGTTTGACTTCGATGACGTCCTTTGGAGTCATGTTCTCTTTGATGGAGCTGTGGCATATAAGAAAGGAATACTCAAAAATGCTGAACCCCTAGTGCCGCTCTACTTTGCAAAAACTGCAGACTTCGTGGAAAAAACAAAAGACATGACAACAGAGGAGGCAGAAAAGTTAGTTCTAAAGAGAGCAGAGACATTCTTGAAGGAGAAGGATTATCTTTTAGAGAGATGGGAGTAAAGCTTTCATTTTCTCATATACTTTGCTTTCTTTTAGGAGTTTCTCAGCCTTCCACTTTGGGCTCTCATTATGCTCATCTCATAAAGCCTTCAAGGTTTCCCAGAACTTTTGGCTGCCATAGCCCAAATAAACAACTTCTTTTGGTTCCAATTTTCGTTTTAGGTCTATGCAGAGGATGTTGATAACCCTCCCCAGCCTTTTGAATGTTCTATCTCCTTCGAGAACTGCCAGCATAAAGTCTTCGATAATTGGCTTTTTGCCCTCCCACATATAGGCTGAGCTCTATCTTGGTCCCGATTATCGGTTTTTCCGACTTTAAGGCCTTTCTTACTTTTGTTGTAGCTGAAAAATGGGGAGCTTGTCTTTGAAATAAAAGGGGTAAGCCATGAAAAGGGTCATTAGAAAGATAGCAACTGTTTGGCATATGTCTATTGCTTTTGCTATGTCTCATATTTCCCCGGTAAAAAGGAATGGAAGATTGCACCAATAATTTCCTGAACCACATCATCCCATCCAAGTTTATCGGGCTTATTTTTCTTATCCAGCTTCGCCTATATCTCATCAATCTGTTTGGAGAGCTTTGTCATATTCTCATTTAGCCTTTTGGGTTCACTTTCCATTTTTCATGCTCAGCCACTCTGGGGTCAATCATCTCTTCAGCATTGGATTCACTCATCATCGCACTATTTGAGTTATAAAAACTCATATAAAGCTTTTTATTTTTCTGCGCCAAAAGTGTCTATGGCGAGTTAGTATGGAAGAAGTTCTTCTCTTACTTATAGCGGGACTTGGAGGTTTCATAGGTTCTTTGATGAGTGGAGGGAGTATGGTGACCTTTTTTATTCTTACGCTCCTCAATATTCCCGCAAAAACTGCTGTGGGAACATTAAAAATGGTTATTGCAGTATTAACCCTTGTCTCTTCTCTCACCTACCTTAAAGCGGGCATCTTAAATTTGAGAATGGCTTTGCCTATGGTGGTCTTTTCTCTAATTGGTTCATACATTGGAAGTGTTCTTCTGATGGGCATGTCTGAAGAAACCGCCAACCTTGTAGTAATGCTGTTTCTTATAATGGGGATGTATTTTACGTTAAAAGAGCCGCAAGGAAAGCCAATATTTAAAGGCAAATTGCACCAATCCATTATAGGGTTTGCAATTGGCATTTACATAGGTGTTTTAGGAATAGCATCAACACTTGTAGTTATTTCTCTCTTAAGGATGTTCTTTAGACTGGATCTTTTAAAGGCAAACGCGATGGCAAAGGTTATAATTTTCTTTAACAATCTTGTTGCCTTTGTAAACTATGCAGAAAATGGCAACGTCGATTATTCCATTGGAATGTTCTTGATTTTTCCTGTTATTGCAGGTTCATGGTTAGGTGCTAAAACTGCCCTTAAAATGGATCCCAAGTATCTCAAAGGAATATTCGTTGGTATTTCTCTGCTAACCCTGATTAATCTTTTGAATAGACTAAGCAAACCTTAATAAAATTCAAAGTTGAGAAGATAGAGAGGTGATAAATATGAAGAGGACTTTAAGCTTTGTAGTTGTATTGTTGGTTTTCCTCTCTATTGGAGGAATTGTCAATGCGTACAGCTTTTCAATAGACTCAACAAACGCCGTTATCGTGCTTCCCACTACCAAGGTTGTGAACAATCAACCCCTTCACATAAACGAAGATGCAATCGCAGGGGCACGGCTTGGTGCGTTTCTAGTTCTTAAGGGAATAAAACCGAGTACATATTCCACATACCTCAGCGTCCCTGTGACATACAGAAGTGTCGTTATTCCGGATAATGACCAATATTATAAGCTAAGTGAAACCGACATGCCTGACGTAGGCTTGATCCTTGGGGAAACTCCGGAGGGAGATAAAATTGTCATTGCAGTGAACTTCTCCAAGGTCTCCTACAATTCAACGTCAAAAAAAGCTCAATTTTGGGATAGAAGCGTGGAGATAATATTCAATGAGAACACGACCCCACTAAGTCTCGGTGGAGAAAACTCAAAACTTGTATCAACAGTTGAAGATGGGAAAGATACCCTCTATATATACTCCTACGAAGAGAAAAGCGATTCGAAGTCTCTTGAAAGCACTGTGACGATAAACGGCTGGAAGATTTACTTTCATGATATTGACACTGAGCAGAAGAAAACTCTTGTGGAGATAACTTATCCGAGCGGGCTAGAAAAGACCCAAACGCTTTACAAAGAGAAGTATTACGTCATGTATGTAGATTCGCAAGGCCAGGAGGATTTTGAGGTTTACGATGCCTACCCGAGTGGGAGGATTGAGACTTTGTTGGAAGATGGTGCTCAAAAGGTTCTTGTGTTTACTCCTTCCGACTTCTTCATAGGTATTGGAGGCACCAAGCAAGTGACCTATGAGTATGAATACTATGAAAAAACAACAAAATACCAAGATGGGGATGTGTATAAGGGACAATGGGTCTGGGATATTGATCCCTCAAATTACATATTCACGCTGTACCTTCACGTTGACCCTGACAACGGTTTCCCAGTCGTAATCTTGGGAGATGAAGAAGCTTTGAGCCTTCCTATGTTCGATCTTGACATCTTGCCAGTATTTGAAAAAGATGATAATGGAGCTATAACAGGAATAACGGGCTATAGGTTTTTAAGAACCGTAACAGTCAAGAAAAAGGTCACGGTAGAAACAACAAAGGCCGATGTTGTAAGCGATGTCAATTCCCTTATAATAATGGACGAGGAGCTCTCAAGCCTTCCAAATGACAAACACGTGATAATAATAGGGGGATGGGTCAGCAACAAAGCTTGGAAAGTCTTAGAGCAAAACTACGATTCGGCAACAATAGAGGGTCTCAAAAACGAGGTAATGAACAAAGGTTATGTGGTCGTGATTTTAAACAATCCAAGCAATCCGGACTTTAAAGTTATAATACTAGCAGGGAAGGATTATATCCACACGAAGAAAGCTGTGGATGAGTTTATGTCTAAAGCTTAATTTTCCCCTTTAATTTTTGAAGAGTGCTTATTTTACCGTGCTCTGATTATAGCACCGATTAGAATATCTCTTCTTATTTTATCCGTTTTGGACGTGGCGAGAGTATATTTAAGCTTTTCTGCTCCATTTCAATAAGCTTATAAACGCTATGATATATAATCAACTATGCTTGGAAGCTACAACAGAGACGCGAAGCTACTAATAGCAGCCAATGCGGCCGGACAGTTATTCCTGCAGTTTTCCATATTCATAATGCCTTTTATCTTAGGGCTTTGGGTTATGGAATAGATGAAATGGGAATCTTCTTCTCAATCCGAACCTTCGTTGATGAGGATTTCTCTATAAGCTTTGGTGTTGGGACAATTTTAAATGCTTTGGGGTCTTAATTGCTGGTTTTGCCCCAGATTTCTTTGTGGAGACTTTTGGAATAACTAGCGAACTCGCATACAGGCTTGTTATTTCGTTAGCTATTCTTCAGTTTGTTGTTGTAATACCAATCCTTTTGGTAATTAAAGATGTTCCCGTGAAAAATCCACGCATAGACTGGAGAAAAGAGCTGGTTGTGAAGATTCTTAAGTTTTCTCTCCCTTCAGCAATGATAGGCTTGGGAGCTGGGATAATGATTCCCTACATGAGCCTGTACTTTAATCTCCGCTTTAGACAAACACTGCCCATTATAGTGGGGTTTCTTTGCTCAACAGCTCGTGATGGGGTTTGCTTCTTTTGCTCTTCCAAAGTTCGTGGATAAAATTGGGCCAGTAAAGACAATAATCTCTCTTTCAGAGTGTTGCCGCTTTTCTCTTTGGAGTTTTCCATCATTAGAGCTCTTCCTCTTGGCGGCTTTTGTTTATATAATCCGCTCGATCCTTATGAATATAGTGTGGCCAATAAACGATGCATTTATGATGGGGTTCTTTACAATCGAAGAGAAGGCAACGGCGGCAGGAGAGCTTTTTCCACATTTATGAGAAGGCTGGGGAATTATATTGGGGTGTGCTGTTTTCGCTCTCACTAAGCTATCCCTTTTATGCGACAGCAACCCTTTACGTAGTAGCTCCCTTAATATTCTACTTCTTCTTTGCCAGATATAACAAGGTTTAAG
>CAYNRW010000029.1:0-13734 GCA_964399725.1 uncultured Thermococci archaeon | reverse complement strand
ACTATGGAGTTGAGTTAGATGGTCCAGCATTTGTTACAAACATGATACACTGGGCACTAGACCAGGCAGCAAAAACAGAGACCCAAGCCGGTGGAGGAGTTTGTGGTCCAGCAGCTTTAGTAGGCTTGATCTTGATCCCACTGGCCTTTAGAAGAAAGAAGTAGCTCTGCATCTTTCCCTTCTTTTTAAATTTTTAACATTTTTATGACAAAATTTAAAAATGGGCATCTGAACTTCAAAAAGGGGTGAGCATTGATGAAAAAATTTGTGAGCCTTTCGATTTTGTTCATTGTGTTGTTCAGCGTAGTTGCCGCGGGATGTATAGGGGGAAAGGAAACCAAAACAGGAACACAAACAGAAGGAATAACTCTTGTTGTTTTAACAAGACACGATGTGACTATACAGGTAATGACAAAAAAGATGTTTCTCCAAAGCGACATAGCAAAGCAGTATAATATTAAGGACATAAAGTTCATAAAAGCTCCCGAGTCACTGTGGCCAACCTATATAGAAAAAGGAGCCGATGTTGGATGGGGAGGCGGTCCGACGCTCTTTGATGACCTTTTTAAGAATAACTACCTTGCCCCCATAGAGGATCAAAAGGTTCTAGGTCTCATTGGAACTCAGATTCAAGAAACAATTGCTGGAATGCCCATGGTAAGGAAAGGCAATGATGGAAAGATTTACTGGATTGCAGCTGCATTGTCTTCGTTTGGATTTACCGTAAACCATGATGTTCTTAAGAGATGGAATCTTCCAGTTCCCCAGAGATGGGAAGAGATAGCAAGCGAAATGTTTGCAATGGATCCACCTCAAGTGGGAATTGCCGACCCAACAAGGAGTACTTCAAACACAAGGATTTATCAAATAATTCTTCAGGCTTTTGGATGGGACGAAGGATGGAAGATTCTCACACTAATCGCAGCAAACTCAAAGATCTACGATGCCAGTGATGCCGTCAGAGAAGCCGTAATTGCCGGAGATATTGCCGTCGGAAACACAATCGACTTTTATGGCTATACTGCAATGAAGCTAAATCCCTCTTGTGAATATATTATTCCGAAAGGCCAGAGTATTATAAACGGTGATCCTATAGCCCTTCTTGTGAATTCCCAAAACAAAGAAGCCGCACAAGCATTTATTTATTGGGTTCTAACAGAAGGGCAGAAGATATGGCTTGATGAAGAAATAAACAGACTACCCGTCAACCCAAGCATCTTTGACACCCCAGAAGGACAAAAGAGATCTGACTTAAAGAAGGCCTATGAGAGTGCTCTGAAGACACAGGGAATAAAATTCGATGATAACGAGGCCCTAGCAACGGTAAACTCAATGCAACTCTACTTCAAGGCCACGCTGGTCGATGCAAACCAAGAACTTCATAGAGCATGGGTATCATTGGTAAAAGCCTACAAGGAAGGAAAGATAAGTGAGGACAAGTACAAAGAGCTAAAAGCCAAGCTCCTTGAGCCTGTAAGATTCAAAGATCCCGATACCGGAGAAACTGTGACCTTAACAAAGGAGTATGCAAAGAAAATCAACGACAGACTTGCAAAGGATTCCTCATTTAGAGACACCCTAATGCAGGAATGGAGAGATGCTGCAAGGGAAAAATACCAAAGCGTCCTCGCGGAGGTGCAAGGATGAAAGTCAGCAAATGGAGTGAAAGACTTTTTGGGGCTCCATTGTTTGAGCCCCTTATCACTTTCTCTTATATTTTTCCGCTCTTGTATCTGATAGTGTTTTTAATAGTGCCAGTTTTGTCTATGCTGCTTATCGCTTTCACGTATGATGGAAATATTTCCCTTCACTGGTTTAAAAGCATATTAATGGATTCCTACTATATTCAAATCCCCCCACAGGGAGAGTTTGCCCAAAAATTGACAACATTCACTGGTGAAAGCTTGTATCTAATCAGAGGTTTAGATTTTGGAGTTGTGCTTAACTCTCTCATTGTTGCTGCATTAGTAACGCTCTTCACAGCAATTTTGGGAACTGCCTTTGCCTTTGTAATGGCGAGATACAATTTCAAAGGAAAGAACTTCTTTAGAATCGCCCTTTTCATACCACTGCTTGTAACTCCCTTTGTGAACGCTTATGTCATAAAGCAGATGTTTAGCGAATTTGGACTCATAAATTATATTTTCCATGAAGTCCTTCATATACTCCCGTTTAGAATTAAGATAGATGGTTTAGCCGGTGTAGTTTTGGCTCAATCTATGGCCTATTATCCAATCGTCTACTTGAATGCCTATGCAAGCTTTATCAACATAGATCCCACTCTCGAGGAGCAGGCAGAAAACCTCGGGAGTAAGGGATTTCACCTCTTTAGAACAGTAACCTTTCCCCTTGCCCTCCCCGGAATTGCTGCAGGAGCCACTTTAGTGTTCATCTTCAGCCTTGAAGACTTAGCAGCACCAATCGTCTTCCATGGAGATCCACTGGCAAAGAAACTCATGTCCTATCAGATATTCAGCAAGTTCATCTATGGCCTTGGAGAGAGAAGCCCAGAAATAGCCGCTCTTTCAATAATAATGTTAGCGTTAGCAATACTTGCTTTCCTTGGCATAAGAAAGTACGTAAGCTTAAGGCAGTATGCGATGCTAAGCAAAGGTGGAAGGTGGAAGCCAAGAATAAGCGATCCAAAACCGTGGCAGGCTCTTTTAATATACTTGGTTCTCCTCCCAGCATTGTTAATCACGATATTCCCGCAATTAGGTGTAATCATGCTTGCTTTCTCCGAAAGATGGACTACAACAGTCCTTCCACAGGGATTCACAATTGACTACGTAAAAGAGATGATACTAAACCCTGACGTTAGGAGGTTCATTGTGAACAGCCTTACGTATTCCGGAGCTGCTGTGATCCTCATAGTGCTCCTTTCAATAACCTCCTCCTACGCTACAAGCAGATTCAAGGGTGTTCTAAGTCCCATCTTGGAAAGCATAGTGATACTCCCAATTGCAGTCCCGGGAATTGTGATTGCAATGGGATACTTCTATTTCTTCTCAGCGGTAACCCCAGAGAATTCACCACTAAATCCAGCATCACTTTATGGATTTAATCCAGCGTTGGTGTTGATACTCGCTTACTCCATAAGAAGACTCCCATTTGCAGCAAGGTCTGTTTATGCAGGTCTGCAGCAGGTTCATGTATCCCTCGAAGAATCGTCCATAAATCTCGGAGCCTCAAGATGGAAAACAATAACAGGAATTTTAATGCCACTAATATCTCTTAACGTCTTTGGTGGGGCAATGTTAAGCTTTGTATATTCAATGAGCGAAACAAGTGTTGGAATAACCCTTGGTTCAATAAATATGGCACAAGCACCAATAACAGCGTTCATGAAGGAAGTCTTAATGTCCGCAGCAGGTAGCATAAACATAGCAGCAGCATTGGGAGTCTTGTTGATAGTTGTGCAGATAACTGCGATTGTTGTAGTTAACGTTATTACAAAGCAGAGGTACTCCTTCATTGGATTAACATGAGGTGAGAATATGGTTGAAGTCAAGCTTAAGGGCATAGTGAAAACTTTTGGTGAAACCGTTGCCTTGAAGGGTATCGATCTTCACATAAAACATGGGGAGCTCTTTACACTACTCGGGCCAAGCGGTTGTGGAAAATCAACCACATTGAGAATAATCGCCGGCTTGGACTTTCCTGATGAAGGACATCTGTACTTTGATGATGAAGAAGTAACTTATAAAAGCTCAAGTGAAAGGGGAGCAGTTTTGGTTTTCCAGAACTACGCATTATGGCCTCACATGACCGTCTACGACAATATTGCCTATGGACTCAAAATAAGAAGGCTCCCTAAGCAGGAAGTTGAAAAAAGAGTAAAATGGGCTCTTGAGTTAGTCAAACTCCAAGGATATGAAGACAGATACCCCACACAGCTCAGTGGTGGTCAGCAGCAAAGAGTTGCAATAGCAAGAGCTCTTGTAGTAGAGCCAAAGCTACTCCTGCTCGATGAACCCCTCTCAAATCTGGATGCAAAACTCAGGCTGGAAATGAGATCGGAAATAAGAAGAATACAGAGGGAGCTTGGAATCACAGTTCTATACGTCACCCACGATCAAGAAGAAGCTATGGCAATAAGCGATAGAATAGCCGTGATGAGCATAGGACAGATAGAGCAAGTAGGCACACCAAAGGAGATATATGAAGAACCAAAAACTGAGTTTGTTGCATCATTTATGGGCAAAACCAATGTAATTCCAGCTGAAGTTGTGGAGAGAGCTGGAGATAAAGTAACGGTTGAATTCGAAAACTTCAGACTTGATGGACTACCATACAAGGAGAACACCGACAAAGTTGTTTTAGTCATAAGACCAGAGCGCATCAGCCTGCATCCCATTGAAAACGCAGTGGCAATAACGGGCAAGGTTGACCTTATAGAGTACTACGGATTCTTCATTGAGGTAGTTGGGCTGTTTGGAGAAAAGAGAATAATCGCCAGAACAATAAACGATAAAGATGTTGCCCATCTAAGACCCCAGGGGAAAGTAACGTTCTACATAGACAGAAATGACGTCCTCGTGCTTCCCAAACAAAGCCTCTAATTCTTTTCCTTTGGGGGTTGAACAATGGAAATTTTCAAAGAGGGAAAGGTCTACGAAGTCCTTCTTGCAACCAAGTCAAACATAACCCCAGTTGGAGTTATTAGAAAAGATAATAGATTGAACTTCAGGCTTTTTGAAGGTAAGAGCGCCAACGACATAAGGAACCATCCCTACGGAGTAATCCATATAACATGGGACGTTGAACTATTGGTAAAAACCGCTCTAAACCTACCAGTTGAAGTGGAATTTGAAGATGCAAACTCAATTCCCATCAAGAAAATAAAGGGTCTCCCCAGTATAGAGGGAAGGGTGGAGTTCCTCGAGAGAGAGATAAAAGACGAATTAGGGAAAGCCCATGTTTTGGAATGCTCATTGGTTCCAACCTATAAGGACATACGCCCGATGTTATTTCCACCTATTAGCCGGGCGGATTTTCACCTGCTGGAGATGGGCATATACCTTACCCGACTGTATGTAGCAACTAGATCACTAAATGTGAGGGAATCTCAAAAGCTTTATTCCAAGATTTGGGAAAGTTACCAGCTCTACAAAAAACTTGGAGGTGAAAGCAAACTCGCAGAGAAGATTATGGGGTTTGCAACCGCAGCTCCAAGATGGAATCCTTGAGAAAAGTGATAACCTTTTTAATGTTTGAAATTCTTTAATATTTTGGTGATCTCATGAGACAAATACTTGCATTTTTGTTGGCGTTTCTCACTTTGTCCTTGATTAATGTAAACCCAGCAACTGCGGAAGCTCTCCCTGGGGATATTCTAAAGATGCCAATGCCCGGAGTTCCGGCTATAGCACTCCCTGGAGAAACAATAGAAATACAACCCCAAGAAGGTGTTGATATTACAGAGCTCATAATCGTCTCAGTCATGAATGGCCCATATAAACTTGAAATCTCAGAGAAGGGAGATACAATAAAAGCAAAAATACCCGAAAATGTCGTTCCAGATGTATATTTCCTCCAAGTTAAGTCAAACAAAGGAGAAATCACAATTCCCAATGGAGTCTGGGTTCTTAAGGAATATCCCAAGGTACTTAGGATTGCACATGTAAGTGATACTCACATCACAAGCGGAACTAAATTCGGTTACGTCTGTGGAGAATACTTCCAGAGGAACATAAAGAAAATACAAGAGCTATGTGACGGTGGTATAATCGTTCCACTCCACAGCTGCGTTGCCGCGGATAGTGCTTATACCTACTGGAGCATGGATAACAGGGTTGATGTTATAATAAACACCGGGGATGTTGTTGATACCGCCGGGGATAGGAAGGGCTATAGAACGATGTTCGACATAATTTCTAGGGCAACCGTAGCTGGGAAACCAACAATAATCGTGAAAGGGAACCACGATGACCCACCAAACTATTACTCCAAACTAATCGGGCCAACTGACTATTACATCACCATAGGGAAGTTCCTCATTATAGCCCTGGACTCCCATGGGGATGAAGCTCATCCTTACATGAACCAGCTCGAATGGATGGAGAAAGTTCTTGAAGAGCACCCAGGCAAGATCCCAATAGTTATCGTTCACCACCCCTACTGGTACTCCGCTCCACAAGGATGGATTGGGGGAAGAATTGAAGGGTTTACGGCGTTTGATGACAAAGATTGGGAGAACTTAACTCAGTATGTGAGCTACTATTGGATCGGGGGTCCAGAGAAGGCAACAGAAGACATAGCAAGAAGGTTCCTCCAAGATGTTGAGAAGTACAACATCAAGCTCATCATGAGCGGACACATACACCATGACAAGCTCCACATATATGTTGACAAAAACGGCAATGAACACTGGTTTGTGACATTAACTGCTACAGGGGCACCCGATAAAGAAACTAACCCCCCAAGACCGGATAGAAGCCCAACGTGGTATGGATCCAACGTTGTGGAGATAGACGAAAATGGTAACATTAGGCTTCCAGAGGTTGAAAAGAGGTTTGGGACACTGTTCAATGACTTCATCTCTCTGCCAGTCCCTCAAGAGTTCATTGCATTTAGGTGGACAACAGATTTTGGAAGTGCCGTGAAGTTCATAAACTTGATTGGGGAGGAAAGTGGCAAATTTGCCATAGAGGTACCAGATGGTGCTCAAGTTGATGCCAGCGTTACAAACGTCACCTACAAGCTTCTTGGAGAAAGGAAAATTGGGGATAAGACCTACGAACTCTTTGAGATAACGGTTCCAGAGGGGATATCTCAGCTCGTAATAAGCAAAGGAAAAGATACTCAAAAGCCCGAAATAAGCATCTCTTATACAACTCCCTCAAAACCAGCAAAAGGGAAACCATTTAAGGTTTATATAAGCGTCAAGGACAATCTTGGAATCAGAGACATTTACGTGGAAATAGAGGCCAATGGAAAAGTTACAAAATACCCGGCAGTACAAGCAAGTGGAGGGCAAGCAGATTACTTTATGGCGGAAATTCCAGGGGTTGATGCCGACGAATATACCATAAGGGCTGTAGCTGTGGACTTTTATGGAAACAAAGCAACATTCGAAAAGGCAATTGGAGGAACACAAACTACAAGCAAGTCCCCGTCTCCAACAGAAAGTAAATCAGCATGTGGACCTGCAACGCTCTTGGCATTCTCCTTAATTCCGCTTACCCTGCTTAGAAGAAAGAAATGACCTCTTTTCTTTTTTATATTTTCGTTTCCCATATAGAAGACTTTTTAAACCCACTTGTCCTTCCCTTTCTAGGTGGTGCCCTTTGAAATTTAAAGGGAAAGCTTTTGGCAATTTAGTTAGAATTGAATTTGAAATACTCAACCTTAGTGAGCTTAAGATTGAAGACTTAAAAGATTTTGATATAGAAACTCTAAAAATCGAGCTTAAACCAACTTCTTCTGGAATAAAGGTAGTTGGAATATGGGAAGGTGAAGTAGAAAAAGCCGGCGAGGGAATAAAGAAAGCCCTCGAAGAGAGCTACAAGCTGAGAGATAAAATATTAAACAGGATGAAAGCCAAGATTGAGAGAATAAGAGGAGTTATGAAGAAGCTCGGGTTCGCTGAAGAGGTTTTAGGTTATGGAAACCTAATCAAGTTCACAAAAAGAATTGGAGATTACGAAATAACAGTTGTTGCTTCATCCAAAGATGACCTTATCAGGGTGGAAGTCTACGGAAATGACAAGAAGGTTATAGGTCCCGAGATTGAGAACTTCTTTGAGGATGTGGATGTAGAAGAGCTTGAGGTTTACGGGTTAGATGAGGAAGCCCAAGAAGAGAGGCTTGTAATAAATCTCGAACTGCCAGAGGAAGAGGTGCCAGAAACAAAAATAGTAGAGGCAATAAAGCTAATTGAAAGTCTTTTGATGACTTGACTACTTATATTTTGCCTCTAATTGGATTTTCTTTATTTTTGCCAGTAATCCTTTCTTGGGTAACTTGTCTTCTTCCAGAATCTTGCCGCTCCTTAGATCAATCTTTGCATAATAAATAGACTTGTCGCCTACCAGCTTTATCACGGCATATCCTTTTTCCCTATAAACAACTATCCTCTCTATATTGAGGTTCTTTTCATTGAACTTCTCAAGTATATACCGCTTATAGCTCTCTTCAATCACTATCTCAGTCAAAAAGACATCGCTCTTTAAGATTTCCCCGGAGCTTCTTCCTATCATAAGTTCCCCCACTCTTTCCTCTCCAACAAACTTAACCAGCCAGTTTTCACTAAGCTTTATTTCCTTGATGGTTGCAGATATCCTCTTTTCTTCTAAAAACTTCTCTGCTATCTCTTTTACTACTTCAATTTTCAATTGCTTATCTATTTCGTTTAGAATTTTTCCATCTTTGCTAAGGGATATTTTCAAAATGGATTTATCATTCTCCAGTTCAGCTTCATAGATGTCATCTTTTTTCTCCAACTTCTTTATACCCCAACCTTTATATTTTTGAGAGATTATCTCTCTGGCTTTTTGAGGAGTTATCTCAACAAAGTAGTCTATTATATTCCCGGTTTTCCCATCAGCATTTACCTTAATTTTCCCATCAACACTCTCAAGGAGCACCTCCAAATGGGTTGCATCATAGAATTTAAAGTCAACAAGCTCAAGCCCTTTTATGTCAAAATTCTTTTCAATGAGGTTCTTGGCCGAGTTTGCGATCTGATAAGGATGGAGGAGGTTCGCAACCACCTTATGTGCGCCGTTCTCAAGATCGAATTCAAGAACTGCGACTCCTTTTGGAGTCATTACATCGACTATTGCTCTGTTTTCTTTTTCATCAAAGAAAATAACTTCCCCACCGGGATATAGATTAGCGACCTCGGAGAATATTGCTTCTCGCTTTATTTTTGACTTTCTTTTCATGATTCTACCACTGTAAACATGCAGGGCAATTCCGAAGACAAACCTCTTGCTCTGCCCACTTACGATGACCACAGAATCCTTTTCCTCTATAGAAAGTTCTTCTGGATCTTCCCCAAGAGACTTCCTGCATTCCTCTTTGGCTATTTCAATAAGCTTCTCCTTTGGAAGTGGGGTTATGCTTATTCTGACATCGTTTGTCTTAAGATTGACTTCAGCCTTGGCAGAGTTGATGCCCACTTTAAGGGTTAACAGAGCTTTATTTGGAACATAAATCTTTCTTCTAGAACTTAGATAAATATTTGTCTGGGGAATTCCAAGTTCATCTGTAAGTTTTAATTTTAGAGCTATCACTGCCTCATTCTGAGAGATAGAGGATATTGTTTCTACTTTGCTTGCCTTTATTGCAGACTCACTTTCCAAGAGAGCTCTTGAAACCTTCCTTTCCAATTCAACGTCTCTGCTCACAAAAGGAATTACTTCTTCCCTTGACAAAACCACTGCTTTGTCTTTTATTTCCTCCTTGTCCTTTTTAGCTGACCATGAAACTATGTACCCACTAAAAAGCTCAACTACTAGCTCTTCCAAGAAAACGTCTTCTCGTTTGATTTTGTACTGAGATTCCATAAGAGATGTAACCATTTCAAGAACTCTATTTGGTGAAAATGAATATAGCAATGGTGCATCCAAACGTATAATCCTCAATATACCTTTTCTTTTGGCTTCCTCTTCCTTCTCCCGTTTCTTTTTTTCAAGCCTTTCAAAAAGCTCCTTAGGTATTGGGATTTTTCTATCATTTAATTCTTTGAGGAGCTTCTCTCCATCCCAGGGAATTATTCTCCCTCTATATTCTCTCCCTAGAAGCACTTTTGCATCTTTTGTAAACCCATTAATGGAAAGAAAAATCCCCTTATCCGCTTTGGCTTTTGTAATTGCTTTTCCAAATTCCTCAACTTCCTTAGAAGATGCCAACCCATTCGTTTTTATCCTTATTGCATACTTCTCTAGTCCAGAGATTGGATCTTCACGAAGGGCTATAAGGTCTATTTTCCACTCTTCAGTTTCTACTCTCTCAGCTTCTTTAAACCCCAAGGCTTCAATAAGCTGTAGAACAATCTGAATTGTATCCTCATGAGATGCCGCGTTCAATACTTCCAACTTCCATTCCATAATATCACGCTCACATAATAAGATAGGAAGTTTTTCATATAAATTCGTTTTGCATAAGACACCTATCACCATTGGTGTTTAAAATAATCTTTTAACCTCCCTCATTTACATTCTCTCAGGTGGGAAAATGTTCAGAATAACTGAATTTAATTATCACGGAAAAACAGTGTTTTTTAGGGCTGATTTAAACTCACCCGTCAAAGATGGGAAGATAATCAGCGATGCCCGGTTTAGGGCTGTCCTGCATACCATAAGGTATCTTCTTGAACATAACGCAAAGGTAGTTGTTGGAACGCACCAGAGCAAGCCCTATGAGGAGGATTACCTAACCACAGAGGAACATGCTAAAATACTAAGCTCCTTGCTCGGCATTGAAGTAAGATACGTGGAAGATATCTTCGGAAGATGTGCAAGGGAAGCAATAACCTCCCTAAAACCAGGTGAAATTCTGATGTTAGAAAATCTTCGATTTGCAGCAGAAGAAACTAAACAAGCCTCCCTAGAAAAATGCGAGAAAACACACTTTGTCAGAAAGCTTAGCCCCCTAATAGATTACGTAGTTACAGATGCGTTCGCTGCCTCTCACAGATCCCAACCTTCTTTAGTTGGTTTTGCAAGGTTAAAACCAATGATACCCGGATTTTTAATGGAGAAGGAGCTAAAAGCACTAAACAAGGCATATGAGAGCAAAGAAAGACCCAAAATCTATGTGCTAGGTGGAGCAAAAGTTGAGGATTCACTTAAAGTTGCAGAGAATGTTTTGAGAAATGGAAAAGCTGACTTAATTTTAACCGGAGGATTGGTGGGTCAGATCTTTACTCTGGCAAAAGGGTTCGATCTTGGGGATGCAAACATAAGCTTTCTTGAGAAAAAAGGATTGATAAAGCTAATAGACTGGGCAGAAGAAATACTAAATGAGTTTTATCCATATGTAAGGACTCCGGTAGACTTTGCAGTTGAATACAAAGGTGAGAGAGTCGAGGTGGACCTGCTAAGCGACAAAAAGTGGATTTTTGATGAGAGGCCAATCATGGATATAGGAAGCAGAACAATAGAGAAATACAGAGAGATACTTCAGGAAGCAGCCATAATAGTTGCAAATGGTCCTATGGGAGTATTTGAAATAGAAGAATTTGCAAAAGGAACTGTGGAAGTTTTCAAGGCTATAGGAGAGAGTGAGGCATTCTCAGTAATCGGTGGAGGACACTCAATAGCGAGCATCTACAAGTACAACATAAAAGGGATTTCCCATATAAGCACGGGTGGTGGGGCAATGCTAACATTTTTTGCCGGGGAGAAGCTTCCCCTTGTTGAAGCACTTAAAATAAGCTATGAAAAATTTAAGGATATGGAAAAAGTTAAAATCACCCTATTGTAGCTTTTTCAAATTCAAGCATAGCTATTCCTACAAGAAAAACAGCCAGCAAAGCAAGAACTCCAACATCTGTCGTTAGTGCAAATTTTGTCACACTTTCTCCAACAAGGAAATGCCTCGCTCCATCAACTGCATAGGTTAAGGGATTAATGTAGGCTAAGGCTTTCATCCATGAAGGCATTGTGTCTATTGGGTACATTGCACCACTGAGAAAGATCAAAGGAAGCATAAGGACCATCATTATCATCTGAAATCCTTCCATGCTCTCCATCCTTAAAGCCAAGCTAACTCCAAACCCTGAAAATGCTACCGCAAGGAGAAATCCAATCCCTAAAGCCGGCAGGATTCCACTCGGCTTAAGGTTTTCTGCCAAGAGGAACGTCAAGAGGAGGATTATCATCCCCTGTGTCAATGTTACTAGGGAATCTCCAAGAATTCTGCCTACTATTCCCTCTTTTCTAGAGGCCGGGGCCACTAAAACCTCCTTAAGGAAGCCGAACTGCTTGTCCCATATAACACTAACGCCCCCTATAAAGCTCTGATTGAAGATTGTCATTGCAAATATGCCTGGAGCAAGGAACGTTAGGTAGTCGACGCCTCCAAATATTGATCTAGCAATTGGATTATCAAAGACCTTACTCCAGCCCAGTCCAAAGAACACAAGCCATATTAAGGGGTTAATTATCATTCCCACAACCCTCGACCTTGCCCTTATAAATCGCTTGAGCTGTCTGTATGCCATCGTTGTTAAACCTCTCATCTGTTTCACCTCCTCATTCTCATCCTTATCATTGACGTCAAAGTATTTGCCTCTCCTTCATCTCTAATCTCTCTTCCAGTCAGGTATAGAAAGACATCATTAAGTGTTGGCCTGTGGTAAGTAGCTTCAATGATTTTCACATTCTGCTCCTTAGCAAGGTCAAAAATCTTAGGCAAATCTTCCGCGGCATTTACAACTTCAAGTCTAACCCTTCCATCGGGTAAAATTTTACAGCCTCTAATGAATTCAGCTTTAAGGCATTTAACGTCCTCCAAAGCCTCAAGTTTGAGGTATATAACATCGTTACCAACAATCTTTTTGAGCTCATCTGCTGTTCCTTCGGCAATTATCTTGCCATGATCCATAATTGCTATTCTATCTGCCAGCTGCTCTGCTTCATCCATATAATGTGTTGTCAGAAAGATCGTCATATCATGCTCCTCTTTCATGGTTTTAATATACTCCCATATGTGGGATCTTGTCTGTGGGTCAAGCCCTATTGTTGGCTCATCCAAGAATAGCACTTCTGGTTCATGAAGCAAAGCCCTTGCAATTTCAAGCCTTCTTTGCATACCTCCCGAGAAATATTTTACGGGTTTGTCTTTAAATTCCCAGAGCTCTACAAATTTCAAAAGTTGCATTATTTTATTCTTAAGCTCATTTCCGCCCAATCCATATATTCTCCCGTGGATATACATGTTCTCATAAGCGGTTAGTTCCCTATCAAGACTTGGGTCTTGGAACACTATTCCTATTCTCTTTCTTACTTCCATGGGCTCCTTAATAACATCATGTCCAGCGACGATAGCCCTTCCTGAGGTCAATTTTAAGAGGGTAGTTAGAACATGAACGGTAGTTGTTTTACCTGCTCCATTCGGTCCTAAAAAGGCAAATATTTCACCCTTTTTGACTTTGAAGGAGACCCCTTTTACAGCTTCAAAATCACCATACTTCTTGACGAGATTCTCAACCTCAATGGCATACATGCTATCTACCTCCAATGAGTATGAGTTTTATTCTTTTTGTGAAGTTCTCGATTTCCTTTGAAATCTCGGCCTTTTGGGAGGCAGAAAGTGAAGGTAAACTCTCCATGACCTCTTTTATTGTTTTAAACAACTCCCCGCCTCCAAGTCTGGAAAATTCTCTAAAGCGCTCAACCTTCTCAAGAGCATCTCTTAGTTCATTTTGATGCTCATTGAGATATGATTTTCCCTTTTCTGTGATTCTATAGAGCTTTTTCTCTCTTTTTTCTGTTTCAACAACCTCAATAAGGTTTTTCCTTTTTAAACTCGACAGTAGGGGATATATTGCTCCGGCACTTGGGCTTGGTATTTCATACCTTTTCTTAAGCTCTGTCATTATACCATAGCCGTGTAAAGGCTTTTCCTCAAGCAAATGAAGGATGAGAAGTTTCAAATATCCCCGGTATTTCGGTCTTTCCATATATATCACCAGATATATCAAAAGATATACCCCTTATAAACTTTGTTCTTCAAAATCCTTAATTAGTCCGGGAGTGTAATTAGTGAGGTGAGTGGCATGAA
>CAYNRW010000028.1:0-13856 GCA_964399725.1 uncultured Thermococci archaeon | reverse complement strand
TGGTGGGCCCGCGGGGATTCGAACCCCGGACCTCCACCTCGTAAGGGTGGCGTCATAACCATCTAGACCACGGGCCCGCCCAAAGCATTAAAGCAAAAGTCCAAATATAAATCTTTCGCTCAGAATTATGGAAGTGCTTCCTCCTACTTCAACCGATACAACTGCTCTTTTTTCTTAGCCAAAATTGGGATATTTTCTTTAGCAAGCTCCACTTTGGATGAAAGAGTGGATTCTCATGTCCTTATTGCTGTGAAATGTCCACATAGTAAGCCACCAATGAGAACTTCGGCGTTTCCAACTTCCTTCATACTCTTTCGCCTTCAGCCTCTTTATGTCTTCAACAAATACCACTGCTTCGGGAAAATTAGCTTGATAGGCTTTTCTTTAGGAGGAAAATTCTCTATAGCTCTAGATATCTCAAAACCAACATCCTTAAACCCTCTGCTGAATCTTCCTGCTGTTGTGAAGGGCTTAATCACCTGCTCTCTCCACCGAAAAAGGTATAAAAGCTAAGATTTATAAGGGTTTCAAAACACTCAAGAGAGGCGAGACCGGTGGAGCGAGAGATCACCGAAGAGAAACTTAAGAAGTATTTTGAAATCACAAGAAAAGCCCTCGAGACACTTGAGATAGCAGTCCATGAAAAAAGTCTTCTCTTCTCTGTAGCGCAAGACTTTTTAACCATGGCAAAGAGCTACTATAGCGACGCTGAATACTACTACAAAAAAGGAGATTACGTCACTGCATTTGCCGCTTTGAACTATGCTCATGGCTTTATTGACGCGGGAGTGAGGCTTGGAGTGTTTAAAGGAGAAGATAACAGACTATTCGCATTCGGGTGAGGAAGATGGGAGATTATATAGTCGTCCTTGAGGCTCCAATAATAGTGAGAGACGTCGAAAGTCCGGATGATGCTATAAACGTTGCTGTATCAAAGGTGGCGAAGGCTCTAAACAAGGAAAAGCTCGACTTCGTGAGGGTTGAAATCGGTTATTCCCAGTGCCCTGTGTGTGGTTCGCCCTTTGAGAGTGCTTTTGTTATTGGAAGCGTGGGTCTGGTTGGGATTTATTTGACGCTTAAGGTGTTTAATGCCCAAAGTCTCGAACATGCAGAGAGAATCGCCAAAGCTGTGGTGGGAAAAGCTCTAAAAAAAGTGCCTTTAAAGGTTTTTGAGATTAAAGAGCTCCACAATGGAAAAGAGGAAGAAGGAGTAGAGATTAACGACAACAACGGCGTTTGAATCTTTGTGTTTTTTCATTTTTTGCTGGGATTTATAATTTGGGATTTATCATTTTTAGCCTTTTCTAAACAAAACTTTTAAGCTTCCTTGTCGCAAGGGACAACATAACTTTTGGAGGTTTTTGAGATGGCAAAGTTCATCTTTGTAACGGGTGGAGTAGTGAGTGGTCTTGGAAAGGGAATAACAAGTGCTTCACTTGGAATGCTCATGAAATCAAGAGGCTTTAGAACCACAAACATCAAGATAGACCCATACATTAACTACGACGCCGGAACTATGAGCCCGTACCAGCATGGAGAAGTTTTTGTGCTTGATGATGGGGGAGAAGTCGATCTTGACCTTGGAAACTATGAGCGCTTTTTGGACACAAACCTAACATTTGACCACAACATAACAACTGGAAAGGTTTATTCCTCCGTCATAGAAAAGGAGAGAAGAGGCGACTACTTAGGTGCAACCGTCCAAGTTATCCCTCACATTACCAACGAGATAAAGGATCGAATAAGGAGAATAGCCAAGGATTACGATGTGCTCGTTGTGGAAATAGGAGGTACGGTGGGAGATATAGAGAGTATGCCATTCCTTGAGGCAGCACGTCAAATGCAGCTCGAAGAAGGAAGGGAGAACGTGGCTTTTGTCCACGTAACTTATGTTCCAAAGCTTAAAGTTGTTGGAGAGCAAAAAACAAAGCCCACACAACACAGCGTTAAAGAGCTCCGCTCACTGGGAATTCAGCCAGATGCAATAATAGCCAGAAGTGAGGATCCGCTTGAGGAAGGGGCTAGAAAAAAGATAAGCTTGTTTACAAACGTGCCTGAGGAGGCCGTAATAAGCGCTTACGATGTTGAGGACACCTATGAAGTTCCACTTCTGCTTGAGAGGGAAGGGCTTGGTAAATACCTGACCAGAAGGCTTGGACTAGAGGATAGGGAACCAGAGCTAAGGGCATGGGAAGAAATGGTCAGAAGGTACAAATGCTTGAAGGAGGAAGTTGAGATAGCAATCGTAGGAAAGTACGTTAAACTTGCCGATTCATACCTCAGCATAAAGGAAGCATTGAAGCACTCAAGTGTTGCCAATGATGTGAAAGCAAAAATAAGGTGGATTGAAGCGGAAGACTTAGAAAAAGAAGGGTTTAAACTTCTTGAAGGGGTTCACGGGATAATAGTTCCGGGCGGATTTGGAGCAAGAGGAAGCGAAGGCAAGATTATGGCCATACAATATGCGAGAGAAAACGATATTCCATTCTTGGGAATATGCTTTGGGTTCCAGCTTACGGTGGTGGAGTTTGCAAGACATGTTCTTGGTCTCGAAGGGGCAAATTCAACTGAGATAAACCCACAAACGCCGCATCCAGTTGTTGATCTCATGCCAGAACAGAGAGATCTTGATAAGCTTGGTGGTACAATGCGACTTGGAGCATATCCAATAAAAATAAAGAAGGGCACTCTCGCCCACAGAGTCTATGGTAAAGAGCTCGTCTACGAACGCCACAGGCACCGCTGGGAGGTAAACCCAGAATATATTGAACAACTTGAGAAAGCGGGTCTTGTTTTCAGCGGCATAGCTGGAGACGATGAGAGAAGAATGGAAATTCTCGAGCTGCCCGACAGGCACTACTTTATAGCAACTCAATTTCATCCGGAGTTCAAATCAAGACCCATGAACCCAGCACCGGTGTTCAGAGGATTAGTAAAAGCGGCAAAAGAGAGAAAAGGCTAAAATTTAAACTCTTCTATTGTCTCTTTTTCATATCCACTCTTTGAAAACTCAAGGTAGAGCATCAACCCCCCAATGGCTACTAATGCTTGGATTATAGCTTGAAATGGAGCCTGCAGAAGATTAGCTGCTAAATTCCCCACAAAGTCAGTTCTCCCCAAGAATAAGAGGCCAATGAAAGATGCCGGGACCGCCAAAAGGAAAAAGATCGACAAAACGAGCAGTGCCCCAAAAGTCATAGAGGAGAGTTTGTTTTTGAACGCTAGTAAAAAACATCCCAAAGAAGAACTGATGGAGTTGCTTAACACGTAAATAGGCACCGCCATTGAGCTTGCCCCTATTACAAACAAGACTAGGGGCATTTCGACTAAGATGAGGAGAAGAATTAACGCTACGCTCCCTGAGAGAAATATCAAGGCACTAAACAAAAATAAGGGAACTAAAAGGATTGCAGAGCTTATAACTCCAATAATTATGAGTATCAGAAACACCTGAAAAACGTGCATTATGCCTTCATGTATCAGATCAATAAGGGAATATTCTTCCCCTTCTTCCGCCATTAAAGCACCTTTTATCATAGCATATTCGCTCAGAGCCTGAAGGAGAAGAGAAATGAGCATAAAAACCAGCAAAAACTTAGAGAAGTTTGCAAGTTCGGTAAGCATTTCTTCAGAAAACGCACCGTGCTCTTCAAAGATAATACTCTCATTACTGCTTTCTGGAAGTTCAGAAAGGCTTTCAAAGGCTGGCATTTCCTTTACAAGATAGGCAGAAATTGGGCTTAAAATAATCGAAATCATCAATGGAATCAGCAAAAGCTTGGGATTTTTTGTAATAGTAACAATGGTTCTGGCAAAAGCATTTACAGCTCCCATCTGCACCACCAGGAGAGATAAGAGGGTTATGGTTTTAAGGATTTTGGAAGGGAAAAGATTTATAAGCAAATCCCTAAAATGCCCATAGGGCTAAGATCATCATGAGGTGAGAGTTATGGCTATCTGGCAGGGAAGATCACTCAAAAAGCCTTCAGGTGGAAGGATTATACTCGCAAGAAAGAAGAGAAAGAGGGAGCTCGGAAGAGAGTCGGCCTTCACAAGGGTGGTTGAAGACAAAGAAGAGAGAAAGATAATCAGGACATATGGTGGCAACAGAAAAGTCAGACTCGTAAAGGCACTCTACGCAAACGTCTTTGATAACGGAAAGGGCAAGAAGGTAAAAATCCTTAGCGTAGTTGAGAACCCAGCCAACAGACAGTACGTTAGAAGGAACATCATTACAAAAGGTGCAATAATACAGACAGAGATTGGAAAGGCAATCGTTACTTCAAGACCAGGACAAGATGGTGTTGTAAACGCAGTCCTCATTAAGGAAGCAAACGCCTGATTTCTTTCTTTTCTCGTGAAAGTTTTATATACTTGGAGTCCCTATTTATTCCGGGACGAGTAATGGAATATTCACGCATTGAAAAGATACTTGCGAGTTTGTTTGTTGCTTTCCTCCTTCTGGCGAGCATAAACTTCCTCAGAGAGCTCGAAAACGTCCCCCAAAGACCGGATTATGAGTATTATCAGGAAAAATACGGGATAAAACCCCTTCTCGAAAATCAAAGCCGCTTGATGGAACTCGACAAACAGCTCTTCGAGATGTATAAAAAGGCAGAAAATAACTTAACTGAGGCGGAGAGGGTTTACCTCTTCAAAAGGGAGGAATACAGAGTTGCACTTGAGAGCGGGAATGCAACGGAGGGGCTAAGGGCCGAATACCTGAGAGCGAAGGAAGCTTATGAGAAAGCCCATTTCCAATATCTTGGGGCAAAAAGTGCCTATGAACAGACCCACAGAAAGCTGGAGGATATTGGCTCAAAGATTCAGGAGCTTATGCAGAAGGCAAACGAGGAATATAGAAGGGCCTACAATGCCTACAGGCTTAAAGTTCTCATGTTAAAGCTTTTATTTGCCATTCCAGTTTTCGTAGCATCGCTTTTGCTTCTTCGGAGATACAAAAACATCTACACCTCTTCTCTGATAGCGTATTCTTCGCTGTTGCTTATTTACCTGCTCCTCTCTGCAATATGGAGCACGATTCAGCTTATAGGCATAAGCCTCTTTGGGGCACTTGCCACACTCTTAGCCCTCTACTACCTAAGAAGAGAATACTTCAAGCCTGAAAGGGTCTATAAGAGGAGAATTGCCCAAAATAAATGTTATAACTGCGGCTTTCCCATGAAGGATGACTATTTATACTGCCCCAACTGTGGAGCGAAGCTAAAAGAAAAGTGTGAGTACTGCGGAGCTTTGAAGCCTATTCACCTTCAATTCTGCCCATACTGCGGGCAATAGCCTCCATTTCGGGCTTTATTATTTTTATCACCCTTTCTTTTAGCTCCTCTATTCCAAGCCCTTTTTCAGCAGAAATCCTTAGAGGCTCAATCCCCCTGCTTCTAAGGAACTCCTCTATTCTTTTTATCTTTTCATCATCTGCAATGTCTATCTTATTCAGCACCACTATAAACGGAAATTCACCAAATTCTTCGTATATTTCCTCAAAAAGGTGCATCTGCTCCTCTATTGGGAAGCCACAGTACTCACTTGGGTCAAAGATGTAAATTATCAGCTTGCCCAGATGCTTTAATGCCAAAATCGCCTGCTTTTCTATCTCGTTTCTTTCGCTCAATGGTCTATCTAAGAGGCCAGGCGTGTCTATGACCTGATACTTCATCCAGTGCTCCTCAAACTGACCAACGTTTATTCCCTTTGTCGTGAAAGGATAACTAGCCACTTCAGGCTTGGCATTCGTGAGCTTTCTCAAAAGTGTGGACTTTCCAACGTTTGGATGGCCCGCTATTACTATTGTCGGAAGAGTGAGGTCAATCACGGGCATGTCCTTTAAAACGTTCCTAGCCTTGTTGAGATACTCAAGGTTGTCGGCTATGTCTTTTATGACGCTCGCAACCCTCCCATAGAATTCCCTTCTCAGCTGTGCAATCTCCTTTGGATCTCTTGAATACCGTATCTTCTCCACGTATCTCTCTTCTAATGTTCTTATGGTTTTTATTGCCCAGTTTACCGAGGCCAAAGCCTTATGAAACATTCTCCTGTCAACTAGTATATCTAAGAGCTCCTGATAGAATGGAGGAAGAGTGGAAACACCTGGTGTCCTATTGAGAATTTTTCTAAGGTTATCCCTAATAACGTTTGAGACAGTCCTTATTCTAAGCTCCTCTCTTTGTCTCGCTTTACTAACCACACCCCCCCTTGGATTAAAAGCCGAAGCTGCTTTTTCAGCTCGCCTAAACGCTTTATCAATGATTTCATTCGCTAGAAGTATGGTTGGCATTTTTTCAAATGGATTTTTCATACTCTCTCACCTTTTCTATTTTTCTCGCCTTTAGTGACTTTCTCAATAGGTTTTTAAAGGTGTTGATCACAACCTCTCCAGTATTTTTGGAATCTCTTGGGGTTCAAGGGCAGTCTCGACAATATAGCCCTTCTCCACCAAAATTTTAGTGAAGAGTTCTTCTCTCCTCCAGCCGTCTAAAGTAGAGTCTCCATAAAACATGACCTCCGGGAGAAGAAGTACTCCCAGCTCAACCTCTGGAAGCTTTTCAACTTCCCTAAGGACATCATAGGCCGTTAATAAACCGGCAGTACCTATATTACCCCCGAAGAATTCATTTTTGACCATTACGACGTTAATTTTTGGGAAGAGACGTTTGAGTTCTGGATAAGCCAGCTCCCCAGTGAAAATGTAAGTTGGTAGAGAAGGCTCAACGTCAAAAGGCTCTAGAGGAATCTTGAATTCCCCAAGTAGTGCCTGAAATATTGGGGGAATAACTACCTTTAGGCTGAGCTCTTTCTGCTTCTCAAGAACGACGTTTTTAACAAAGAGAAGCTCTTCCCTCGTTAATGCTCTCGTCCTTGAATACCTAGTAACCCCAATAGGGAAGAGTCTGGCTTCATGAACACCAAAGCCGTCTAACTCATCTAAGATTTCCCCTATATCGAAAACGTTGTAACCAGGGGTCAATATTATATCCGCTATGACCCTAAAGTTCTCCACAACCTTGGGCAAAAGGTCAATAACTTTTCCAGCGTTTCTGTTTTTCATAAGTTTAATCCTTACCTCCCTCTTTGTGGTGTGGAGGGAAATTTGAATCTCATCAAGCCCTGCTGAGTGCAAACTCTCGATCCTTTTTTCATCAAAGCGAACGTTTGCACTCGTATCAGTGACCCTTATCCACAGGTCATAGTGCTTTCTCGCGTAGGCTATTCTATTCTCAAGATCGGGATCATTAAGGGTATCGTGTTTAGAAGCGCGATATATCATCTGCGGTGGATTTTGCATAAGATAACAGAAAACGCAATCATTCCCGCAGGAGCCGGCTTTTGAAGATGGAGGGATTATGAGCAAGTCTTCCCTTTCATCCACCATGTCGAGCTCGTATTTAGTTATCTTCCTAAGCTTGTAATCTTCCGTCAACTCATACATGTTGGTAAAATCAAAGAGAGGTTTTAAAAAAGGTTGGATGGATAAAATATCCTACTTACCCGCTATTCTCACGTTCTCAAAGGCCATTGAGGGCACAACCATGCTTCCCCCAAAGGGCAATACTTTTTGCTCCTTGCTTACCTCGTAGAGGTTCGGCAATAGCTCGTAAACGTTGCCACTCATCATAAACACTGTGGAGCCCTTTATCTCACCGTTCTCTATTAAGAACGCTGGATTTGCTACAACTGCGAAGTTTCCGTTGTCTGGATTGCTCGAGTGAGCCCCTTGGAAGCCATCCACAAGGTAACCATGCTCCACCTCTCCTATAATCTCTTCAAGAGTTCTTTTGCCACTTTCAATTACAACGTTATGGAGGCCTATGTTTATTCCACCCGTGGATATGTTTCTCTTCCCGTTCCCAGTGCTCTCAACTCCATAAACCTTTGCCCAGTAGTTGTCCCAGATGAAACCTTTAAAGACGCCCTTCTCGATTATTGCGTTCCTTCTAGTTGGTACTCCTTCATCGTCCGCTATAACTGGGTTTATACTGAGCTCGTGGAGTGGGTCATCATATATGGCAAGAAGCTCGTTTGAAATGTTCTCATTTATTTTATTGGCTAGCGGAGTTGTTCCTTTGACAAGTTTTTCCCCACTGAACGCAGGGAAGAGTGCATAGGATAGAAGGCTTGAAATTGCCCACGGTTCCAAGATTACCTTTGCTTCTTCTGTTTTGCTTTTTTCAACCTTAAACGCCCATTTAACTTTTTGCAGGGCATTTTTAACAACATTTTCCACCTCAAGATTGAGGGAAAGCTTTGCATCAAACTCAAAAATCCCGGGAGTTACTCTGCCCTCTTTCATTCCAACAAGCTCAATGTAAAAGAAAGCTCCTCCACCCTCTTGAGACACATTAACTCCGTGAGAATTCATTATCAAGCTTTCTCCCCATTCTGCTCCGCCACCGCCGCCTGCTACCACTATCCCTTCTTCCCTTGCAAGCTCTATGCCTCTTCTCGCAAGCTCCACAAAGTAATCTGGAGAAACCTCTTTGAGCTCTTTATCAACTTTTCTTGGCTTTCTGTATTTTCCCGGTTCTGGAAGCGAAATCCACCTCTCATCGGGTTTGTTGAGCTTTGCCATCTTGTATGCCCTTTCTATGGCCTCTTTGATTTTCTCTTTGTCTGCAGTGTCAATTATCGAAACCCCGAGCTTTTTCTCTTTAACTCCCCTAACAACGGTGACAACCCTTTCCCTCAAAGCCGAAGTGGAAACCTCGTTGAGTTCAATGTTAACGCTTGCATCTCTGTTCTTGTAAACGGCAATCTCAAGTTCATCGAAGAATTTTTCCCCAAAACGAATCAGCTCTTCCATTTTCATCACCCTATTACTATTCCTCCATCAAAGCGCATATGTGGACCACCAGAGCTGACAAAAGCAGTCTGTCCCTTTCCACATCTTCCCATTTCAAGACCAAAATCATTTCCCACAGCACTTATCTTCTTTAATGCCTCAATCGCGATTCCGCTTATCGAAGTGTCTCTTATGGGCTTCGTTATTTCACCGTTTTCTATCATGTAACCTTCTTGAACTCCTACCTGAAAGGCTGAGTTAAGCTGAGCTTGGCCTCCTCTGAAGTCAACCACGTAATATCCAAACTTAATGTCCTCTATAATCTCCTCGAACTTCCAGTCTCCCGGCTCGAAGATTGTGTTGCGCATTCTTATTATAGGCGGATACGTGTAATTTTCGGCCCTTGCATGTCCATTTGGCTCCATGTTCCACTTGTGTGCATACTCCCTGTTCAGCATTATCCCTTTTAAGATGCCGTTTTCAATGATATGGATGTCCTTAACCGGAACCCCCTCATCATCATAGCGGTCATTTCCAAAGCCCCCCTCAACTATGCGCTCGCTCATTGTGACGTATTCAGGAGCAACCTGCTTGCCAATTAAATCCTTAAACGGCGAGTTTATCGTCAAATCAGCCTCCGCCAGATGTCCAAGGGCTTCGTGAGCTATAATGCCCACAACTATCGGCCCAGCAACTATTGGGAATTCTCCTCTCTTTGGGGCAACTCCCTGCAGTTGGGCATGAACTTTTCTTATGACCCTTTCGGCAACTTCCTCATTTGGCTCTCTCTCCTTGAAGAACTCCCAGCCGTAGTCTACAGCTCCAACTTCATCTCTCGCAGCTGCAAGCTTCTCTCCCTCTTTGCCCGTTGCCCAAATGTATTGCCATATGTAGTTCAGATCCCATTTTATTTTTGTGCCCTCATTTGTTATGAGGATTTTTTCACCACTTGCATCCTCATAGCGAAGCCAAGTTGATTTTATAGCTTTGTCTTCTTTGAGAAGAGCCTCCAGATCCATTAACCTCTCAACCTTTTCCTCTATTGAAACATCTCTGGGCTTTATTTTCATCTTGCTCTTCACGATATCTTGGTTGGTTTTTATCTCCGCAAGCTGAATTTTTTCCTTTTTAGCTTTTGCCGCTGCTTTTGCAAGTTTGTATGCACTTTCTATAGCTTTTTCAAGATTTTCAACTCTATTTGTTGAAGAAAATCCCCAAGCTCCGTCTGCTAGAACCCTAATTGCAACCCCCATTTGCTCTTTGCCGGCAAAAGTTGTAAAAGTTCCATCCTTGAGCTCTAAAGTGTTCTTGCTGATGTTCTCATAGCGAATCTCTATGTACTCCGCTTTAAATTTTTCGAGAGCCCAGTTAAGGGCGTTTTCTAATTTCTCTTCCATTGCATATCACCCATAATCTAAAGGTTTAGACAATCGTTTAAACTAACATCTAAGACTATAAAAGCATTATCTTAGGCGAAGATGTATACAAAAGGACGTTCGACGGAGAAAAATATAAATCAGCCAAATGGAAAGAATATTAGGGGTGAAAGAATGTTTGATGTAGTTGCAATTGGGAATCTCAACTATGATATAATCCTCCTTGTTGAGAGATTTCCCGAGTTTCACGAGAAAGTAATTGCTAAGAGAGCCCACTTTGGGTTAGGGGGAGCTGCGGGCAATACCGCTTCCTGGTTAGCCCACATGGGAGTTAAGGTGGGATTTATCGGAGCTGTAGGCAACGATGAAATTGGAGAGGCGCACATACACTATTTTAAGAAAATTGGAGTAGATGTTGGAGGTATTAAAGTCGTCAATGAACATTCTGGAATCGCCATCTCCTTAATAAAGGGGGAAGATAAAAGGATAGTGAAGCATCTCGGCGCTAATGCCTATAGAGATGTTAATTTTGAATACCTTTCAAGGGCAAGGCATGTTCACATGTCCTCCAATCCGAAAGAGCTCATTGAAAAGACCGTTAACTTTGCCTTCGAGAACGGGGTTTCCATTTCACTCGACATAGGAGAGGCAGAGGTGCCTAGTTCTGTTGAAGACAAAATAACATATCTACTAATGAATGAAGATGAGTTCAAACGAAAGTATGGAAGCTTGGAGAAAATCCACGATGTTGGGGCTAAAAACGTCATTATAACCCTAAACGGCGGTGGGGCAATGGTTAGGGATGATAAGGGAAAAGTCTTCGAGATTAGAGGGCTGAGTGCTGAAGTGATAGACTCTACCGGAGCAGGAGATGCATTTGATGCCGGATTCATTTACGGGGTTCTTAAAGGCTGGGAGCTAGGAGATGCAACAAAACTTGGAACCCTGTTAGCATATCTCACGGTGCAGAAAGTGGGTGCAAGAAGTGCAATCCTCCCGCTGGAAGAAATTAAAAGAATGGCAGAAGACTTGAAGTTGGATTTGCCCTTTTAATAGCTTTTTAAGCCAATTGTTTTTGCTTGCTTTTCACTCCATTTATAGCTTAGATACCCCAGCAAGGCATAAAGCAGTGAAAGAAAGATAAGATAAGAGATTTCCTGGGAGGCTTTTTCATATCCATAGGCAACAACTTTTCTTACAGCTTCACTCGTTGGGGCATAGGGGAGAATTTTTGCCATTATCTGCAACCCTTTGGGCAAGATTGAAATCGGATACATCGCACCGCTTAGGGCAAAGACCAGCATTTCGAGAATCGTTATAAATGGACCCGGGTCTTTCAAATAGAGGACGATGCCCGCAACTGCCATTCCCATCCCTATCATCCCTGCGGTGCCTACAAATAGTACTGGAAGAGCTTTAATGAAGTTGAGGAAGTTGAAGTGAACCCCAAATATAATCACAAAAAGGGGAACATAGATGGACATATAGATGAGAGACAAGAAAATTCGAGTAAGCACGTTGCCCATAAAGAAGGTCAGCCTCCTTATTGGTGCTGCAAAAGAGTACTCAAGAGTCCCGGCATAGAGCTCATCGACAACGCTCCATACAAAGCCACTAATAAAAGTTAATCCAAAGCCCAATACCATAAATCCCAGGACAGCAAAGGTTACGTAGTCCGAATATCCCGTGAGGCGCTGAAGCGCGGGAGAGTTTCTCTCTCCGGTAAGGCCTATTCCTATCAACAAGGCCTGACCGACAAAAAAGAAACCTAACATAACGTCACTGATGAACCATAGCTTATAGCTCAAAAAGATTCTCCAGCTCTTGACTGCAACACCGTAAAGTGCCCTAAGCTCGTTAATAACCTCCATATCCAATCACCCGGGTTATTTTCTCCGCCCATTTAAAAATCAGGTATCCAATCATCCAGTAGAGGGGAATCAAAAAGAGAAGCCATATTATCTCGCCTTGTATCTCTGCATACGTTTTTCCAACGAAGATAGCCCTCACTGCAGAAGCAGCATGAGTTAACGGGAATATCTTTGAAAAAGCAACCAGCCATTCGGGCATTACGCTAAGGGGGAAGAATACTCCAGAGAAGAAAATCATTGAGAACTCAAATATCTGAGCAAAAGGTCCTATGTTCTTTAGAAGCATTACAAGGCCTGCAAAGATGAACCCAAATCCCAAAAACGCAAAGAGCGATGCTAGAATAATTGGAATTGACTTCAAGATTACCGAGACGGTAAGGGGAATATCAAATATCACAGCACCAATCGCAAAGACAACTCCCATGAGGGCAGAGTCCATTAAAAGCCAGCTAATGGCCAATCCAGAAAGCAACTCTAAAATCTTAGCTGGAGAAAGAATATTCATTTCAAAAGTTCCCCTCTGGAGCTCTCTTCTCACGCCCCAAACGTAAGCCTCCATGGGCGAAACTGAGACCCACCACAAAACATAGCCAATCAAAGCGTATGTAGGATAATCACCCATTCCCGTAGAAGTGGCGAGCAGTTGTGAGTACCTACCTCCAAGAACTGCCTGTCCAAAGAAGACAAACTGGAGAAGGAAAACTAATCCAACTAAAATGGAGCTTACAACCCTTAAAGGATACCGGAAAAACATCCTAAACTCCTTCTCTATTACAGCCGGCAATATCAATCCCTCAACCCCCTGCCGGTGAGCTTTATAAAAACGTCTTCAAGAGTTGGCTCCTTCTGCTCCACGCTTATTATCTTTGCCCCCCTCTTTACAAGCCATTTGACTAACTTGGGAAGCTCTTCCTCATCTACTTGACCCCTCAGGGTTATAATTCCTCTTTCGGAATCCTCATCAACAACCGCCATTCTCCAAGGCAAATTATCAAAAATGCCTTTCCCCTTGAGACGTATTTCAACAGCATCTTCATCTCTAACGAGCTTTTTAAGGCCATCTGGGGTATCAAGGGCTATAATCCTGCCATGATCTATTATGGCTATCCTATCACAAAGTTGCTCTGCCTCACTCATATAGTGGGTAGTTAGGAGAACAGTCTTGCCTCTCTCGTCAACAAGTTTTCTTATGAATCCCCTAACGAATATAGAGCTCTGAACGTCTAAGCCCAGAGTAGGTTCGTCCAAAAACAGGACTTCCGGGTCGTTTATCAGCGCTTTCGCTATGGCCAGCCTCTGCTTCATTCCTCTTGAGTAGTTCATGACGAGGTCATCTTTTCTTTCCCATAACCCAACTAATTTAAGGAGCTCTTCAATTCTCTCTTTTTCTTCTCTCTTAGGGACGTAGTAAATCCTTGCAAAATATTTTAGGTTCTCATACGCACTCAAACGCCAATATAGAGTTCTCTCTCCTTCCGCTACGAGGTTTATTCTCTTTCTGATCTCCCTTGCATCCTTTCGTATGTCGTATCCCAAGATTCTTGCTTTTCCTTCTGTGGGTTCAAGCAAAGTGGTGAGCATTTTTATTGTAGTGGTCTTTCCTGCTCCATTGGGTCCAAGAAGGCCAAAAAGCTCACCCTTTTTAACCTTAAAGGTAATACCTTTAACTGCCTCAACCCATTCTACCTTTCTCAGGGGAAGAGGAATCTTTTTAGGATACCTTTTCTTCAAATTAAAGACTTCAACTGTATACATAACTGTTCCCCTAAAGTACTCATGCTAAGAAGAGTACATAAAGGTAGTGGTCTTTAA
>CAYNRW010000027.1:0-14067 GCA_964399725.1 uncultured Thermococci archaeon | reverse complement strand
GAGATATTCATGTTCTGAGATTTAGAGGATAGATGAATTGGAATTGCTCTTGTATCTGACCTCCTCCCCGCCCTAAAGGGGAGGCTTGAAAAAAGAAAAGTCAAGGTTGCACTTAAGCTTTCTTTAGAATAATTGAAGTGGTCTGAAGGTTTATAATATTCATAAATATTGAACCAAACCGGGGAGGTGATTAAAATGTTTGAAACAATACTAAAATGCACCAAATGCGATAAGGAGTACTCCTTGGTAAGTGGAATTTACAAATGTGAAAAGTGTGGCGCTCCTTTGGATGTTCAGTATGATTACGATTCGATTAGAGACATTATAGAAGACAATGATTCATGGTTTAGGGAGTCTCCAAGGGTATGGAAGTACTGGATGTTCTACCCGGTTTCAAACCTTAGGAAGATCGTTAGTCTCAACGAAGGAGGTACAAGGCTTTATAGAATGAAAAATCTAGAGAAAAAGCTTGGATTTGGAAAGCTTTATATCAAAAATGAAGGAGAAAATCCAACGGGGGCATTTAAGGATAGAGGTTCGAGCGTAGAGATAACAAAAGCCCTTGAATTCCATGCGAGAAAAGTTGTCGTGGCTTCAACGGGAAATATGGCCGCCAGCATCTCTGCCTACGGCTCTAAAGCGGGGCTTGAAGTAACAATAGTGGTTCCGGAAGGGACTCCAATTGAAAAGCTCGTTCAAGCAGTTGTTTATGGTGCAAAGATAAAAATCCATGGAAGTACTTACGATGAAGCCTTGGCAGAGAGCGAAAGAATGGCAAAGGAGGAAAGCTATTACCTTACGGGTAACTACCACTATAGAGTTGAAGGCCAAAAAAGCACGGCCTTTGAGATCTTTGACCAGCTCCGGTTCGACTCTCCCGATTGGATTGTGGTGCCCATTGGCGCAGGCACTCATTTGAGGGCTATTTGGAAGGCTGCAAAGGAATTTTATGAAGTGGGTCTTATTGAAAAATTGCCAAAAATTGCGGGAGCTCAGATTGAAGGTTACGATGCAATAGTTAGGGCCTGGAAAGAGAAAAAGCCGATCACACCTATAAAAGAGAAGAAGCCAACTGTTGCCTCGGCTATAGCCGTTAAGGCTCCGGTGGATGGTGAGAACGTCATAAAGGCAATTGATGAAAGCAAAGGATACCTAGGCACAGTAACGAATGAAGGCACTATGGAGGCTGGAATGATGCTTGGAAAAGAAGGCCTCTTTGTGGAGCCCTCCTCAGCAACAGCCCTTGCCCTCGCTAAAACCATGAGAGAAGAGGGAATAATTGATAGAGATGAGAGCGTTGTTATCGTTGCAACCGGTCACGGCTTGAAGGACACAAAAACCTGGGAAAGCTTTATTAAATTTTAACTATTTCCTCTTTTTGATGCTCTATGCTCTACGAAGAAAAAAGATTCAGTAAGTTCATGCTTTTGCTGACCCTTCCAGGGTTCATAGGGCTTTCGGCTGGACTTTGGGCTACTTATGTTGAAGGAGAAGGGTTTGAGATTATGTCAGTAATTTTTGTTTCCCTGATTCTTATCTTGCTGGACCTTATAACATTTAGAATTGAAATCGATGAAAACGAAATACGGCTTCGCGGCACCGTTGGCTTTATCGTTAGAAAAACAATAAAGATAGATGAAATTATTAGTTTTGAGGTTAAAATGGGCTGGGCAAGTTGTTGGGCCCCGATAAGATTCAATTTTCCGGCTGAAGGTTGCATAGTAATCCACAAAAGGGGATGGGATGTAGCCTTCACAACAAATAACCCAGAGGAAATTGCAATGATCTTAACTACTCTTGGCGTTCCACGAGAAGCCTAGTGCTCCTAACCTCGATTACTTTGACCTTTTCTCCTCTTTTAGCTGTTCCGTTTACGCATTCGGCAATCCAGAGCTCGTTTCCAATTTTTACAACTCCTTTTGGGTTTAGCTCTTCAACAACCATTGCCTCTTTTCCAATCAATGCCTCAGGGCCAACTTCTACCCTCTTATCAAAAACCTCCCAGAGGAATTTGACGGCAATAACATCTTTAAAGATGAGAAACCCTATTACAGCAAGGGCTGGCTTTAAGGGAACTTCTATCCCAGCTCTTGGCAGAATAAAGAACAAAAATATTCCAACGACTATCTCATCTGCCAAGATACTAAGGACTTTGAGGATGTTTTTAATGTAAGTCCTCATTTTTCTCCCTCATAAGCTTAGATGGGGCAATCCGGTGTAGATGAGTAAAAGGAAGCCCACAAATATGGGCTGATGGAGGAGATATATCTTAAGGGTGTTCCTTCCCATAAAGCAAACGAACTCAATAAGGGAATTTTTTGGAGTTTTAATACCGAATCTTCTTTTTCCGTCGGGATAAATAAACGCACCTATGGCAGTTCCCAAAAGGAAAACTCCAAACCACGGAAAGATTGGGAAGTAATCTAAAGTGAAGAAGTTTTGAGGAGTTATCCCCAAGGGGATGAGAAGAAGGGTCTCTGCATGGATGTTATTTACAATTTGCCCCCCTAGGAGAAAGAGAATTGCGAGGAAGAAGTTCTTCCATCCAAGAGAATAGAGGGGAATGACAAGCAAACTTGCAACCCCCAGGAAGTGTAGAACTCCAAAATAGATTGTTCCTTTTTCCAGCAACATGTATGTGGTTAGGGTTATGAGCAAACCAAGGCCGAAAAGTTTTGCGAACCTCAGGAGATACTTTCTTATGCCCTTTTTACTCCTTGCATGGCTTATCCAAAGTGAAAGCCCGGAGATTGAAACAAAGAGAGAAGCGGTTGCATAGGCAAAAAGTCTCCAGAAGAGTCTATGCTCTGAATAACCAAGAAAGAACTGCAAATCCGTAACGAAGTTGGATATTAACATCATGACTAACGCTGTTCCTCTAACAAAATCCACTTCCCAAAAGCGCTTTGAGTATATTTCACTGCCGAACATCAAGAAATATAAACTTCAAGTCTTATTTAAGTTTGGTGTTCACATGAAGCAGAAGGAGAAGTTGAAGTTTCTGTTCCTCACTCTGGGAGTTTTAATGATAACACAGCCCGGAGCGATAGCTTTTGCTAACTTCGATGCTCCATATGGGTTTTACAAGGATTTAGCTGCATGGCTCTCCGCTTATCTTGGAGGGGCCGTGATTTTGGGAATATATGGACTTCTAAAGCGGAGAGAACTTGGATTTAGGTTTCTTTCTCTCTATGGGCTGCATTATGTGGTTTTGTTCGTTTTTACGTACTTTTTGAACCTGAAGGTTATTGGAGAAATCAATCCAATCATTTCGATTACGGATTTTTTCTTTTTAACTTTTCTCAGCTTTCAGCTGAGCATAATGCTATCCCTTCCGGCTATATTCTCCCCGCCTTATTACCCCTATGATACACCTTTGCTTGTAGCCCAGCTCGGTCTCTGGATCGCTTCATTTTATACCTTTCTCGGGCTTAAGAAGTTTGAGGAAGAGAGGATTTTGACAGTTTACAGGATTTTTCTGGGTTTAATGCTCTTTTCGACTTTCTTTGGCCTTTTAAAAGTTGCCGAGGTGTTCAAATGAAAGTCATTAAAACCAAGGCGAAGACCATCTACACAAAGAGTAGGATCCCCGGGGTAGACTATGCTGTAAACCAATATGTTGGCTGTCAATTTGCGTGCAAATACTGCTATGCAAAGTTTATCTGCAAATGGAGGTCCTATGGTGAGTGGGGCACATGGGTGGAGGTAAAGACTAACGCCCCTGAGCTGGCAAGGAAGAGGGTTTATGGAAGGGTTGCCATGTCAACCATCTCCGACCCTTATCAGCCCATAGAACGGGAGCTCAAGCTTACAAGGAGAACCCTCGAGATGATGAACAAGAGGAATAAACTCAGCATCTTAACGAAGTCTCCCTTAGTGATGAGGGATACCGACCTTTTCAAGCTCTTTAATGAAATCGAGGTCGGGTTAACGATAAACAGTTTCGAAGGAAAGGAGAAACAACTTATAGAGCCTTTTACACCATCACAAAAGCTCCGAATAGATGCCTTAAAAAACCTCAAAGAAGAAGGTGTGAAAAACTATGCCTTTGTAAGCCCGATTATCCCGGGAATAACTGACCTGGAGTGGATAATCAGGGAAACTAGGGACATTGTTGACTACTACTTTTTTGAGATGCTCAATTTAAAAGCCGCCGGTCAAAAATTCCAAGAACTCTTAAGGGAGAACTTTCCCGAAAGCTACGAGGTCATGAATAATGATGACAAATTCTGGCGATTCATTAGAGAGGTTATGGCACTCATAAAACGTTTGAACATAAGGGTAGAGGGGATTGAAGTGCACAGAAGAGGCTGGAAGTTAATGGAGGTGAAATAAATGAAAATAGCCCGAATAAATGATTTATGGCTGGAAATTCCAAACGTCAGATATTCTTTCTTCGACACTCCTTATCTCCCTCATAAGCTTGGAACGGCAGTTGATGTGTATTTCGAGGATAAAGCACTTTTCCCCTTTGAGGAGGGAAAACTAGTTGAGATAAGAAGGATAAGAACTCCTAGATACATTCCGGTTAGCGATGATTACCTTCTCATCTTTGAAGTTGAAGGGTTTTGCTTAAAGGTTCTCCACGTGGAGCCGGAGCTTAAGGTTGGTGAGAAAGCTTTTCTGGGCGATGAAATTGGAAGCCTAAGGCTTTCAGGGTTTTTCTCTCCTTGGAGTGACAAGCATGCCCATTTCGAGCTTAGAAGGTGTGAAGACCGATATAGAGCAAAGGGGGGACTAACACTCTTCCCCAAGATTAAGCCCCTCCTTCCTGTTGTTGAAGGAAAAGAGTTTGAAGTTGTTGAAAAAACCACTCACTACCTCTGGCTTAGACCACTTAAAACCAAAGGCAAAGGCATGACACCTTTTGGAAACATTGAAGGAGGTTTACCCCATTACCGATACGGGGCGATATTCAATGGAGGAAAAGCCGAACTCTTTGGAAAAACCTTGGAGGCATCTGAAGTTCTCTCTAATGGAGTTGGGATCTTCAAAGCAAGTTTTGAGGTTTTCGCCAACGGGAGTAGGGTTAAGGGAGTTGGAGTTTACTGCAATGAAAGGAGAGTTAAGCTTATCGGTGGGGATTTTGAAGTTGGAGAGGTTGTTGAGATTAGGATTGTTTAAAAAATCTTTGCTATTTGCAAAAATATCTTGCACCATAAATTATATATGTATCAAGATTTTATTTATAAAATAGTTCCCTTAGTTTTTTGTATTTTTGATCCAACAGGTGAGGTGTAGAATATGGAAAAAATTAAGGAAATCCCCAAAGAAACCCTGCTTGAGATATACAGAACCATGCATAAGATCAGAACTTATGAAGAAACGCTTGCAGAGTGGTACTATAAGGGAAAAACACCAAGATTTGATATCTCGGCAGGACCAATCCCAGGAGAGCTTCACCTATCTTCTGGTCAAGAATCTGCAGCAGTCGGAGTTTGTATGCACCTAAAACCTGAGGATGCCCTCATAGGAACACACAGGGCACATCATTTTGCGATTGCCAAGGGAGTTAATTTAAAGAAAATGACTGCTGAGATTTTTGGAAAAGCTACTGGGCTATCAGGAGGCAAAGGAGGACACATGCACCTTTTTGATGCAAGCGTTAATTTCAGCTGTAGCGGAATTGTTGGTGCAAGTTTTCCACAGGCCGTTGGTGTGGGAATAGCGGCAAAACTAAAGGGAGAGGACTATGTTGCGGTTGCAGTGGGTGGAGACGGTGCTGCAAACCAAGGAACTTTTCACGAAGCTCTTAACTTAGCCGCAGTTTGGAAGTTGCCAGTGATTTTTGTAATAGAGGACAACAGCTGGGCAATCTCTGTTCCAAAGGAAAAGTCCACTGCAGTTTCAAAAAACAGTGAAAGAGCCGCTGCGTATGGAATTCCGGGAGTCAGTGTAGACGGAATGGATGTTATAGCTGTATATGAAGTTGCCAAGGAAGCTGTTGAGAGAGCAAGAAGAGGAGAAGGGCCGAGCTTAATTGAGATAAAAGTTTACAGGCTTAGGGGACACTTTGAAGGCGATCCTCAGCACTATAGACCCAAGGAGGATTTAGAGCTGGCTAAACAAAAAGACCCACTTTTGAACTTCGAAAAACTTCTTCTAGAAAAGGGTATTGCCACAGAAGAGGAACTTAATAAGATCAAGGAGGAGAACATCAAGGAAGTGCAGGAGGCCATTGACTTTGCAGTAAACAGCCCGTATCCAGAGCCGGAAGAAGCATTAAAGGGTGTTTTTGCGGGAGGTGAGTGAAATGGCAAGAAAACTCCCCATGTATAAGGCAATCTCGGAGGCAATAGCTCAGGAAATGGAGAGAGATGAAAACGTGTTTGTGATGGGCGAGGACATCGGAGCATATGGAGGGATCTTTGGCGCAACAAGTGGACTTTTAGAGAAGTTTGGACCTGAGAGAGTTAGAGACACCCCAATAAGCGAATCAGCATTCATAGGTGCCGCTTTGGGAGCGGCATCAAAGGGAATGAGGCCAATAGTCGAGCTCATGTTTATAGATTTCTTTGGAGTTGCAATGGATCAGATCTACAACCACATAGCCAAAGCTCACTACATGTCTGGTGGACAAGTAAAGATGCCAGTGGTTATAATGACTGCCATGGGTGGTGGATATAGCGATGCTGCCCAGCACTCTCAATGCCTCTACGGGCTTTTTGCTCATGTTCCGGGCTTGAAGGTGGTGATTCCCTCGAACTCATACGATGCGAAGGGTCTCATGATTTCGGCAATTAGAGACGACAATCCAGTAATGTACTTCTTCCATAAGGGACTTATGGGCCTTGGATGGATGCCCTCTCCACCAGAGGCAACGGTTGAAGTTCCGGAAGAGCCTTACACAGTGCCCATTGGAGAGGCGAAGGTGGTCAGAGAAGGGAGCGATGTAACGATTGTCGGTGTTGCTAAAATGGTATACGAGGCATTATGGGCTGCTGAGGAACTTGAAAAGGAAGGCATAAGTGCGGAGGTAATTGATCTGAGAAGTCTAGTACCTTTGGACAAGAAGACCCTTTTGGACTCTGTAAAGAAAACTGGACGCCTGGTGGTTGTAGATGAAGATTACAGGAGCTACGGCATGAGCGGTGAAGTCATTGCCACGGTTGTTGAGAATGGAATATCCTTGGAGGCACCCCCGGTAAGGGTTGCCTATCCAGACGTTCCCGTTCCTTACAGCAGGGTTTTAGAGAGATACGTCCTTCCAGACAAGGAGAAGATAATCAACGCCGTAAAGAGCATAATGTGATCCAGTAGTGGAGGAGAGAGAATGAAAGTTGAGGTGAAAGTGCCAATAGTTAGCCAAGAGGATAAAAAAGGTGTAATAAACCAGTGGTATAAGAACGATGGAGATGAAGTGAAGGAGGGTGAAGAAATAGCTGAGGTTATGATAGAGAAAGTTACCGTTATCGTGAAGGCCCCAGCAAGTGGAAGGCTCAAAATATTGGTGCCGGAAAATGGGGAGATATCTCAGGGAGAAGTGATAGCCCTTGTTGAAACTGAGTAGCCTTCAAAACCTTTAATTATTTTTCTTTCAAATTTTTTGTCATGAGCCTGAGGATTTTGTCCTATAAATCGGCGAATCCCTATTTTAACCTGGCCTTTGAGGAAGCCCTTGCTAGGGTTAGAGGGGCTGATATTGTTGATGATACTCTGAGGATATGGGTAAATAAAAATTCTATAGTACTGGGACGCTTCAGAAAAGCTGAAAAGGACGTCAATATGGAAAATGCCAAAAAGTTCAAAGTCCCAATAGTAAGGCGGTTTACCGGGGGAGGAACTGTTTACCACGATGAAGGCTGCTTGAACTATTCTCTTGCGGTTAAAAAGGATGTAAAATATCCCGTGGATTACCTCTACGGTAGCCTTCTAAAAGGAACCTTGCTTGCTCTAAAGGAGCTCGGCTTGAAACCCTATCTAAGAAACACCAACGACATCGTTGTAAATGAAAGAAAAGTATCCGGCACTGCGGCAGGCTTGAGGTGGGGTGTTCTCTTTTTGCACGGTTCTGTTTTAGTAAATTCTGATTTGTTGAAACTCTATTCTCTCCTCAGGATTCCGAAAAAACACGATTTTGACCCAGTTAAGTATCGGGTTGCAAATCTCTCAGCCTTTGTTAATAATATTGAAATCGAAGAGCTTGCTGAACTTCTAGCAAAGAGCTACTCACGAGTTTTAGGAGAGGACCTCTATTTTGACACTCCTGTTTTGGAAGAGCTGAAAGTGGCTAGACTCCTTTACAATGAAAAATACTCAAAGGAGGGATGGAACTTAAAATATCCCCCAGAAGACAGGGAAAAGCGTATAAAAGAAAAAATAAAGGAGATTCTAGGCTAATAGTTAAAGAAGCCTCTCTCGGCAGCTATTTTCAAGGTCTTTTTATAGTCTATAACTCTTGGACCGTTTCTCGTTATTTTTGCCGTAATCTCTCCTTTCATCTCAGTCTCTCTTTCTCCATCCAGAGCCAGTAGGGAGGGGGAGGTCTTCAGTTTTATTTCTTCGTTCAGCTCCAAAATCCTTGCTTCCTTAACCTTTATGTTCTTGAACACTCCGGGAGCTATTGGAGCCCTTATTTTCTTTTCCCCACCGAGCTCTACATATATTCCCATATCATCCTTTTCAGTTATCTCCTTTAAAATTCCAGGAATTGAGCTTAGGCCGATGTTATATGGAGAAGCAACGCTTGCTATGATTTCCTTTAGGTATTCTGGCTTCCACACTGCTTTAGAACCTTTAAAAGAATGGAGGGTTGTAACAGCGTCTATGAGGGCTATGTCTTTGAATTTACCGTCTTCATAAAGTTCAATCCTCTTGGTCTTGAACGTTCCCTCCTTGGGTTTAACAATGCCTGTAGCTATTGCCGATACAGCGGCTCCCGCTATTGTTGCCTCTATCATGTAAGGAAACACGTTGTTCGTACCGGTTGAGAGCGGCATTAGTGGGACATCTTTCGAGGCTTTTGCCACAAGTCTGTTCGTCCCATCCCCTCCGATGACCACTATTGCATTAACTTGATCTTTCATGAGCTCTGCCGCCTTTATAGTGTCCCTCCAGTCTCCAAAAATTCTCATGGAGAGCATCTCTACTTCCATAGATAAGTGATCGCCTATTGCACGAAGCGCAGCTGGCACAATCCCAAAGGTTTCGGGCATTGCGAGAACCTTCTCCACTCCCAGCTCCTGCATTATAAGAAGGAGCCTCTTCACGATGTTGACTTTTTCCATGTTGTCAAATACACTCGCATGGGCTATTAAGCGCCTTATATCTTTACCGGATTCGGGGTTTGCTATAATTCCCACCGTGACTTTTTTCATTAATCCTCTCTCCTGACGTATAGGGTTATGAAAGCTACTGCTATCAGCATCTCGTTTGTCTTGTCTCCAAATTCTTTAAGAGCTATTCCTGGGCCTTTCAGCCCGCCTTCAACAACCTTCACGATCTTTTCACAGGTTAAAGGCACAGCGTTCTTAACCTCTTCCACGTCAACTTCTTGGGGATATGGAACTCCTATTATAACCTCCGCTCTTACATCCCTCTTAAAATCGAGGTCAAAGAGCTCTAGAAGGCCAACAGTGCAGACCCTCGTTATTGCGTCCTTAACTGCCTTAACGGCGGCTTTTGTGGAGTCCTGTCCGTGCTGATCCACCCCCATGCCGATCTCTATGACATATCTGCCCCATTTACTCATTTCCAAACACCTCTTCTGGGTGTTCCAAATAGTGTTTCACTCTTCCTAAAAATCTTGCCGCTGGTGCTCCGTCTATTGCTCTGTGGTCAAATGTGAGGGAAAGGTTCATTACGTTCGCTATTCTGATATCTCCATCCTTAACTAGGGGCTTTTGTGCTATTCTGTTTAGACCTAAAATTGCAATCTGCGGTGGATTGATTATTGGAGTGAAGGAGTCGACTCCAAGCATTCCGAGGTTCGTTACTGTGAAAGTCCCCCCAACAAAGTCTTTCTCCTTAAGTCTGCCGCTTTTTGCCCTTTCAACAATGTCTGCATAATCCTGTAAGAGTTCTTCGAGGGATTTTCTATCAACGTCCCTAATTACCGGTGTGATAAGACCTATTGGGCTGTCAACAGCCACGTTTATGTTTATGTTCTCATAGATCGTTATCTTTCCTTCTTCCATTGTTGCATTGATCTCTATGAAATCCCTAATGGCCTTTGCAATACATTTTAGCATGAGAACTGTGTAGGAGGGTTTTATGCCAAGCTTCTCAGCAAGCTCCTTTCTCATCTTAATGAGGCTGTCCATCTCCACTTCCATGTTTAAGGTAACATGAACGGCTTCTCTATAGCTTTTTGAAAGCCTTTCCGCTATGACCTTTCTTATTCCAAATACCTTTCTCTCTTCTTTCACCTTTGGGAAGAAATGCTCTTTTATGTATTCTTCTAGATCCTCCAATGTGACTTCTCCATTCGGGCCGGATCCCTTTATTTTTGAAAGGTCAATATCGTACTGCTCGGCTATTATTCTTATTTCTTCGCTCACCACTTCAGCTCCCCTCGGTTTCTATTATCCCTATTACCTCCCCTACCGGGACTTCATCTCCAACATCGTGGAATATCTCCGCTAAAACTCCCGATGCTGGGGCTTTGACTTCTCCGGTTAATTTTTCGGATTCAACTATAGCAATAACTTCATCCTTCTCTACTTTCTCTCCCACTTTTTTCTTCCACTCTACGATAGTGCCCTTTTTCATTGTCATACCCAATTTTGGCATAATGACATTCATTTTTGACATATAATCACCATATTATTATCTTTATTTTACCTTAATAAATCTTATTGAGTGAAAAAATGAAAAAATATATATACCTTTAATGTAAAAATCCTAAATGGTTAATCTGTGATACTCCTTTAATCATTGACATTTGCAAATAACCTCTTTTCTAAAATCTAAACTTAGGAAAGGTGGAGAATATGGCGGAAATACCAAAAGAAAAGCTGTTGTGGATTTACGAAACGATGGTGAAGATCAGGGAGCATGAGGAGAGGGTTGCAGAGCTCTTTGCCCAGGGCAAAATACCTGGCTTTGTTCACCTCTACGTGGGGGAAGAGGCCGTAGCAACTGGAGTGATGGCTCATCTAAGGAAAGGAGACTTCATAACGAGTACACATAGAGGACATGGCCACTTTATTGCAAAGGGAGGAAACATCAAGGCATCAATGGCTGAGCTCTTTGGAAAGGCTACTGGGATATGTAAGGGAAAAGGTGGCTCAATGCACATAGCAGATTTGGATGTAGGTGAATTGGGGGCAAACGGTATAGTCGGTGGGGGCATTCCACACGCAGTTGGGGCAGCATTGGGAATAAAGCTAAACGGCTTGGACAACGTTGCCGTGGCTTTCTTTGGAGATGGTGCCTCTAATCAGCAGAACTTCCACGAGGCAATAAACCTCGCCGCAATATGGAAACTTCCAGTAGTTTTTGTATGTGAGAATAACCTTTACCAGATATCTCTCCCGTATTCAAAGCAACAGGCCATAAAGAGCGTTGCTGAAAGAGCTGCTGCATATGGAATTCCAGGAGTTAGTGTGGATGGGCAAGATGTCTTTGCAGTTTACGAAGTGGCTAAAGAAGCGATAGAGAGAGCTAGAAACGGAGAAGGGCCTACATTAATAGAGGCCAAAACCTACAGGTTCAGAGGACACTTTGAGGGAGATCCTCAGGTATATAGATCAAAAGAGGAAGTAGAATGGTGGAAGGAGAACAAAGATCCGATAGTGCTTTTTGAGAAGACGGTTCTTGAGAAAGGTCTCCTAACTAAGGAAGAACTTGATGTTATCAGGGAGAAGGTAAAGAAAGAAATCGAAGAGGCAATTAAGTTTGCTGAAGAAAGCCCATGGCCCAAGCCGGAGGAAGTTCTCGAAGATGTGTTCTCAACCCCAACCAAGGGGGTGTTAGTATGGCAATGGTGAGAGAAATCACCTTTGCAGAGGCCCTTAATGAGGCATTGGATTACGAGATGTCCAAAGACCCCAAAGTTGTTGTTATGGGTGAAGACGTAGGACAGTATGGCGGAATATTTGGCGTTACAAAGGGTCTTTTAGAGAAATACGGTGAGGAAAGGGTAAGAGACACACCTATTGCTGAGAGCGGATTTATAGGGACCGGAGTAGGAGCTGCTGCTTCGGGATTATTGAGACCAGTTGTGGAGTTAATGTTCATAGACTTCCTTGGAGTGGCTTATGACCAGATTTACAACCAAGCGGCAAAGATAAGGTATATGTTTGGAGGGAAAGCCAAGATTCCAATAGTCATTAGAACCGTCTCTGGAGCTGGAGCATCAGCAGCTGCCCAGCACTCACAGTCTCTCCACGCTCTCTTTGTCCACGTTCCGGGCTTGAAGGTGGTCTATCCCTCCACGCCTTACGATGCCAAGGGGCTCTTAATTTCTTCAATTGAAGATGACGATCCTGTTGTCTTTATTGAACATAAGATGCTCTATGGCATTAAAGGCCCAGTTCCCGAGGAGCCTTATTCAATTCCCCTCGGAGAGGCCGACGTCAAAAAAGAAGGAAAAGACGTTACAGTTGTAGCAACAGCATTAATGGTTCATAGAGCCCTAGAAGTTGCGGAAAAACTTGAAGAGGAAGGAATAAGCGTTGAGGTCATTGATCCAAGAACCCTTGTTCCGCTAGACGAGGAAACAATTCTGAACTCCATAAAGAAAACTGGAAGGCTTGTAGTTGTTGATGAAGCATACCCAAGGTGTAGCTTTGCAACTGACATAGCGGCTCTGGCCGTTAGCAAGGCATTTGACAGCTTAAAAGCCCCGGTTAAACTTGTCACAGCCCCAGCAACTCCAGTCCCATTCAGCCCTGCCCTGGAGAAGGAGTGGATACCGAGTACTGAGAAAATTGAAAAGGCGATTAGGGAGGTTCTCTGACCCCTTTTATTTTTTGGCTTTTTATTCTTCAAATTAAAAATTAGGTACTGGAGGAGGAATAGATGGAAAAGAAGCCGATATTTATGGATGTGCTTCAAGTAGCCGTTGTTGTGAAAAATTTAGACGAGGCAGTTAAGACTTATTACGAGGAGTATGGAATAGGCCCTTGGGCAATCTATGAGTTCAATCCTGAAACCGTAAAAGACATGATCATTAGAGACAAGAGAGAAGATTATGCTATGCGTCTTGCTCTATGCAATATTGGAAAAGTTCAGTGGGAGCTTATAGAGCCCAAAGATGATAAAAGCATTTATGCAGAATTTCTGCGGGAGCACGGAGAGGGATTACACCATGTGGCATTTGCAGTTGAGGATTATGACAAAGCCATGGAGTTCTTCCGTTCAAAGGGACATAAAATCCTGCAGGGAGGAACGTGGCACGGTTTCATATACACATACCTAACTACAGAAAAGGATCTGAAGTTTATCGCCGAGATATATAAGCCTCCAGAGGAATTTAAGTGGCCCAAACCTGATGCTGTGTATCCGCCTGGGGCTAAGATACCATGGATTGAGTGAATTGGAAGATATAGGGGATGAGATAATGGATAAGCTTAGAGCAGCTTTCATATTTTTGGCTCCCGAAGCGGAGCCTGAAAAGCATAGGGCAATTATTTCAACCCCTGTTGTAGAACTTCATGTGGTTGGGGTTAAAAACTATGACGAAGCCTATAAAATTGCAAAGGAGCTCGTGAATGAAGGTATAGCGGCAATTGAACTTTGCGGAGGTTTCGGTCATAAAGGTGTTGCAAAGGTCGTGGAGGCTGTTGGAGGGAAAGTTCCGGTTGGTGTGGTAAGATTTGATTTTCATCCGGGCCTAGAAGGAAAAAGCGGCGATGAAATATTCAGATGACTATTAGAGGATAAGAACTTGAAACCCAGCCCCCTGAAGCGGGAGAAGAGTATTTTTCCCTTCCGTCCATCACAGGCCCAAACGTTTTTGAGTGGGCCCAATAATTTTATATTTTTACTTTGTGGCACAGCTTCAATTGTACTTGAAGCTATCGATAGGTGTATATACTTTGAAGCAAAATAGTAAAGGGGGACGATAATATGAAGCGAGCGATTGTTTTAGCATTGCTTTTATTAGTTGCACCTCTGGTCAGT
>CAYNRW010000026.1:0-14151 GCA_964399725.1 uncultured Thermococci archaeon | reverse complement strand
CATAACTTCCTGCAAGTGAACCAGTGTGAGAAGAAGCCGCTCTTGCTCCACTTTCGCTCTTTCCAGCTTTTAAGGCTATTATTGGCTTTTTCTTGCTAACCTTTTTCGCAACTTCCATGAATCTTTTTCCGTCTTTTATACCCTCTATGTACAGGGCTATGGCTTTGCTGTGTTCATCTTCAGCCAGATACTCCATAAGATCAGCAAAGTCCACATCGCTCATGTTTCCGACGCTTATGAACTTAGAAAAGCCGATGTCTTCTTTAATGGTCTTGTAGACTATTCCCGCCCCAAGAGCGCCGCTTTGTGATATGAAGGCAACGCTACCTTTTTTGGCGTTCATTATAAACGTTGCATTGAGATTGCTGTGAGTGTCCATTACGCCTACACAGTTAGGCCCTATGATTCTCATTCCGTATTTATGTGCTATCTCTACAAGTTCTTTCTCCTCTTTTTTGCCTTCTTCGCCCATTTCGCCAAAGCCGGCTGTTATTATTATAACTCCCTTTACTCCTTTTTCTCCGCAGTCGATAAGTGACTGCTTGACGAACTTTTTGGGAACAACTATGACGGCTAAATCAACATCTTCTGGGATGTTCTTGACGTTTTTGTATGCTTTAACTCCCTGAACGACTTCGTCTTTTATGTTTACTGGATATACCTTTCCTCCGTACTCTTTAAGGTTTTTGAAGACTTCATAGCCGAGTTTCAAGGGGTCATTGGACGCTCCCAAGACCGCAATGCTTCTAGGAGTGAAGAAATAATCGAGCATTTTTACAATCACCGAGTTTCATATCGGTAAAAGTCTATATAAGCTTTCCGAGAAAGCGCGGTTAGGCAATTTTGGCCATAAAAAAGCACAGATTAGTCCTTGATGAGCATAAAACGACACGAATGCATTATCACTGGGGGTAATAAATGCAAAGCCTCGGCTAACCCTCTTGTCATCACCTTATCAGAGTGGCTAACGCTCATCATCGGCCAATGATTTTTAAAGAAGAGGAAGTTAAAAGGTTTGGGATGATGTGCGTTTACCGGTCTGATGGGGTGATGAGATCGGCACTGTCTGACCCTATTCCCTTTTTTCAAGAAGTTCATGTTCAACTAAAGCCACAATATCGTTGTGGATGTCCTCAACAGGAGCTAAGGCGTTTATAATTCTTATCTCCTCAAACTTCTCGGCAAGCTTTAGGTAGTTCTCTCTCACCTTTTTCTGGAGTTCCACAATCTTATCAAACTCTGACCTGATGCTTCTTCCATTTATGCGTTTTATGCTCTCCTTAACGGGCAAGTCAAGAAGGATTACAAGGTCAGCTCTTGGAGCGAAGGCATTTAAGTTGATAAGCCACTCCAGATCAAGACCCCTTGCCCACTGATAAGCCAGAGATGAGTAAAAATATCTGTCAGAGATTACGACCTTCCCAGCTTTTAACGAAGGTTCTATGAGCTTTTTAACATGCTCGGCTCTATCTGCAGCAAAAAGTAATGCCTCAGCTTCTTTGCTTATCCGTGCACCGTCTATTATTCCTTCTTTTCCCCCCGTTAATACGAGCCTCCTTATTAACTTTCCAAAAGCAGTGTCTGTAGGTTCTTTGGTGAGAACGACTTCATATCCCTTATTTTCAAACCATTCCGCGAGCATTTTAGCTTGGGTTGATTTTCCTGCCCCGTCAATTCCCTCTAAGACAATGAACATTCCCATAGATGCACCTCCAGAGCTGCAACTTACTTGGCTTTCTCTTTTTATGGTTTGTCTTTTGTGTTTCTTCTTAGTTTGGAGTTTAGAGAGTTTTCTTCATGTAGTCTAGGAGCTTCCACATGCTTCCAAACTCTTTCTCTTCTTCTCCTTTGTGGAATTCCACACATCCATTCGGTTTAAAGCGAAGTCCGAATGTGTAGTCTCCTTTTTTGAGCTTTTGCAGGTAAACCTCCTTGGGTTTTGGAGGCAGATAGCTTGTCATCATATCATTGAGAAGCTCCACTTCAAAGTCAAAGTGTTCGTTTAATCTGGGGAAAAATAGCACTGCTGGGGTGTTCATGCAATCTACTAATGCAGTCCCCTCTATCTTGAAGTTATAGTGTCTGAAAATATTCTGCAGAAAGTCATCCAGAGCGTTGGGATAATAAATCGTTGCTCCTATGTCGTTGGGATGTGCCTCTATAAACTTTCTGCTCTCAAGTATGGCATTTATTTCGTCAGGATCAAATCCACTAACCTCCACTCTTACTCCATTGTGATAGTAAACATATACCAGAGGAAGGCCCTTCTTATGAGCGAAATCTTTGAGGGCTATTAGTGGGATAAGTCTAACGTCCATAGTTGCCGCTCCGGTACTTACAATTCCCACCACAAGTGCTCTCTTTCCATACCTTGAGATCGCTCTTCCATCTCGTCCCACCACTATAGTCCCCTGTCCTACGGTTCCTATGGCTCTACCAAGCAGAGCAAGCTCCTCTGGATTGAACTCCTCGGATCTATAAATTTCCATCATAATCACCTCAATCAGGAAGTATTATACTTTCTTTTCCAATTCTTGATTCAGTCCAGATTTTTACATTTGCTCCAATCTTTGTGAAGTCCTCAATCACGGAGTTATCTCCGATAACGCTACCGCTTTCAATAACGACCCCTTTTCCAATGTAAACGTTCTCTCCAATTATTGCTTCGTAAATTTCTGCCCCTTCTTCGATAGTTACATTGGAGAATATTACCGAACGTTCTATTTTAACGTTTCTGCCTATTTTAACGTTATCGCCAAGTACCGCAAATCCCCTTATGCTGGGATTTCTGATTTGACATCTTCTGCCGCTGTAAAGGGAGCCCCCGTATTCCAGATTTCCTTTTAGGGACTCCGTTCTTAATTGCGGGAGCTTCAGCCTTCCTAAGAATACATCCTTAGTTGCCTGAAGATAGCTTGATGGTCTTCCCACGTCGTTCCAGTATTCTTTAAACGGAAAACCATAGAGAGGCAAGTTCTCTTTTAGCATTTTGGGAAATAGATTTAGGGAGAAATCAAAGTTCTCTTCTTTGGGCACTAAGTCGAAGGTTTCTGGTTCAAATACGTAGATACCTGCATTTACAAGGTTGCTAAATGCCTCTTCTGGCTTTGGTTTTTCTTTGAATTTTATTATCCTGTTCTCTGAATCCACAATCGCTATTCCATACTGCGTTGGGTCTTCAACTTGAGAAAGGGCTATTGTGGCTAGGGCTTTCTTTTTCTTGTGGTACTCATAGAGGGCTTTGATGTCTAAATTCGTGAGAACGTCACTTGAAGCAACTATGAAAGTATCCTCTATTTTGCTCACAACCTTTTTTGTTGCCCCTGCGGTTCCGAGTTTTACGTTTTCCCCATTTGAATAGTGTATTTCGACACCAAAGTCACTTCCGTCCCCAAAATACTCCATAATTCTTTCTTTGAGGTATCCAATGAGTACGAATATTTCCTCTACTCCGGCATTTACTAAGTTGTTGAGTATATACTCCATCATGGGTTTGTTGAAAAATGGGATCATGGGTTTGGGGCGGTAGACGGTTAGAGGAAGCAATCTTGTGCCTTTTCCGCCCGCTAGAATCACTGCCTGCATATAACTGCCACCATAAAGTTTAGGATTTTTCGGTTAATATAATTTATGGTATTCCTAGGTTTAGCTTATCTGCCTATTTCACTTAAAGGAAACGTTTTTAATTCGTCATTATGACAACTTTTACGGTGGTGTAAATGAACCCTTTGGAGTACCTCAAAAATAGACTTGAGCCGAAACAGTTTGAGAAGATTAGAGCAATTGACAATCCTGAACTTCATGAATTTTTGGCAAGATATATTGATCTTTTGAATCCTGCAAAAGTTTTTGTTTGCACAGATTCAAAGGAAGATGAAGAGTATGTAAGAAGAAAGGCTATTGAATACGGGGAAGAGAGGCCTCTCGCAATGAAGGGACATACCGTCCATTATGACGGCTATTATGATCAAGCTAGGGACAAGGCGAGGACTAAAATTTTGGTTCCTAGAGGCGTGGAGATTCCATTCATAAATACCATGGACAGAGAAGAGGGACTTAGGGAGATTCATGAAATTATGAGGAATATTGCAGAGGGTAAAGAGCTGTTTGTGTGCTTCTTCGTTCTTGGACCCAAGAATTCTATTTTCACAATCCCTGCTGTTCAGCTCACTGATTCCGCTTATGTTGCTCACAGTGAGTTCATCCTTTACAGAAAGGGTTACGAGGAGTTTAAGCGATTAGGAAAGGAGGCAAAATTTTTGAAGTTTGTGCATTCTGCAGGAGAGCTTGATGAGAGAAAGACGAGCAAGAACATAGACAAGAGAAGGGTTTACATTGACATTGAAGGGGAAACCGTTTACTCGGCAAACACCCAGTACGGTGGCAATACGATAGGACTCAAAAAGCTCGCATTTAGGCTTACAATTAGAAGGGCGGTTCAAGAAGGATGGTTAAGTGAGCACATGTTCCTTATGCGCGTTAATGGACCAAACGGGAGAAAAACTTACTTTACAGGGGCTTATCCTTCGATGTGCGGTAAAACTTCAACTGCAATGATTCCATGGGAGAAGATAGTGGGCGATGATTTAACGTTCATAGTTGACATGAAAGGAGAAGCAAGAGGAGCCAACGTTGAGAAGGGCGTTTTTGGAATAATCCAGGGAGTTAATCAGGAAGATGATCCAATAATTTGGGAAGTTCTTCACTCATCGAACGAGATAATCTTCTCAAACGTGCTTGTTAAAGATGGAAAACCCTACTGGAATGACATGGGCATTCCGATTCCAGATGAGGGAGAAAATCACAGCGGGAAATGGTGGAGAGGAAAGAAAGATGCTGAAGGCAATGAGATCCCACCAAGTCACAAAAATGCTCGCTTTACTGTTAGCTTAGAGGCTTTTCCAAATGCTGATTTAGAAGCTCTTGAAGCTCCATGTGGGGTTAGAATTGGTGGCATGATATTTGGGGGCCGCGATAAGGACACTTGGCCTCCGGTGAGGGAAGCGTTTAATTGGGCACACGGGGTAATTACCATGGGGGCAGCATTGGAAAGTGAAACTACAGCCGCTACCCTTGGGAAGGAAGGAGTGAGGGCGTTCAATCCAATGGCCATTTTGGATTTCCTGAGCGTTCATATTGGGGACTACCTTAAGAACTACCTTGAATTTGAGAAGAAGCTAAGGATAAAGCCAAAGATATTTGCCGTTAACTACTTCCTTAGGGATGAGAATGGCAACTGGTTAAATCACAAGCTTGACAAAGCAGTGTGGCTTAAATGGATGGAACTAAGGGTTCATGACGACGTTGATGCCATACAAACTCCAGTTGGTTATATTCCAAAATATGAGGATCTTAAGAGACTCTTCAAGGAGGTTCTTAACAAGGATTACAGCAGAGAAGATTATGAGAAGCAGTTTACCATTAGGGTTCCCGAGTTTCTTGCCAAAATAGAGAGAATCGAAAAGATCTACAGGGACGTTGGTAACATTCCAGGAGAACTCTTTAAGATTTTAGAGGAAGAAAAACAAAGACTCCTTGAGGCCAGAGAGAAATATGGAGATTACATATCTCCATCTCAGCTAGAAAAACGTTAGTATGTAAGACAAAGACGTTTTTCTACCTTTTTTCTTCAGTTAGAGGTCACCAAAACCTTTTTATATAACTTTTTGGAGATTTATTCGGCAAAGAGCAAAAATAATAGCGGAGGGAGCAGAGATGAGGGGGGAGGAACATGAAAAACCTCCAAGTAGTTCTTGGAAGGGAGCTTTCAGAGAAATTCAGAGAAGCATTAGTAGCAATTCCGGCTCTTATAGCCTGTCTTTTTATGGACTTCTTTGCTGGGGCATTCTTGGGTAGATTTTTTGAAAAGATTATGTTGAGTTATCCAGTTATATTCGTAATTCTCCCGGGCCTTATGGGGTTGAGGGGTAATATCTTTGGTGCAATGGCTTCTCGTTTTACAACAATGCTTCATCTGGGTGAGATGGAGCCAAAGCTGAGGGATAAAAATGTTGTGAAAAACATTTTCTTAAGTATTCTCCTGTCCCTTCTTCCTGTGGCTGTGCTGTGGATTATAGGAGTTCTTAAGGTGGGAAACATTATATCGGGGGCAATTGTGCTTTTAATAGTGCTAACTTCGACTATTCTCGTTAGCTTAATAATGGGTTATGCAACTGCACTTGCCACGGTGTTTCCTTTTAAGAGAGGTATTGATCCAGATACAGTGGCAGCCCCTCTAGTAACTTCCGCTGGAGATCTCGTTACAATGCCTTTTTTGATGTTTTTTATCCTTCTTTATGAAGAGGTTCCTCCTATTTTTGATAGTTTGGTAGTTTTGGCGCTTTTGCTTTTGCTGATTATGTTTGTCAAAATAAAATTTGGAAGTGAAGAGAAGCGGATGATTAGAGAGATTTTGGGGGTCATTGGGGCTTTAGCATTACTATCGAGCATTTCGGGAGGACTGCTCGAATCGTACAGTGAAGTCATTTACGCCTCTGTTGCATTCAGCGTTATGTATCCTGCAATACTTGGTACCGCTGGAAACTATGGGTCAATTATTGGGGCAAAAACCTCGACGAAGCTCCACCTTGGAGAGATAGAAAGTTTTCTTAACAGAGATTCCATTCTAGATATTCTTGTGTACTTTATAACCAGCTTTCTCATAGCCATTCTAATGAACTTGGTGGCAATTGGCGTGGTAAAACTAAGCCTAGGGAAAGCCGTGGGACTTATCTTTCCGTTTATCTTTCTTTACCCATTGTTGGTTTTGGTTAACATGTTTTTGGGATATTTCCTCGCGATAGGCTTTGATAGACTCGGTTTAGACCCCGATAATGTCACTGTTCCGACGATAACTACCTTAGCAGATATTTTTTCAACACTCTTCACTATTGGTGTCGCTCATCTGATTGTCTAAGTTAAGAAAAAACCTTAAAAGAAAACAGTGGATGAGATAAAAGTGGGAGGATAGAAAGAATGGAAGAGTTTGAGGAGTTTGAGTATCAACCCAAGAGCGTTAAGGAGATTTTCATAGAGATGAAGAACATTGTTGAACTCATGGTTGACCTTGCTTATACGGCAATTCTCTTCGGAGACAAGGAGATAGCCGAGGAAGTGCTAGATCTTGAGGAGAGGATGGATTTGCTCAACTACCATCTAATGACCCACGCTGTTTTGGCAGCAAGGAGTCCAAAAGAGGCGGAGCAGATAACCTCTGTTCTGCAGATGGCAAACTCCATAGAGGACATCTCAAATGCCGCTGGAGACCTTGCAAAAATGGTTCTTGAGGGGGTTGAACTTCATCCGGTGATTACAGAGGCAATTATGGAAAGTGAGGAGGTAATAGCAAAAATTCCCGTATCTAGCGATTCGGTTATTGTGGGAAAAACGCTTGGAGAGCTTGATTTGGCTACAAACACAGGTGTTTGGATAATAGCCGTCAAGAGAGGTAAAAGATGGATTTTTGCCCCGGATAAGGACTTCAAGATAAAGCCGGAGGATATTTTGATTGGAAGAGGAACTCACACCTCTGTTGAACACCTTAAAGAGATCGCTAGGGGGATTATTAGGGTGATTGGTGATGAAAGAGCTTGAGGAGATAAAAGATTGTCTCATAGAGATGAAAAACCTCTCTTCCCTTATGGTTGACCTTGCCTTTTCCTCTGTTATGTATGATAGTGAAGACATAGCCGATGAGGTTTATATCCTTGAAGAAAAGATGGATGAGCTTACATTAAAAGTTAAGAAACTTGCCTTGAGGGCAGCTAAACATGAAGAAAACCCTGAAAAACTTCTCAGTATAATTGAAATGGCCACAATAAATGAGCAGATAAGTGATTCCGCTTATGAGATAGCTGATCTTGTTCTTAGGGATGTTGAGCCTCACCCCATAATAAGGAAAATAATGCACGACGTTGACGAAGAAATAGGGCGCATAAAGGTGAACAGGGGATCAATACTTATAGGACAACCCCTAAAACAGCTTAAGCTTCCAACCAAAGTGGGGGTAAAGTTGATTGCAATAAAGAGGGATGGGAGGTATATTTACAACCCTTCCAAGGATGAAAAAATTAAGGAAGGAGATATATTGATAGCTGTGGGCTCGGGAATTGACCGCCTGAGAGAACTCTCCAATGAAAAAGGTGAGGAAGGGGAATTTATAGAAGAGGAATGATTATAAATCCTTTCGCTTATTTCTTTTTGGAAAAGAAAATGGAGGCTTCGATATGAGGGTGGAAGGATTTGTAGCAAGTTTAAAAAATGCTGAAACAATTGAGGAGCTTTTTGAGATCCTTGAAAAGAAGGGTGCTCCTGTTGTAGAGTTTGATGGGCAGAAGATCCTTATGGTGGTTGAGGGAGACTTTGAGGGAGAACCATTTTGGACTGAGATAAACGGTAAAAAGGCCAACTTTGCTCTTGGGGATGCGATGTTAAACTCCGCAAGTTTTCCCTTTAAGTGCAAGAAGCCTTACACCGGTGGAAACGCTATCTTTGTGAACTTTGAGAACATAGAAACTGGGGAATTCCTGATTGCATACAGGTCAGATGAAACTACAAGAGCATTTTATGTTAAAGGTACCGGAGTTGAAAAGATCGATGAGAAGAAATACGAAGAGCTTATTCCTAAGATGCCTGAGTTCAAAGTTAAGGGGTTCTCTGAAGAGCAGATGGACATGATGGGTGCTTTCTTTGGTTAAGCCCACGGCACTTTTGTTTTTATTTTCCATATTCCAAGAAGCTTTCTTGATCCCCAGGTTGCCTGTATTTCAAACGCCGCTATCATGTCTTCATAAACATCTATTAAATTAAAGGAGTTTCCAAATGGGTTTCTATGGAGCTCCCAGCTTATTGATCCAGCGTTTATTATGGGTGTTTCTTCAACTTTTATCCCAAGCGTGTTACCGCCATGACCGGTTAAAACTAAATTCGCTTTTTCATCAGTTAATATCTTCAAGACGTTGCCACCATCTTCCAGGAATCCTATCTCTCTGCTCTTAGGTATTGGTATTATGTTGTGGTGCATTATAACAACTCTAAACTTTTCTTCATGTTCCCTTAGATGCTTTCTTAAAACCTTTTGTCCGATCCTTCCAACAACGCCTATGGGAGTTTCATACTGGGCTGATATTATTGGGATGAACACGAAATCATTAATTTCCAGTATCTTTGGCTCCCCAAAATACTCATTGAAAAGATCGTAGCCAAGGTAGGTAATATCGTTGTGGCCTGGCACTATGAGCTTTTCTGGCCTGATCTTTTCCCAAAATTCGTAAGCCTTTGCATAGTATCGCTCGGTTCCAACATCTACTATATCTCCACAGTGTATAACTAAGTCTGGCCTATACTTCTCGTTAATAGCCTTAATCACATTTTCCAGAACCCTCTCTCTAAAGTAAACCCTATCCGATACATTGCTCTCACTTACTTGGACTATTCTTAGCAACCTTTTTTTCTTTGGAACGAAAATTCGTTGCTTTTTGATTTTAAAGTCTCTTCTGGTAACTTCTCCAGTGACTCGCTTTATGCTCACCGAAATTTTTCCATCGTTTTTAATTTTAATTATGTTGTAGCTGTTTACATCGCCTTTTCTCGTTTTCCTGCATGAAGTACAGCCTGCATTTGCCACAACAAGCCCTTCAACTTTATAGATGTTGGGAACATGCTTGTGTCCGCAGATGTAAAGGTTAACATCGTGCTTTAGAAGTAAGTCTAGAACGTCTCCTGCATTAAATAAAACGTTTCTCTCTCTTCCCGTATCCGGTAGGGGAATTAGATGATGATGGGAAGCAACAATCTTGAATTTTTTGTGCGAATATTCCTCAAGCTTTTCTTTGAGCCAGCGAAACTTGTATCCCCCTATTCTTCCATCGCTTAAGTCCGGGATTGTTGAATCGATCCATATGATGACGAGGTCCCCCTTTTCGTAAACCCCATTTAACGGACCTATGTACTTTTCAAAGAGCTCGTAACCGACGTTTCTTGCATCATGGTTTCCAGGGACGACTATTAGAGGTTTCTGGATCTTTTTTAATTCATAGCTTGCCCTCTCATACTCTTCCCTCAGTCCCTCGTTTGTTACATCCCCCGTGTGAATAACTATGTCGTAATCGAGTGTGTTGACCTCGTTGACTATTAAATCGTAGGCGTATCCCTTGTAGGCTTCTCCGCTGGTTATGTGGGTATCGCTTATGTGAGCTATCTTCATGTTTCTCACTCCGCCGCTATTGAGGTTTCTAGTTTCCTCCTGCTTGCCTCAAGCAGATCACTCAGTGTAAAGATCCCAACGACTTTTCCTTCTTCTCTAACCAGCATGTGCTTTATTCTTTTTGCCGCCATGATCTTCAGCACTTCTTTTAGGGGGGCATTTGTATCTACCGTGATGAGCTCTTTTGTCATGATCTCCTTTACAGGGGTCGTATAGGGCAAACCTGGGACGATAACTCTTCTAATAACATCGCTTTTTGTGAAAAAACCCACGACGTTGTCTTTTTCATCAATAACCACCAGAGAACCAATGTCAAAATCCACCATCACTTTACATGCTTCTTGAACGGTATTGTTAGGCTTTACCCCTATAAGCTTCTTCGTCATATAGACTTTAATGGGAGCATTTTCATCCATTGGGGATCACCATAAAAAGTTTTCGAAAATTAATTGGTTTTGGAAAAATAAAAGGGTTTTGTCCTTAGATTGAAAGTTCAATGCCCCTCTCCTTAAGTCGTTTTGGTATTTCTTCCATAAGATGGTTCATTATGGAGTTTATGGACTCCTCAAGCTCGATATTCTCTATAATCGGAATTCCGTATTCTTTTGCTTTTTCTATCAGATACTCTTGGATATGCACTATGTTGTCAATATTCTTCACGTAGTATTCGGCAGGTCTAAGACTATAGCGGGCCCTTTCGTAAAATCTCGCTTCAAGCGCCTCGCTGTTCCTCACGGTTATCAAATACATGAAGCTTCTGTCGTTTAAAGTTACATAACCCGGAACAAGATGTATGCCTTCTATTATTGTGTTAAAACCTTCTTTATATGAACGTTCTACAACGGCGTTAATCCCCACAGTTACATATCTCACTTGGCTCTCAAATCCATATATTAGTGGATTCGCATCTTTTGGCAGGTTTCTGAGCTCTCTCCACGCCAAAAATGATGAGGTATGGATTGCTGGCAGGAGCTCTTTGCTTATTATCTTCCTCATTACCTCCCTAACGGTGTCAGTTCCTATAACTGTTCTTATCCCAAGTCTAAAAGCTAACTCCGTTGCCAGTGTAGACTTTCCAACCCCAGTTGCCCCTCCAAGAAGAATTATCATTGGGTATTTCAGTCTTCTAAGCTCATGCCAGAAAAGGTATTTCCTAGCAGCATCTTTAAGCCCGTGGTCTAAGAGCTTCTTATAGGTTACCTTTCGGATTTCATCTTTGGTAATGACCTTTACCTTCTTTCTCTCGAGTTCCTTTACTATCTCTGCCGCTATTGAATAAGCTACTCCAACATCAACGCCAGTGGAGGTTATTGATCTTGTTAGGATTCCCCGTGAAAAGGGTATCTTGGTTTTCTTCTCAGGATCAACGACAATTATCATTTGCCCTCACCTTTGAGCTCTCTCCCAATCCTCAAAACTGCCTCCCTTAAGTCTTTGCCGTCTATGTTTATCGGTTCATTGTCTAGGTATATGACTTCCTTTCCCTCTTTAAGGGCTTCTTTTGTGACAACATCTACAGCTGCCGCTTTTAGTTCCACTATAACCGTATCGTAGTTATCAAAGCGCTTTAAGTCTTCCCGGAGTTTTGCCCTGTTTGCTAAGTTGGGGCTCTTTCCAACTATTTCTACTCCATAGTTGTTTTCCAAATATGTTGCGGCTTTCTCAAGTCCCTCCGGTGGTGCAGTCATAACAAGGAGGGCTTTTTTGCCCCTTACCTCTCCCAAAGGTCTTGGTCTAAAGGCCGTTAAATGAATTTCAGCTTTTGGGTTTATATCTCTCAAAACCCTGTAGAGTTCTTCGAGTTTATCTTTACTGACCATATCAGCCAAGGTAACCACAACTAAATCCGCTAATCCTACTCTAAATGGACCGAAATAACTCTTTATGAACTCAATCCTTTGAGTTGCTCCAACGACGGTTATGTATTTGTCTGCTTTAACTGTGGGAAAAGTTGCACCGCTTCCCTCTAATATTACGATGTCTCCCTCAAGCTCTTCCGCAAGCTTTATCCCTTTGTCAACTATGTCAAAAAAGCTGAAACCGGCCATTCCGCCCCCACATCTTCTGCATCCGATAGTTAGAACCCTTGCCGTTAAGGCATCTTCAAAATGATCAGATGCGGCATGCTTTCCCGATTCCGCAATTTCTACCAAAAACTCAGGGGTTATCTCTATCTTGTCTCCCTCAATTATCTCAGGCTCTTCTGGTCCTCCTCTGCCCATTGTTACTACTATGGGCTTTGCGATCTCCTTTAGAGTCCTTGCAACAAAACCACTCACTGCTGTTTTTCCCACTCTCTTTCCAGTACCAAGTATCATGAGGCTTGGTTTGTTGATTTGAATTACCTTTTTCGGGGAAAATTCAAAATCCGCGCCTTTGTATCTTACGCCATGCTTTAAGAGCACTGCCGCTATTCTAAAGCGGTCTTCATAATCCAGCACGGGCTCGTCGCTCAGGTCAATAACTTCCTCAATCTCGTTCTCCTCAATAGCTCTCTCGATTTCAAGGAGATAATTCTCACCGTAATACAGCTTAACTCCTATTTTTTCCTCTAGGGACTTCATGTCCCCTATCTTTTCCGTACCTCCTAAAAATATTGCACAGCATACATCTCCAAGCTGTTTTATAGCCCATGCGGTTACGTCTGGATAGTGCTCACCATCAATAAGCACCATTCTCATTTTTCCACCCGTAGAAGTTTAAGTTAGTTTAGGTATAAAATCCTTCTGGAGTTAAGCAAATTAGCTTAACTTTAATATGATTATTTACGCAAAATGTTTAAATGCTTAAAGTTTTGAATATCTTTCGGTGGTGTTATGAAAAGGACATCGTTGATTATCTTGGGGATTCTCATTTTTGCAGTAGCTGCAAGCGGTTGCATTAGAGGGGATGAAGTTAAAGACACTGGGACAAATGGAAGTGCTCCACCATCCTCAGAGCAAACAGAGCTAAAGAAAGCAACTTTAAAGATCTTTCATGCAGGTTCTCTGAGTGAGCCATTAAAAGATGTTGATGAGGCTTTTAGGGAGTATGCTAAAAGTATTGGCTACGACGTGGAGATTCAAGCAGAAGCCAGTGGAAGCGTCATGGCCGTTAGAAAAGTCACTGATTTGGGGAAAAAAGCAGATATAGTGGCTGTGGCGGATTACACCTTAATCCCCCAATTGCTGGTACCGGATTATACGGATTTTTACGTTCTTTTTGCGACCAATGAAATAGTCATAGCCTTTACCGACAAGAGCAAATATTCCGATGAGATTAACTCGGACAACTGGTACGAGATTCTGACGAGGAATGATGTGTCCTTTGGATTTAGCGACCCTAATCAAGACCCCTGTGGTTATCGGAGTGTTATGGTGATGAAGCTTGCTGACCTCTATTATGGAAAGCCGATTTTTGAAACCCTAGTAGAGAAGAACACAAATATCTATGCCGAAGGAAACCATATAATCGCTCCAAGGGATATTCAAATTAAAACCGACAAGGTTGTTATAAGGCCAAAGGAGACCGATTTAACTGGCTTGGTGGAGAGCGGTAGCTTGGACTATTACTTTATTTACAAAAGTGTTGCAATGCAACACAATCTGAAATTCGTTGAACTGCCTAGGGAGATCAACCTAAAGGACTTTACTCTAGCGGAGCATTATGGTCAAGTATCGATAACATTAGGCTCAACAGGAAAAACGATTAAAGCAAAACCAATTGTTTATGGGTTGACAGTTTTAAGAGATGCTCCCAATAGGAGGCTCGCTTTAGCGTATCTAAAGTTCTTGCTGAGCGAGAAGGGCAAAGAAATTTTTGAAGAAAATTACCAAGACTTCATATGGCCACCTGTTGGGTTTGGAAACATCCCAAAGGAGATTAGGGATGAAGTAAAGATCGAAGGCTAAAACTTTTTAATTTCCTTTTCAGAGGTGAGGATATGAAGCGCGATTATGTAACAGCGT
>CAYNRW010000025.1:0-14288 GCA_964399725.1 uncultured Thermococci archaeon | reverse complement strand
CTCAGAGCATGAAGGGGGAGAAAAGCTCAAGGCACTTGGTGGAATTGCTGCATTGCTAAGGTATAAGGTGAGATAACCAGTATATCTCCGCATAAGCGTCACTTTCAAATTCCGGGAACGCTTCTCTTCTGCCGTTTTATCCAATGTTCTTTGCCCGTGTGATATCGGTGATGGAAGTTTTTAGGATGAGTTTTTTCAAAATTTCGTTTCTAACTTTTCCTAGAGGTAGCAGTGGTAAGCCTCCTTTTAAGCTCTTTAAGGGCAGAGTTAGCCTCCTTCAGCACTTCATCATTACATTCGTGACACATTATCCTGAAAGACGGCACGAGGACGCTCATTCTAACCTTATCTTTCCTTGCGATTTTGCTTATTTCATGGTTTGCCTCATAAGCCAGATCAAAATACTCCTCTCTTATTATTTGCTCCTTGTCAATATACTGCAAAGGGCATCCCTCTCTCCACTGTCTCCTTCTCCCATACTCGTACATCCTAAAAACCCTTATCTTCGCTTCATCTGCGAGAATTTCTACTTCTTCAGCCGTATAGTTTATCAAAGGCCTTAAAATTGGAATCCCAATTCTTGGAATATTGCTTAGTCTGTGATCTCCTCTCCATTGGTCAAGAAGCGCACCCTTTACTTTATCGTTTGCATTGTCTCCTTTTGCGATAATGTCAAATCCATTTACTTTTGCAAACCAGTAGGCATTTTTCAGCATGATTTTTTTGCACTGGATGCATATGGGTCCTTTTTTCCCGATGGTATTTCTTAGAAGGCTTTCAGTTATATCAACAAGGTAGTGCTTTACGCCCATAGCGACTGTAAATTTGAGCATATGTGGGAGAAGCTCCTTCCAACTCCATCTGTGGATGAAGGTTATTGCAGATACATCCAGGCCGGCATTTTTAAGAAGATAAAGTGCTAAGCTACTGTCCTTACCTCCGCTAAACATTAATAGAATCTTTTTTTCATAGAGTCCTTCTTTACTTGCAAATTCCTTTAGCTCCTTTAGAGCTTTGGAGAGCATCTCATCACCTAATCATGGCTTTAAGGCAACTACTCCCAGAGCCTCCTCGACTCGTTTGATTTTCCTGAATCCTACGTTCCTCAGTCTTTCCATTACTCCCCTCTGGATATCTTTCCGTCTGTATTTCTTGCCGGGATTCCCCACGTAGTGAAACAGCCTTCCTTTCGGCTTTAAAATCCTAAACAGCTCTGCATAGAACTCTTCACTATACAATTGTCCAGCGAGAGAAAACCTTGGAGGGTCATGTATTACAGCATCAAAACTTCCCTCATTAAACTTTTTTACGACCTCAAATGTGTCTCCCTGGATAAGCTGAATGTTCTGGGAAGTAAAGACTTCCCTGCTCCACGGATTAAGTCGGGCAAGTTCAATAACGTTTGGGTCCTTTTCGATTGTAATTACATAGGCTCCTCTTTTTGCGCTTTCTATTGCAGTGTAACCAAGCCCCATGCAGGTGTCCAAAACGAGCTCTCCTTCTTTTGGATTTATTGTTTCTATTTTATTTCGGGTGTCCTTTAAGGGGTTTGTATCCTTAGTGCGGTGCATTCTAATGCCGTTTATTTCTATGGTGGGCGGTATTGTGGGAACTAACTTATAAAAGCCACCAGCGACAATTGCGGCTTTATATAAATGTCCCTTCTTCAAAAAATAGACTGTATCCTCGTCTCTTGCTATCTTCTTTAGGACATCTTTCTCCACTTCGCTTCCATCTGGAAAGATAGCCTTATCTTCCTTAATGATAACTGCATGTGATCTGTTGGTCTTCCTCAAATCAAGGTTTACCCTAACCTCTCCTTTGGAAAGCAATAACATTCTGGCCTCTCTGAAGGTTAGAAAATAAACTTCTTCCATACTCTCCACTCAAAAGAGAAAAACGTAAACGGGTTAAAAGGTTTTGGTTATCCAACGACTCTTTCAAAAACCTTTTCAAAGTTTTTGAAGGTTATTGCTTTGACCTCTTTTTTGCTTTCGTTTTCAAATCCCTCGACACTTTTCCACTCCATTCTTTTAGATAGCACATAAAACTGATTTCCTCCTACTCTGAAGAGAAGGCTTTCAAAAGAAAAATTAAATCAGAATGAACATCAAATCTGACCTCCTCCCCGCTCAATTGTTCCACTTAGTATTTTAGTATTTTTCTTAGTTCTGCCAGTGTAGCGGCGCGGATGTGAATGTCTGGTATCAAATCGGCTATCTTGAAAGCCCCCTCAACTTCTCCACTCTTCAGCATTCCAATGGCTATCTCTGTCAGAATTTCGGAGCGTAGTTTCACATCTTCGATAGTTATGGAAAGCTTTAACGCTTCTTCAAACCTTTCAAGCTCGGTCAATAATTTGATCACATAACGGAGATAGCGCTCAGGTATCTGAAGTTCCCGTAGATATTTAAGGGCGGTTTCAACGATATGACTATACCCAAGGGTTTCGTTCTTTTTCATCCATAGTGCTACTTCTAAAAGACCAATAAATATCTTCTCATCGTTGAATGTCCTTATAATTAACTTGCTGGCATAGATATATTTTCCCTCAGAGATGGCCTTTCTTATTTCAGGTAGGCCAACTGTGATAAGAGTTTTAGCTAGGTCAATTTTCCTCTCAATGGTCGCAGCTCTCGCAGGTACGCGGAGCTTTTCAAATAGATCATGAGCTCTTTCGTAAAATTTAATGGCTTCTTCCGAGGGGAGTTCGTCTCCAACGCTCTCTATTATGTTGCCCAGGTCTATTAAGTACTCAGTTTTCTTCACGTAATTTACCCTTAGGTTAACCACTATATCAAAAACTCTCTCGAATAGATCCATTGAGAGATCAACAAGCCCAGAAATGCCTAGATAGTATGCAACACTTGCCAGAGGATATATCCGATCCTCGAGCTTCTTTATTTTTTCCGCTTCCTTTATCGCATCTTCAAACATCTTTAGAGCGTATTCTGTGTCCCCTATTTCGTAATATGCGGAGGCAATATTTGCGAGTGCCTTCGCTTTCTCTCCCCTGTCTTTAATTTTCTCGGAAAAGTATTCTGCATCTTCCAAAAAACCATAAGCTACCTCCATATCTTGTGGATAAATCTCCTTGGCCATAATACCAAGAGCTGATACTTTATCCAAATTACTGCTTAAATTGTTAACTAACTCCAACGCCTCTTCATATTTTCCATTCCTCACCAAAAATACAATGTCATCAATCTCGACCATTGTTATCAAAAAACATATTGGGGAAACAACTTAATAAACGTTCCCACTTTCTTAATATAGGGGAGTGAGATGCTTACCTTAGCACTCTACAATTCATACGATCCTAAGAAGCTTCACGAGGCCCATCTAAGAGCCATCGCTAGGGCAGCTCCCATCTGCTATGCCTTTAATTTCCATCTTGCCCTTATAGGGTTTCCCTTTGAAAAAAAGAAGCCTGTGGAAGTAGCCAAGGAGATATCCCAAAGTACAACCATCGGAGAAGGTGGGAAGTACCTCCTAGAGCTTGCAAGAGCCAATAAGTTTCATCTTCTTGAGTTTCCAAAAGGAGGATTTCCTCCTCAGTTTGGGCATATTGTGGCAACTACACGAAAACCCAACGAGAACAAGGAAATTTCTTCACGTCATCTTGCAGAAAGGGCACTCAGAGGCGAGAGCTTTATGCTGATTGTAGGGCTTGGAAGACATGGATTACCGAAAGAAATCTTTAAGTTGGCTAACTATCATTTAGATATCACCGATGGGAAGAGAATAAGTTTGGAAACCTGCACTGCCATAGGATCAATACCAGCAAAAATTAGAACGATCATGGAGGAGTTGAAATGGAGGAGAAGCTATTAACTGGATGGAAAGGGGACATTGCATTCCTGGTTATCAGTCTTGTAGTTGTTTTTGCAGTACATAATGGTTTAAAGGTTGCTCTTCACACTGATTCGCCACTCGTTATTGTAATAAGCGGTTCAATGGAACCAACGTTTTATCGGGGAGATGTGGTTCTTCTCAAAGGAGTTCCCCCGAGCGAGATAAAGGTAGGGGACGTTGTGGTTTACAGGAGGCCGTATACAAGATATCCAATAATTCACAGGGTTAGGAATATAATTGAATACAATGGAAAAAGGTGCTTCGTCATTCAAGGAGACAACAACTGGATACATGATTTTTATCCCCTTGACATGAAGGAGTTCCCATATCTTAAAGACTATATAGGCCTGGCCGAAGGAGATGTCCTCCCATGCATCCCCCAGGAAGCTATTGAGGCAAAAGCAGTGCTTATCTTTCCAAAAATTGGATATCCCCCTCTCATTGTGAGAGAAAGGCTTGGACTGGGATGATGTGAAGGTAGGTTGCTGAGGGGTGATGAGCTAATCGGCCCCTGACCGAACCTTTCCCATATTGTTCAAGCACACATATTTTTTAAGTCCTAGCTCCTTTCATTCTTTTGGTGATGGTATGAGATTTATTCCCCTAATAGTTGCAAGACCTGAAGTGCAGATGGCAATAGATGAGGCAATAATGAGGGCAAGAATTGAAGAGAAAGTCGAAGATACCGTGAGACTTTACGTCTTTAAACCGAGCTCCATCACTATTGGCAGATTTCAGAGCATTGAGCACGATGTTAACTTAGAAGAGTGCAGAAAGCTTAACATTCCCGTAGTGAGAAGAATTACTGGCGGGGGAAGCGTGTTTCACGATCATTACGGGGAGATAACCTACAGCGTAATCATAGGCGAGGATTTTCACGAGAGCTTGAAGAATATAGAAAAGAGTTATAGGTTCTTAGCTGCCCCACTCGTCAAAGCGCTTAACGAAGCAGGAATAAAGGGAGGATTTGCTGGGCTGAACGATATTGTGGCTAATGGTAAGAAAATCAGCGGATCTGCTCAAACGAGAAGAAAAGGAGTTATCTTACAGCATGGCACTTTCATGTATGCAACTCGGCTTGAAGTTCTCGCTTCAGTACTCAAGGTTTCCCAGAAAAAGCTACAAGATAAGGGCGTTTCAAGCATATGGGAGAGGGTAACAACACTAGAAAGAGAAGGGATAGAGCTCGGCAGAGATGAAGTTTATGAGTTATTGAAGAGGAAGTTCTTTGAGGAGTTTCCCCTTAAGGAGGGAAAACTTACAGATTATGAGCTTGAACTTGCAGAGAAGCTTATAGAAGAGAGATATGGAAATGAAAAATGGAACTTTCAAAAATAACGCTCAGCGATCACCTTTCCATCCTCATCCTTCGGTTCGCCCATCACTCATCATCGCATATTTTTCTTGAGAGCTTTTATTTTTAAGAGTATGCACTATCTTTTTAAACTCCTTTTAGGACTGAAGTTAGGTGAGCAAAATGGTGAACCTGCCTGCAGCAATAGCTTTAATACTTGGCTTCTGGGGAGTTCTGTATCTTGCATTTGGAAGGAAAGCCGAAGAAAGCGAAGAAGGGCTACAAGTTGATGCCTTCGTTGCGATATGGAGAACTAAAAGATTTGTCGATTTCATAGACAAGATTGGAACGAAGTATAAAAAATTCTGGAAAGGATACTCCACAGTTGGCATAATAATTGGCTTCTTCGGGATGGCATATGTTTTTTATACTCTCTTTAATCTTGCCATGCAAAATATTCGCACAAAAGCTGCCACTCCGGGCGTTCAGCTTGTTATACCTGGCGTTACGATTCCCCTTTGGTACGGAGTGATAGGGCTTATTGTGGTCATGTTTGTTCACGAACTAAGCCATGGATTTGTAGCTAGGGCTGAGGATTTGCCCTTAAAGTCTGTCGGCCTTGTGCTTTTCTTTGTAATCCCTGGGGCATTTGTTGAGCCGGATGAAGAAGAACTAACAAAAGCTCCTCTACTGAGCCGTCTAAGAGTTTATGCTGCAGGATCTATGGCAAATATTGTAACAGCTCTGCTGGCTATTCTGCTTTTAAGCTATGCTTTGAACCCCATGATACAACCAGCTGGAGTTGAAGTTTCAAAACTAGCTCCGGAGGGACCTGCTAAAAGCTATCTCCAAGAAGGGGACATCATAGTGGGGATAAACGGTCAGCAGATAGCAACAATAGAGGAATTCTTTAACGTAATGAACAAAACACGAGCTGGAGAAACAATAGAGATTGAGGTAATACGCAAAGGAAAAAGGGTAGTTTTCAACATTCCTCTGGCTTCCCATCCAGACAATCCCAAAAAGGGTTATCTAGGAGTTTATCCCGCACAGCATATAACCTCAAAGGTGGGCTTTAATGGAATCGTGCTTCCACTTGCGTTTTCGCTTTACTGGATATACGTGCTGAATCTGGGCATAGGGTTGATGAACCTCTTTCCGTTAATCCCGTTAGATGGAGGAAAGATGCTTGACGATATTTTGAAAGCCTTCCTCCCCTCAAAAGTTGCCAAGTCTATAACGTATCTCTTTGTAGGAGTAGGATTGTTTCTGCTTGCTGTGAATCTGTTCCCAGCTTTAAGAAGCCTTCTGGGGTGATGAAATGATTCAAATAGCCATAGCGGGCTCAAGCGATAGTGAGCCTTTAGCAAAAGCCGTTGAAAAGACAAAGAAATTTATCAAAGAGTTGGTCAAGTATAAAGACGAGGTTGTTCTCCTTACTGGGGGAAGAGGAGGCATTATGGAAATAGCAAGCAGGGAATTTGCAAAGTTTGGAGGGATCGTTGTAGGGATCCTCCCAGAGAGGCAGGAGGGAAATAAGTTCAATAAAATCAGGATAAAAACTGGAATGGACTTTGCCGAGAGAAGCGCAATTATGATTAATTCAGCAGATGTTATTGTGGTTCTTGGAGGAGGAATCGGTACAATGGTAGAAGCATTGATGGCATATGACTACTCAAAGCCTCTTATTGTGGTTACAGATACTGGTTATCCCAGTGATCGGCTTGAACTTTTAGCGAAGGATGGCTACTTCGATCACAAAAAACTTGTAAAGGTGCATTTTACAAAAGATGCAAAAGAAGCTGCTAAGCTTGCATTGGAACTTGCTAGATAATGCTTATCTTTCCGTTTTCTAATTTAAACATCCGCGTGGTTGGTTTGAAGTTTGGCAGGGGTGATTTCCTTATAAACATCTTCTCCTCCACCTTTCCCTCTTGGGGTCTAAACTCAATCTGATACTGGCTGTAAAGAGAGAGCCATGAGAGATACCTTTGTGAAGCTCTGTCCCTGTTGAGGAGCGTTATATTTATTGGTCTCTTCCGTTTTTCATGAAGCAGAGCGTTTTCTTTTGTTGCCAAATTCTTTTGGATGTTTCTGAGCTCTCTTTCTTCCCCTATTAGGAACGCAAATCCATCTGCAGTTACTTGGATTCCTATTGGTCTTCTGTCTTTTATTCTCTCCTTCAGCATCCTTCTATAAAGAGCCACAAACTTCGGGAAGTATGTTTCCTGATCCATGTCGGTGTAGTAGATATAAGGCTGTCGATATTTTATCCCATAAAACGAGGCGAAAATATCAATTATACCGAGATTTCCTTTTTCTCCTTCCTCAAAGAGGTCAAAGCCAATCCTCTTAAGCTCCATGTTCAGCATCGAAAGGGGAACCACCGAGTTAATTATCACTCCAAAATCTCCTTCCTCTATCCTCCTTTTTAGAATTTCAAAAGCAAGAGTCCATCCCTGGGAATAGGTATCATAGGTTATCAGGAGAATACTATCCTCAACTAACCCCCCTCCGAGAGCCTCATCAAGCGGTGGGATCTTAGTATTTATTAGCTCCATATTGATCACCAACAAAATTGCTACTAAATAATAGTAAGGGTTTTATTTAAACTTTTTTATCCAAAGGAAAGGTTTTTTAAAGAAAAGTCTTTTCCTGCAGTGAGGCGAGGAGGAATGAGATGCACAAAGTGCGAAAGAGATGCCGTATATCATGCGAGATATGAGGGCAAGTTCTACTGTCACAAACATTTCAATGAGATGGTTGAGAGCAAAGTAAAGCAAACAGTGAGAAAATATGGATTAATCAAGAGAGGGGATAGAATAGCAGTAGGGGTGAGCGGTGGAAAAGATAGTGTTGTTCTTCTCCATATCCTTCACAAGCTCAGTCAAAGGTTTCCTTTTGAAATAGTTGCAGTAACCATAGATGAAGGGATAGAGGGGTACAGGCCAGAGAGTGTTGAAATAGCAAAGAGGAATGCAAAGAGGCTTGGAATTGAACACCGGATTTATTCATTTAAGGAATACATAGGCTTCACCCTTGATGAGACCGTTAGCATAATGGGGAGCTTTGAGAAAGGAGAGAGAGTCGGAGCATGTTCCTACTGTGGAGTTTGGAGAAGGTGGTTGTTAAACTATGCTGCTCAAGATGTTAATGCTGACAAGCTTGCCGTTGGCCACAATTTAGACGATGAGGTGCAGATGTTTCTCATGAACATAATGCGTGGAGATGTGGCCAGGCTAGGAAGAACTGGCCCTTACTATGAAGTTATCCATGAAGGGCTTGTACCAAGGATAAAGCCCCTTAGAGAAGTGCCGGAAAAGGAGATAGTGCTTTACGCTGTTTTGAATAACATTGAAGTGGACTTCAGCGAGTGTCCTTATGCAGTGGAGGCGTTTAGAGCAGAAATCAGAGATTGGATAAATGAGATGGAAGAAAAGCACCCAGGAACAAAATATCAGATATTAAGGAGCTATGATAAGATGTTTCCCCTATTGGCAAAAGCTTATGCCCATAGAGACCTCAACAGGTGTAAAATCTGTGGCCAGCCGACGACTGGGGAAATATGCAAGGCCTGTAGCTTTAAACACCAAGTGCAAAATAGGGCGAAGGAAAAGGGAATTACAATTAAGTGAATTCTCCATAAATTGGAATCTTTTCTCCACATCTTGGACATTTGTTGCCTTTTAGGTTCCATTCTAATACTCTGTATCCAGAACGTATTATCAGCCTTTTGCCACATTTAGGGCAATATGTTGTTTCATGTTTAATTGAGCCAATGTTTCCAACATAAACATAATTCAGATTGTACTCTTCCTGGGCTATTTCTTTTAACTTTAACAGCTTCTCCACCGGTGTAGGCGGTTCTTTCCAATAGTTCATAGGGTAATACCGGTTTATGTGTAAAGGAACGTTCTCTCCAAGCATTTTTGAGTGCATGTTGAATATCCAGCGATAACATTCTTCAAAATCGTTGGTATTTGGGACTACAAGGTAAACCATTTCAACATGAGCTCCGAGATTTATGGCCTCCTTGGCGTTTCTGAAGACCTTTTTGTGATCAACAGTCCCAAGAACCTTCATTTCAAGACAGCCTTTGATGTCTATACTGAAACCGGAGGCTCCACTCTCGATAAGGCTCCTTAAGGCTTTAATGGTAAAATAGCCGTTTGTCACCAGACAGCAGTACAGTCCTTTTTTCTTTCCAAGCTCAAAAACGTCTAGGAGGTAGGTGTAGAGGGTAGTTGGTTCGTTAAAGCTTGCACAGAGCCCTTGGTCTTTATTCCTTAAGGCCAGAGTTACGAGTTCCTCTGGGGAAATTTCTTTAATCCACTTGGGAATATCGGAGAAGCTTAAATGATAATTTTGGCACCAAGGACAGTAGAAGTTGCAACCAAAACCAGAAAAGGTTAGGGCGGTGCTGTTTGGATAATAATGAAAGAAGGGCTTTATTTCGATTGGTCTGCTTTCAACGGCACTCAGCTTTCCATATCCTATGTGCACCAGCTTCCCTTTTAAATTGGCGTAGTTCTTGCATAGTCCTTTTTTGCCCTCTTCTATCAAGCATCTCCTCTCACAAACAAGGCACTTAATACCTTTATTGTGTTTTTCGTAAAGCCATTCAACTTTCATCAAAAGGATTTTGCTTTTACTAAGCTTAAGGTTTTCTCTAAAATTCAGAGAAACATCAACCCATAAATAAAATGATCTAATGCCCTTCTTCAGCCCTTTTCTTAAGTTCCTTGATTCTTTCCAGCCGGTATTCTTCCACAAGTTTTAAGAATTCCTGAACTTCCTTCTCTTTTTCCTCTTCTTCCCAGTGTTTTAGCTTAGCTCTTATTGCCCCTTCGAGCTCTTCTCTATCGACTATTGCAAAGTCATCAACCCTCTTGACTTCGATTTCAGCCTCATATAGAACGGGTATTTTATTCTCTCTTAGCGTTTCGTACACAAGATTTGGAAGTGTTTTTGCACTTATAAGTGCCTTTATTCTCCTCTCAGCTAGATGTTCGGCTATGCTTCTTCCAGCTCCGGCTGGATTAACAACATAGAGCACATCTTCTTTCTTGATGCCTGTGGAACGTTCTAACTCTTCAATCTCTTTCCATGTTAGGTTTTCAAGCACTTTAAGAGGAACCGCCGTGCCTTTAAGCTCTAGCAAGTGCATTCTTCTTGCCAGAACCAGGTCTTTGCTCAGCTTTTCTATTATTGACCTCGCTTCTCTAAGCTCTTTTTCAAGGTAGGCTATTCTTTTCTCCCTTATCTCCAATTCTTTCTCTCTGATAATTCTTTCCCTAATTTTTTCGTCATAGGTTGCTAGTTTATTCTCTAGATTCTCTATGATTTTTCTTTGCTCTTCGATTACAGCTTTCAGCTCTTGATTCTCTCTTTCCATCATTTTTATGGTGTTTTCGAGCTCCTTTATCTTTTCGATATATGGGGTAAGGTCAACGGGAGTCTCGACAACTTCGGCAGTTTTTGTCTCTTCCTTAGCCTTTTCTTTTTCTTTTATCTTCAAAATTGCCTCTCCAAGATTGTATCCCTGAACAACAAGGGCTTTTATTTCTTCACTCTTCTTTGTAATTCCCATTTCCCTAAGCTTTGCCTCTACATGATCAAGCTTTGGTTTCAGGCGAAGATACGCTTTATATGCGGCAGCTAATGCATCTCTCTGGTGATCATCATCAACGCTTATGCCCAAGTTTTTTAAGAGCTCGTTTTTCTCCTCGACTTTTAAGCTCTCTCTTGGAACAAACAACATTGCCTTAAACGACCGGGAAATTTTCTCCACCAAGCCGGGAGCAGGATTTACATCGGTGGCTATTATTATGGGATGCCCTACCTCACTTATAAACCTCACAATCTCGCTAACGGCCATGTTCCTCTCACTATAAAGTGCCAGAATCTCACCGTTCAAATCTAAAGCCGCTATGCCAACAGTAATGCCGGGATCAAGCCCAACAATAATGCTCTTTCTTTCCCTTATGGCACTTTCACTCTTTAGGGGAACAAACTCAAAGGTCTTCCTCTCCACCGGGCGGATTCTGATTTCAACATCTCCCCCTTTCATAGGTTTTATAAGCCCTGCAAGCTCCTCCCTAGACGTGTAAACCCTGAACTCTCCTCTCTCTAACCCCTGATCCTTTTCCTTAATTTCGAGGTCAAAGGGAATGTTAGCTTTTTTAAGAGTCTCCTCAATTTCCCTGACTTTATTCTGTATCAGATTGTGGACTCTTCTTCTATATCTATCCTGACTCCATCCACCTTTCCCTTGGCTCCTTCCCCTTGAGACCTTTATAATGACCTCATCCTCAAAAGGAAGAACCTCGTAGCCCACTCCTCTGGCGGCTAAAAGAGCACATATTTTTGCTTCTTCGTAGGGGTTGAACTTGTTCCCTATTCTAATCCCGTGTTCCCTAGCTAAGCTCCAGAGGGCTTTTTGCTCTCCAGGTCTGCCGGTTACCTGAACTATCTTTGTCTCCTGCGGAATTGCCCGTATAAACTTCCTAAGATACTCACCAAGCTCATGGATATTGTCCATGGCAATAATGTCGGGTTTCTTTGCTCTTATAAATCTCAAGAGGCGATAAAAAGTAAATTCACCGTGCTTAACTACCTTTCCATTGAGCCAGCTAACCACAGCAAAACGTTTTGGTTCTTCGCTGATTATATCAATCCCCACGATCAGAATAGGCATCACCCTCACTTCACTTACGTGTTCTATTAAGGTTTTACATGCTTTAAAAGATTGTCTCTTTGAACTACGGAGAAAAGCTTAAATATTCATCTGTACACAACATTGTATAAGAGGTGGTCAAAAATGATGCTTGTATTGGATGCTTATTTTAAAAACTTCCCAGCTAGGAGAAAGGTAGCTGAGTTCCTCTTTGAAAATGGGCTAAGTGTAAAAAATGGAAAGATTTATCTGAGAAATGTTGAGGTACCAATAAGCGAGCTTTCCCGTGTAATTGGTGTGAATAGAAAGATAATCTATCACACCATAGATTATATTGAAAACACTTACCCTCTGCGAATGATATTTGAGAGACTTAACCCGCTTCCAAGCCTCATAAACGTAGCACCCATTATGGGATGGGAAGTTCTTGAAATAGAGCTCGAGAAAGATGAGTACTCTCATGCCCTTTCGGAGTTGCTTAGATATCTTTATGAGAATGGTGTTCCAATAATGGAAATCTTCAGCAGAAACCTTAGACAAGAAGATGCGAAAGCATACATCGTTATAGATGGAACTCTGCCTGTAGAAGTTTTCATAAAGATAAAAGACATTCCTGGATTTAGGAAGCTCGTTCTCCACACCCCTGAGAAGAGCAAAGAAAAAGTTGTATGCAGCTACTGTGAAGTTAATTACTGCCCTAAAAAAGTTGCTATTGAAGGGCTAGACTACAAAAGTTAACCCACGACCCTAAATCCCTTTTCTCCTTTTGGTGGTTCCCACCTAACTTCTACTCTCGTAACCCTTGCCCAAGGTGGGCCCTGATGTGCCCACCCGATTAATGCTTCAACTCTCTCCCTTTCTCCCTCGACTATGGCCTCTACACTTCCATCGGGCAGATTTCTTACCCATCCGTTGACACCAAGTTTTCTCGCTTCTCTCTGCATACTCCATCTAAATCCTACTCCCTGTACCCGGCCGTATATCTTCAGATGTGCCCTTACTACCTCCATCCACTTCCCCCATTAAAAGTAACCTCCATAAAATTTAAGTTTATCTTCCCAAACTTTTTTTGGGATGTAAAATGGGAGAAATGATCCTTGTATACACAACATTTCCTGACTGGGAGAGTGCTGAAAGAATAACAAAAGAGCTGTTGGAGAGAAAATTAATCGCTTGTGCAAACCTAAGGGAGCATAAGGCTTTCTACTGGTGGGAAGGGAAAGTTGAAGAAGATAAAGAGGTTGGAGCACTACTAAAAACAAAAGTCGATCTCTGGAGTGAGCTCAAGGATACTCTAAGGGAGCTACACCCGTATTCTGTGCCGGCAATAATAAGAATAGACGTTGATCATGTTAATAAGGAATACTTGAATTGGCTTTTAGGGGTAACAAAATGATCAGGAAGGTAAAGCCACAAATAAGAGTTATTGGCTTCGATGATGGTACATTTTCTTTTAAATCTAAACTTAGGCGAGATAAGACTGTTTTAGTCGGAGTTGTTATGAAAGGTTCCCAAGACATCGTTGGGATTGTCACGAGGTGGATTGAAATCGATGGCAAAGATTCAACTGAGAAAATGATCGATGCGATAAACAACTCTCGATTTAAGGACTTACGGATTGTAATGCTCAAAGGAATAACGTATGCGGGGTTTAACATTGTTGACGTCGAAAGATTGAGCAAAGAAACTGGACTGCCGGTGATAATAGTGATAAGGAAAAAACCTGATTTAAATGCAATGGAAAATGCATTGAGAAAACATTTTGTTGATGCTGATGAAAGAATAAGTCTTCTCAAAAAAGCAGGAGAGATAAGGGAATTAATCCCAGGGAAGATTTTTTATCAGTCTTATGGAATTCCTTCGCAGCAAGTTGAGGAAATAATAAAACTAACCCAGAAGAACTCTCTTATACCCGAACCTTTAAGATTGGCTCACATGATAGCCTCTGCCGTGATGACGGGGGAATCTAAGAAGGAGTAGATCGCATTGATTGAATTTTTGTCCTGAATAGTCCTTCGATGAAGTCGGTTCCGGAGTAACCAATTGCAATCAACCCTAAGGCTATTTCTTTGGTTATCTCCTGCTTACCCCAATAAAGGCTGACAACCCCTAAAACACCAGCTGTTGCTCCAATCAATATGCTTATAACAAGCCTTTTCATATCAAAAGCTTCTTTGAATTCCCTACCCTCTGAAACAGCTTTTTCTTGCACTTTCTTAATACCAATAATTACCCTTATCATCTGTCCCGTCATTCCCAAGAGCATTCCTAACAGAATGTAATAAACAGCCCCAGATGGTGTCACTTTCAAGCCCTTGTAAATATATGAGCTTCTCCCTAATAAAATTTTTGAATACCAAACCTTTATAAGTCTTTATGGATACTATTAAGTGGCGGCGGACTAGGCCGGGGGGTTCGGCGTCCCCTGGAACCCGAAACCGTCGATATGCGGGGGCCGAAGCC
>CAYNRW010000024.1:10733-14904 GCA_964399725.1 uncultured Thermococci archaeon | reverse complement strand
GAGATTGCCCAAGATAGACCTAATAGAGCTCCATTTCTAACAGATGGATTTTTTAAGTAACGAACGAGAGAGTAATAAAACAATGGGAGGCACACAAGGAAGAGGAATGTGTGTGGATGGGGATCGGGGAAACTAAAAGCTAACGGCAACAAAAAAGCCAGAGGAGTAATAATCTTTGAAGACATTTCACTAAGAAGGTGGTATAGAACCATCATAGATAAGATGAGGATAACAAGAGGCATTACATACACTGTTACACGCATTACATCACCAAAAACCCAACCTAAGAGAGACACTATAAGATGGTACAGCCAAGGATAGAAAGCATAACCCTCATAATTGATTGGATCTTTAAATGGGAATGTACCATGAAATATGGCTTCAGCAATGCCATTGTGAAAGTATAAGTCCCCACCATAGGGGGGACCGGGGATGGACTTAAACTGGGAAATGACCACAAAAACTAGGAGGATACTGAAAGTGATATAAAGAAAGCTCTGATTAAATTTAAGTTTCATGTGAAACACCTTTATGTGCCTATTTTGCTCCAAATTGAGTACTTCAGGAGATTTCTGACTCCCAATACTAGCACAGATCAATAATTATTTTTTCTTATATTGTACTAATAAATTTTTCTCCCCTTAATAGACAAGGAGGTTATAACCCAAAATCTAAGCTATTCTTTCTCACACTCGCAAGGATTCTTTCCGCAGTAGGGACAGACGCCGGGGTATTTCTTTTTAGCGGCCTCTTCCACGTCGATTCCTGCTATGTTGGCCAGGCTGACGAGCCATGCCAAAACATCCGCAAACTCCTCTTCCATTGCTTCCTTATCACCTTTCCTCAAAGCCTCCGCTAGCTCGCCTATCTCTTCGCTGAACCAGAGAAAAGTCTTCTCTAAGCCTCTTTTCTCATCTCTGTGGAAGTAAAGCTCCCTAATCAGCTCTTGAAACTCTTTGATGCGCATGTTCTCACCTCTACGAAGGCTCGGGTTAGGCTCTCATCATCATTCAGCGCAATTCGCTTTCCTCATTGCCCAGCTTTAAATTCTCAGGAGATTTTTAAAACTTAGCCAAAACTCATTTAAGGTTTGAAGTAGAAAATTAACTTAGTGATGGATTATGGGATTATTCTCCTTTGGCTCAAAAAAGAATAAAGTCATCAAGATGCTTTCGGAGGGAGATCTTGAGGGGGTTCTCCACTCTGCAACGAAAGATCCAAAATACGTAGATACCATAGTGGAGCTCCTCAATGAGGAAAATCCGGGGATAAAGGGAGATGCCCTTCTGCTTATTGGAGAGCTAACGGTCAGGCATAAAGACCTTGTGATGCCATACGTCGAAGAAGGACTTCCTCTAACGGTGCTTTCACTTATAAACGATCCCAATCCCTATGTTAAAGAAAATGCCATGCAGACTTTTGAGTTCATGTTGAGGTACTTTCCATGGGTTGGGGAGAAGTTCAAGAATGAAATAACCTCCCTGCTACTTGAGATTCTTCAGGCGGGAGATAAGAACAGAAAGGCCTTTGCAATTCTAATGCTCGGGAGGCTTAAAGTGAAGGAAGCCCTTCCATTAATAGCGGAATTAAAAAACGTCAGTGATACCGTAATTTTGCCTCTGGAGGGCATTAAATGGGTGCCTCTTGGAGAGATAGCCGAGAGGATTATAAAAGAACTTGGAGGTGATGCGAATGATTAATGTGCTTATATTCATAATACTCCTAATAATTGCCGCGGTGATAGTGGTTAAGCTGACCTTTGCTGTTCTCAAATGGATGGCGATGAATGCTGTAGTGGGACTAATACTCGTGGGAGTTCTAAATTATCTCGGAGTCACCCATATAGAGCTCAACCTCATAAACTTCCTTATAATAGCCGTGGGCGGAATTTTGGGCGTTTTTCTTTTGGCTTTTCTGTCCTTCCTTTAGCCTTTTCCAAATCTTTATAAAGTCGAATTTTTAAAAATGCTGGGGGAGAGAAAATAAGTTGTTAGAGGTGATGTTCATGTCTCACAAATCAGCAGAGATGTACGAGCTTAAAAAGAAGGTCGAAGAGCTTAAAAAGATTCGAGGTCGAGGTACCGAGCTTGTCTCCCTCTACATCCCAGCGGGATACGATATAAATAAGGTCATGCAGCAGCTTAGAGAGGAGTATGGAACAGCACAAAATATTAAATCAAAAACAACTCGAAAAAACGTTCTCGGGGCGTTAGAAAGAGCTATGCAGCATCTTAAACTTTACAAACAAACTCCTGAAACTGGATTAGCTCTTTTCGTTGGCAATGTGAGTGAACAGGAAGGGGTCTCTGATATTAGGGTATTTGCTATCATTCCACCAGAACCACTGAACGTCAGGCTCTATCGATGTGATCAAACTTTCGTAACCGAGCCTCTTGAGGAAATGCTTCGAGTCAAAGACGCTTACGGCTTAATAACCGTTGAAAAGAACGAAGCGACAATAGGTCTTCTGAGGGGCAAAAAGATAGAGGTCATTGAAGAGCTTACCTCCAACGTTCCAGGAAAGACGAGAGCTGGTGGTCAGTCGGCGAGGAGATACGAAAGAATTAGAGAGCAAGAGACCCATGAGTTCATGAAGAGGATCGGAGAACATGCGACGAAAGTTTTCCTTCCACTGCTTGAAAAGGGTGAGCTTAAAGGGATTATCATCGGCGGTCCAGGGCCTACAAAGGAGGAATTCGTTGAAGACGATTACCTCCACCATGAGCTTAGGAAAAAGATCATAGGAGTTGTCGATATAAGCTATCATGGCGAATATGGCCTAAGGGAGCTCGTTGAAAAGGCAAGTGACATATTAAAGGAGCATGAGGCAGTTAAGGAGAGAAAACTCGTTCAGGAGTTCTTCAGACACTTGGTTAAGGATACCGGCCTTATAACCTATGGGGAAAAGGAGGTAAGAAAAGCTTTGGAGCTTGGGGCCGTTGATGTGCTCTTGATAAGCGAGGGCTATGATAGGGTTCGCGTTAGGGCGAAGTGCAATCACTGCGGCTGGGAAGAGCTCAAGACAATGACCGAGAGCGAATATGAGATTTATAAGAAAAACCTCAAAACGTGCCCCAAATGTGGAAGTCAAAACATAAGCTTTGAAAAGTGGGATGTCGCTGAGGAGTTAATAAAAATGGCGGAAGAAAGTGGTGCCGATGTAGAGGTGATTTCCCTCGACACCGAGGAAGGTCAGCAGTTCTATAGGGCATTTGGGGGGCTTGGGGCGATTCTAAGGTACAAGATCCAGTGAGGCTAGCAATTCCTTTATCCTCCCCCTCACCTCTTCTCCGTCCATCGTATAGGGTGGCCTCAGAATGGGTTTTATGGAAAAGCCTCTTATGCTCATTGCTGTCTTTATTGCAGACCCGAAGGAGGATGCAATGCTGTAAACCTTTGAGAGCTTTGCGAGCTTTTTAGCGTATTCAAGAACCTTTTCAAAGTTCTTTTCCTCAAAAGCCCTGTATAGGGCAAGGTGGAGCTCTGGAGCAAAGTTTGCACATGCCATTATTCCTCCGTCTCCGCCAAGAATAAGTGTGTTGAGGAAGTGCTGATCTAAGCCCGTGAAAACTTTGAAATCTTTTCTTTCCCCTTTGACCTCAAATATAACATCTCTCACGTGGTTTATGCTGTCTATGGTTTCTTTTACACCCGCTATGTTCGAATACTCCATGGCGAGCCTTTTGATGAGCGGAACGCTTAAGGGGTTAGCACAGCTTGGAATGTTGTAAAGGATTATTGGGATGTCCGTTTTTTCAGCAACTAATGAATAATGGTTAAAGAGTGCCTCATCGCTGAGTGAACAATAATACGGGGGAGCTATGACGACGTAGTCCGCTCCAATATCTTGAGCGTGCTTGGTAAGCTCAACTACTTCAAAGGTGTTTGTTGAAGCCGTTCCCACCAGATAAAATGTTGAGGTTACGAGTTCTCTTCCTTTTTCTGCGAGAAACTTTCTTTCCTCAAAGCTGAGGCTCGTGAATTCCCCGGTTGTTGCGTTGATAAAAATTCCATGGACTCCGGCTTTTTGAAGATAGTTTACGTGTTCTTCCAATGCCTGAAGATCTATGGAGTAGTCTTCGTTAAAAGGGGTTACGAGGGGGACTATTACTCCTCTCATTGAATCACCAAAAATAAATACGGCTCAAGATATTTTAGGTTTGTGGAAAAA
>CAYNRW010000024.1:0-10633 GCA_964399725.1 uncultured Thermococci archaeon | reverse complement strand
AAAAAGCTCACATAACCTCTGGAGCTTCGATTCCCATAAGCTCAAGGGCGTTCTTGAGAACCTGTTTTGTGGATAAGACAAGGAGAAGCCTCATCTCCCTTATTCCTTCCTTTGCTTTCAAAACCGGTAGTGCCATGTAGAATCTGTTGAAGATCATAGCCACTTCGTTTGCATAATTTGCTATTAGATTGGGCTTTACGTCTCTTCCGGCTGTTTTTATGACTTCCGGGAATTTGGAGAGGATTTTTATGAGCTCCTTTTCTTTTAGGTCAAGATTTGAGAAGTCCGCTTTGTCCAACAGCTCCTCCACTTCAGCCTTTATCCCTTCCTCTTTGGCCTTCTTAAGGATAGAGCAACATCTCGCATGGGCGTACTGAATATACGGGGCGCTCTCGCCTTCAAAGTTCAGCACATCATCCCATCTAAAGGTTATTATCTTTTCCGGTGAGTATTTTATCATGTTGTACCTCACTGCACCTGTTCCAACTATTTCCGCTATTCTCTCCTTTTCCTCTTCACTCAAGCTCGGGTTTTTCTCTTCTACAAGTTCTTTAGCTCTTTTTACAGCTTCATCAAGCACTTCATCTACGGTAAAGCCTATCCAAGTCCCTTTTCTTCCGCTGAACTTTCCTTCAGGTCTTACAACGTGTTCATAGGCTAGGTGATAAAAGTTTTTGTATGCTTCTTCATAGCCGAGAAGCTTTAGGGCATATGCAACTGTCTTCTGCTCATACCTCTGCTCGGAACCAATGACGTTTATCACTATATCGGCATTTGCAAATCTGCCGGGCATTTCCTCGCCGTTCTTTGCTGTGGTCCATGTTTTATGCTCATTTCTTTTGTCCCAGAGCTTATAGCGCATATCTGCTCTAACTTTACCAAATTTCCACAGGTGATAGGCTATATCCTTTCCCGTGTAAGTTGCTGTTCCATCGCTCCTTATGAGCACCATATCTGGATTTTCCATGTCTGGAAAGAGATCTCCAAGCTTCATGATGAATGCTCCCTTGTATTTGCCCTCTTTTGCCCATTCAAAATGTTCGTTGTTCTCTATCATTGCGTAGGCCTCTTCGAATATTCCGCTCCTCACTATGTCACTTTCCCAACTGAGCAAATCGTAGAGGATGCTCATCCTGTAGGTGGTTTCCATTTGAGCTCTAACGACCTTTTCCGCTAATTTTCTGCCCTCTTCGGCTATTTCATTGTCCCCTTCCTCTAGTTTCTTCATAAGGTCTCTTATCTGCTTCTCCACCTCTGGGTTTTCCTCCATCCTCTTGTGAACCTCAACGTATAGCAAACCTAAAGCGTGATCGATTATATCACCTTTGGAAAGTCCTTTCTCTTTGAGCTCTTCGACGATTTTCTCAAATTCCTCCCTTAGGTTCAGGTAACCCCATAGAACCTGCGCAAACTGGACTCCAAGATCGTCTATATAGTTCTGCACTTCAACCTTGTAACCTAGCTTTCTCATAATCCTGGCAATAGTATCTCCAAGAATGGAGTTCCTCGCGTGCCCCATGTGGAGTGGTTTGGTGGGGTTTACAGAGGTGTGCTCCACTATAACCTTTTTTCCCTCCCCTATGTTGCTCTCCCCGAATCGGTCACCTTTTTTGAGGATCTCCTCTGCGATGATCCTTCCAAATTTTTCATAGTCCAGGAAGAAGTTTATATATCCCGCCCCGGCAACCTCAACCTTTGAAATGTACTCGGGAAGCTTTCCTTCCAGATTTGAAGCAATTTCTTGGGCTATCATTCTTGGGGCTTTTCTAAACACCTTTGCGAGCTGAAAAGCCACGGTAGTGGCAAAATCACCAAGCTCCATGCTGGGTGTTTCGTCAAATAAAATTTCTCCCTCCCAGCTTTTGCCCTCTCTTTCAAGCATTTCTGAAATGACCTTTTTTACTATCTCCTTAACCTCTCTCTTGACATCATCGTAAGCCACACTTACCACCTGCTTCTCATTTTTCATAAACCTTTAAAAACTACCCGCTTTAAATTTGTCTGTGGTGGGCATGAAAAGGATAGGTGAGCACAAAGCCAAAAAAGGCCTTATAAGGTTTGAGATTGAGGAAGAAAAAGGCATTGCAAAGGGTGTAAAGATCACCGGCGACTTCTTTATCTATCCAGAAGAGGTAATCGGCGAACTTGAGAATGCCTTAAAGGGAAAAAGGCTTGAGGAACTTGAGAAGGCGATGGAGGACTTCTTTGCAGTAAGGTTGGATATTGAGATGCCCTACATAACCGTTGAGGACTTTAAGGTCGCCCTTAAAAACGCTCTGCGTGGTGAAAATGAGGAGTAAAGTTTTTTACGCCTTTCTTGGAACATTTCTTATCGGAGTTCTCTTTGGCATACTGTTTTCCGTGTTAAGTCCGGGCTTTGCAGAGAGCTTATTCTCAAACCTTAGGCAGTTTTTTGGAGGAGTTGTGGGAGAAAACACCGACAAATTTAGCCTTTTTACCTTTATATTCCTTAACAACTCGAGAGTTGCAGTGATATGCGCTCTCGGTGGCGTGCTTTTTGGCATAGTTCCTGCGGGGATACTGTTCTTTAATGGCTTTATAGTGGGTACAGTGATCCAATACTTCAATGCACAGGGAGAAAGCTTGGCAAAAATTCTTCTGGCTATTATCCCTCATGGAGTGATAGAGATACCGGCTTTCGCAGTTGCAGGTGTCGGTGGGGTAGAGTGGTATCTTGAGATAATCAACGAAGAGGGAAGCTTGAGAGAGCGATTTTTGAACGGATTCAGGAAGTCCATGAAAATGCTTGCCTTATCACTGGTAATGCTCTTAGTGGCGGCCTTTGTCGAGGCTTACATCACTCCAGCCGTTGCTTCAGGTATTTAATTAAATGAACAAAAGCAAAAAATGCAACAACTGTGGGGAGAGATAAGAGCACCCTGTTGGAGTTTTCTTTTCCTTCCTTTGAACCTTCTGTTATCAGCAAATCGACAGCCCCTCCCGAGAGAAGCTCCAGAGTTTGAAGATTTTCTAGATGAATGACCTTCTTTTCGCCTGGTTTGAGGTCGCCTATGTGGTAAATCTTTCCATCTATGCTCAATGTCACGTTCTTTGAATAGTCTTCTCCCTCCAGAAATTTGCCGTTTGGTCTTGACGTGCTTAGATCGTTCGATAAAAAGAGACATCCAATCTCATAAACTGCACTGCCGTTAAAAGCTATTCTAATTTCCGCGATTCCTTTCTCCGGCATGTTGAAAACATAGTAAAACGGTCTCCATTCAGTGCTAACTTGAGCTAGACCTCCGTAACTTTTTCCCTTTGTGTGAATTGTTACACGGACGGGGTTAATTTCATCCCACGGGCGGGAGCTTTTCATGCACATGCCTAACGTATACCAGCCCTTTTCTAGGGAAACTTGGAGCTTGAGCATTGCAGAGGAGCTTGATGTGGCAAAGACTAAGAACTCATCCCGTTTTTCCAAGGTTCCGTTTACTGAAATCCAGGTTAGTTTGGGGGAGAGATAATTTCTGAGTTTCTTCCCCTTTACTACAATTTCAAGCGGCTTTTCCGTTTGTATGGGAATCACTATAGGGCGATCCTCAACAAGCGTTATCGATATTGGTGGTTTATTCTCCCCATATATCAATTTTAAAGCTTCTTCGCGAGTAAAGAGCTTCATTCGCAGATTGTTCATATAAAGGTAGCCCTTTGCCATATGGAGAGGATATAAGACGTGCGTGCCGTTTACTGCTCCCCCGCTAATTTTTCTCCATGTTACACCGTCGAGAGAGATCCAGAGATAATGAACTCCCTTTTTGTTGTAATCCACGCTTACGGCATAGTAGATACCGGTTTTTGGATCCTTCACCGCGTCGTAGAATTTCATCTCCGCTCTATAATACTCCCCAAACCACGCTGCAAGAGGCTTGAGCTCGTCTTTTTCTTTATTGTATTCTACTATCTGGGGAAAGTTGTCGCTGTAGAAAAGAACTCTTTTTTTGTCATAAGTTGCTGCCAGAGGGCCGCTGTTCATTATGCTGTTTAGTATGTGGTTATTAGTGTTTCTAAAAATCCATTTCCCGTTTTTGTATATGTACAAGCCTCTATAAGGCGGATTGTCTCCAACGCCTATGTAAACCGTGTCATCATAGGGATCCACGCTTACTAGATGGATGTGGCATCCATTGTCCTTGACTTTGTAGTGCTCACCTATATCGAAGAAAACCTCGAAATGCCGCCCATCAAAAGTCCTGTAAACCCTTGCACTGTTGGATTTAGCTCCATATTCTCCGATAAGCAGAAATTCATTATTTCCCGCCCACGACCACCATATTGCATACTTGCCCTTTTCCAGTCTTAAGACTTCTTCGAATTTGCTTCCGTTCTTCATGAATATACTCCCGTTGGCATCTGAAAAGAAGAGAACATCCTTCCAGAGATAGAGAGACTTAATCTCCACCTTATGCTCGTATATAGGATCCCACGTTATTCCATCCTTGCTTCTCAGGATTTTTCTCCTCTCGTGTCTCAGCTTTTTGTACTCAACGCCGTAGAGGTATCCCTTCGAATCAGGTCCTACAACGTAAGTTACGGGCATTTCTTGGATGTTCAGAGAAATAGATTGTGAGATGGGATCGTCGATTACCTTTCCAACTCCATGGACGTAGTACTCAAAAGCTTTGGCCGGAAAAGAGCAGAAGAGCAAAAGTAAAATAACCGCGATAATCCTGGCTTTCATCTTTTGTTCACCAGCTCCTCCGCAGCAATTTCCGGAGCAGGGAAGGTGCCGTATTCCTCATAAATTTCGATTTCCTGTAAAAAGGCATCTATTGGGTTTTCCATGGATGCAATTATGCCCCTTATATGCTTCCTAAAGGCTCCGTTCTTTCTCATAAGCTCCCAAGCTTTTTCTGACACTTTTATTGGGTCTGTAGAGTGGAACTTAATGCCAAGGCTTATAAGCCATTTCGTGATCGCCAAAAGCTTGCCTGGATAAGTTGAAATGGTTGGAGTTCCTAAGGCTAGGGCCTCTCTGTTCATCGTCCCCCCTGCGCCGATCATTAGCTTTGCATAGTAGAGAAGGGACAAGCTGTCAGTAATGTGCTCTGGGATTATGACGTTTTCAAAGTGCTCAAAGCGCTTCTTTTGACTTTCCGTTCTTGGGAATAGAACTATGGGAATTTCCGGGAGTAGGGGAATTATGTTTTCAAGAACACTCTTCTCGGCATCGCCGTTGAAGTAGTTGGCCTTTATAGGCTCGGTTCTCATTACAATGTAGCTGTGCGGAGAGAGGCCGAGTTCTTTTAGGGGCTTTTTGCTGGGGATGAAGCCGTAGATGTGGGCTAATTCAGGTATGCCGTTTATTGGCTTGAGGGAATTTGCATCTGCTCCGCATTTTATAAGTTCATATGCATCTATGGCCTTTGGGTAGATCAATCTCCTTGTGAAGGGTAACATGAGCTTGTTGACCGCTATAGCAGTGTCGTTATCAGCAAATCCGATTGTGGGGATTCCCAATCCAAAAGCTACCCTTGGAGCTTCGGGAGAGTTTTTATAGAGGGCTAAATCCGGTTTTTCCTCGATTATGAGCTTGGCAAGTTTGTATTGCCTTTCGGTACTTGCTATGAGCTTTCCCTCAAGGGTTGATCCACCGTGCTTGCCTACAGTATAATAATCTATTCCCAACATGTCCAGAATTCCAGTTAGGCCGTCAAACTCTCTTGTAGTTATCAAAACTTCATGTCCTTTCTTTTCGAGCTCCCTGATTATACCTTTGAAGAAGTGAGCGTGAGGTGCATTGACAATATCTATCCATATCTTCACGGATTTCACCCATTATTATGAACAGCTTTGTCCATTAAAAGGGTTTCCGTAAAATGGTTTTTCTGGTCTTTATTTCCCAAGTTATGTGAGGATTCTTTATTTTGTTAACCGTTTATTACGCTTTCTCTCCTTGAAATAAGGTATGGAATTGAGGCGATTAGGTAGGGACCTCTGAAAAATTGTGTTTTGGGCAGATTTCCCAAAGTTTTTTTGAGAAATCTTTGAGATTACCACTTGAAATTGTTTCGTGGAAAAACCTTAAATTTTGATGCTCAATCTCTCTTCTTGGTGAGAATACATGAGAAAGAAAATAATTGACAGAAGTGCTGGGATTGCTGTTATAGGTTTAGGTTATATCGGCCTTCCCACGGCAATTATGTTTGCCAATGCTGGATTTAAAGTGGTAGGATATGAAATAAGGGAAGATGTTGTAAAAAAGGTAAACTCTGGGAATTCTCATATAATTGAGCCCGAGATAGAGGAGATGCTAAGGAGGGCAATTGAAAACGGAAATTTGAAAGCCACCTCGGATAAAAAGGAGATAGCAGGTAAGGATGTCTATATAATATGTGTCCAGACTCCCCTGAAAGAGGATAAAACTCCGGACTTGAGCTATCTTGAAAATGCCGTTAGAACAACCGCCGAATCCATTAAGAGAGGTTCTCTCGTGATCATAGAGAGTACAGTTCCTCCTATGACGACCCTAAAGATGGCAAAGCTTATAGAGGACGTAACGGGTTTTAAAGCTGGAAAAGACTTCTATATGGTCCATGCTCCCGAAAGGGTCATGCCGGGCAGAATATTCAAGGAGCTCGTTTATAATTCAAGAATAATCGGGGGAATAAATGAAGAAAGTTCCGAACTAGCTGAACTGTTATACAGAACTTTTGTAAAAGGCCAGATTTTCAGGACAAACTCTACTACAAGCGAAATGGTAAAGCTGATGGAAAACACCTTCAGAGATGTGAACATTGCTTTGGCTAACGAGTTTGCATTTTTAGCTCATCAGTATGGGGTTAATGTTTTTGAGGCTATAGAGCTCGCCAATACCCATCCAAGAGTTAAAATCCACATTCCGGGGATTGGTGTCGGTGGCCATTGTTTGCCGAAAGATCCCTATTTGCTTCTCAGTTCTGCAAAGGAAGATTTTGGATTGATAAAGAAAGCGAGAGAAATCAACGAGGACATGCCACTCTTTGCAAAGGATCTTCTTATGGATGCCCTGAAGGCAATCAACCTTCCAGCGGAAGAAGCAATTGTGGTAGTTTTAGGACTGTCTTATAAGGGCAATTCGGACGATACAAGAAACTCACCCTCTCTTACGTTTATCGAGGATATAAGAGAAGTTGTTACGGAAGTGAGAACTTATGACCCTTATGTAAAGGGAACACATGAGAGCATTGAAGATGCCCTAAAAGGAGCAGATGCCGTTGTGATAGCAACTGACCATTCAGAATTTAAAACTCTGGACTGGCAAGCACTTGGGAGGCTTATGAGAAACAAAATACTTATAGACGGGAGACATGTTGTGGAGAATCCTCCAAAGGGGTTTATATTTAAGGGAATTGGGAGGGGCGAGTATTGAGACCAGCGTTTGTCTTCGGTACAAGGCCAGAGATAATAAAACTGGCACCCGTAATAAGGGCATTCGAAAGAAAAGGCATTGAGCCCCTAATAATCCACACAGGACAGCATTATGATTACGAAATGAGCAAAATTTTTTTGGAAGAGCTGGAACTCCATAAGATCGACTATCATCTTGAAGTAGGCTCTGGAACTCAAGCCTATCAAACGGGAATGGCAATGATGAAGATAGAAGAGGTTCTCATGAAGGAGAAGCCAGATGTTACTTTAGTTCAGGGGGATACGAATACCGTCTTGGCTGGTGCTTTGGCAAGTGTTAAGCTTAAAATTCCCGTTGCACACGTGGAGGCTGGTTTAAGGAGCTTTGATAGAACAATGCCGGAAGAAATAAACAGAATCTTAGCTGATCACGCAAGTGAAGTTCTTTTTGCACCCACAGAGGAAGCAAAGAAAAATCTCGAGAGAGAGGGAATCGTTGAAGGGGTTTATGTCGTGGGAAATACAATAGTCGATTCCGTTCTCCAGAATTCAGAGATAGCCGAAAAGAAAAGCAAGATCTTGGAAAGTTTGAGGTTAAAGCCGAAGGAATATGCTCTTTTAACAGCTCATAGAGCTGAAAACACTGATAGTGAAGAGAACCTTAAAAAACTCGTGAAAATAATTGACTCCCTGCCGATAACCGTGGTATATCCCGTCCACCCAAGAACGGAAAAAAGGTTAAAAGCCTTAAATCTATGGGAAAAGCTAAAAGCAAAAGAACATGTGATTCTTACAAAACCTCTTGGCTATCTTGACTTTTTGAAACTGCAGAAGAACGCTAAAATTGTTTTAACTGATTCAGGTGGGATCCAAGAGGAAAGCATAATCCTTAACGTTCCATGCTTAACGCTACGCTATAACACGGAAAGGCCAGAAACAATAAAAGCAGGAGGAAATATCTTAGTTGGTCTTGAGAAAAACAGAGTTCTTCACTACGTTGACAGGCTCTTGAACGATGAAGAATTCTACAGCAAGATGGCAAATGCTGAAAACCCCTTTGGGGATGGAAGGGCAGGAGAGAGAATTGCTGAGATTCTTTTAGACCTTTATGAGAAGGGAGAGCTGAGGGTGAAAAGCTCAAGATTCATTTGAACCGTTAAAAAACAAAAGAAGATTCAGCTCTTCACAAGCACCAAGACTTCCAGTCCCGAAATTGTTAACTCTTTTTCAAATACCTTCTCTTCTTCTGGTCATATTTGTCTCCATTTGCCCGGAGGAAGAGGAATAGTTGTGTCTTTGAAGGCATCCTGATGCTGTTATGAGCATTAGCAAAAGAAGAGTTCCAAAGTACTGCATTTAAGTATTACATTTTTCTTTTGAAAGTTTCTCTATACCGGAGTTCCAATGTAAATTCCGTGCCTTGTTCTCACAATCTTGACCCTAATCTTATCACCAACTTTTGCATTCGTGTTTATAACCTCTACTAATCTATTTCTTGCGGTTCCAAGCATTTCTCCCTTAATTCTCCCTGAAAGAATAATCTTTACTTTAACAACTTCTCCGATATGGAACTGCAGAGGGATAAATTTCCTTCTGTGCATTCCAAAGTGTTCTGGCCTTAGAATAAGAGGTCTCATCCCAGTTTTTTCTTCAAGAGTTCTCAGCCATGCGTAAAATTCTTTAAACGATAGAAACTTTACCGCAGGACGTCTTCCGAACTTGTAGGGAACATAATTCTGGAAACCCAAAGCGGGCCATCTTTTTCCAGCACCGATTTTCCGTGCAAATTCTATAAATGTCTCTGCCTCATTGTCGTTTATCCCAAAGATTATCACTGGGGCTAAAAGCACGTCAATTCCGGCATTTACAAGCGCCTCTGCCATTTCCAGAACATGATTAAGGTTGTAATCCTTTGTTCCCATTAACATTTTTGCTTTTTCGGGATCAAGGGAATGGATTGAGAGGTTTACCCTATCCAGTCCCGCCTCTGCTAATTCCTCAATGAGCTTATCATTTAGCAATACTCCATTACTCTGCATTGAAATTACGCTGACGTTTGGGTTTTCCTTAAGTCCCTGCACTAGCTCCACGATAAATGGATACAGCAAGGGTTCTCCTTGTCCATCCAAATGTGCCTCAAGCCCTTTGCCTTTAAATCTGGCAACCTCATCAAACCATTTTAGCAGATAGTCAACATCAACAACGTAATCGAGAACTCGAGTTCTTGAATATGGTCCTTCATCAACGGAGCAGAAGATGCATGAGAGGTTACATCCAGTTGATCCCCTAACTTGAATTAAATTTGTTCCCCTATCTATTAGCCCAAATCCGTTGTATCCTAAAAGGGGAACTCCCATTCCTTCGTGAATGTATAGCACTTTTCTTCTTGTGTACTTGCTTTTCAAGAATTCTCCGAGATGGTTCTGAATTAAAAAGGCAACAAATTTCTCAATCTCTTCGTTTTCTGTGTTTACTGTGAGGTATCCATCTTCAACACTAATTTCGGGTTTGATTTTGAATTTCCTCTTAATGGCCTTTTCAAGAAAGGATTTCTCAAAATCAGCATAAAGAGTGTCTCTCCAAATTAGTCTTATGCTATTGTCAATTTCTTCGAAATAGGAATTTGGGAGCTTTATTCTCATCGTGTTCTCCTTTAATGGTGGGGTCTTTTAAAATTTTAGCAAAGCTTATAAAATATAATTGGACACAGTTCTGCATGGAAACATTTTAATACTTTTGCAACAAATGGTCTAATGATGAACTATTATGAACAGAGGTGAGGGAAATGTGGGGCAAACTTGAGCACTACTTTGATGAGTATCCAGTCAGAAAGCAAATAGCAAAACTATTGTTGAAACATGGCCTCAAGGTTTCAGATGATATGAAAATCAAATGTGGCAATATAGAGGTTCCATATACAAAAATAGCCAAAGCGCTTGATGTAGATAGAAGGGTCGTCAAAGAGACTGTTGCCATGATACTAAAAATCCCGGAGCTTAGAGAGGTATACACAAACCTTGAGCCCACAGTACACATGAAGTTCGTCGGAAGGCATGTCGGTTATGGAGTTATAGAAATAGAGCCCGAGCCGAGGGCTATAGGAATCCTAGCAAAGATAGCATCAAAGATTGCAGACAGAGGAATAAACATTGTACAGGTCGTTGCAGAGGATCCAGAGCTCTATCCTGAGGCAACTTTAACCATAATCACTGAGAAGCCGATTCCTGGGGAGCTGATAAATGAGCTATCAAAGCTTGAGGGCGTTAAGCGTATTTCCATTTACTGA
>CAYNRW010000023.1:0-15444 GCA_964399725.1 uncultured Thermococci archaeon | reverse complement strand
GGACATGGCTTGAGATTAAAATTACTCCAAAAGAAGTTGCTGTAAGGAGTGCTGGGGGGAAGGAGGCTATTAAGCTTAATATAGCTGGCAAGGAACTCTCCTTAGGACCTAACGAGCAGATTGCTGTTTCTCTTTAACTTTCAATCTTGCAAAGCTTTTTAACCTCTATTCTAAACCTTCTCAGGGTGAAGGGTGATGGAACTCCTCTATACCTATGAGACGCTAAAACTTGAGTTTCCAATGAGCGAGATTGATAAAGCTGATTTTGTACTTCTTGGCATACCTTTTGATGGAACGACCTCTTATAAACCTGGAACACGGTTTGGACCTACGCTAATAAGACAGGCCACGCTCAATTTGGAAAGCTACATTTTGGACTATGATGTTGACCTCGCAGAGGTGAGGATAGCTGATGTTGGGGATTTAGCAATAGTTGCGGGCAACCCACTTGAAACCATAAAAAGGGCTGTGGAAACTGTAGAAGAAATCAAAAAGATAAATCCTAATGTTATGCCCGTGATATTGGGTGGTGAACACTCAATGACCTTTGCCCCGGTGAAGGCACTAAAGCCGAAAAGCTACGTGGTGTTTGATGCTCACCTTGATTTAAGAAAGAGTTATGAAGATAACCCCTGGAATCATGCATGTGTTGCCAGAAGGATATCAGAACTTGGTATAAAGGTGGCCGAGTTTGGAATAAGGAGTGGCACGAAAGAGGAGGTGGAATATGCCAAAAGGACTGGTATTCTGTGGGTTCATGCGAGGGATTACAGCATTGAAAGGTTCAAAGAGGTCGTGAAAGAGCTTCCAGAGCCTGTGTATGTGTCTGTGGACGTAGATGTCTTTGATCTTTCGATGGTCCCGTCAACGGGAACTCCTGAGGCCGGTGGATTGGGGTTTTGGGAGGTTGTAGAAGCATTGGAATGGTTAGTGGAGAACAAGGAAATCGTTGGTTTTGATATAATGGAAGTTGCGGGAATGGAGCTTGGGGATATTACAGCCCTAACCGCTGCGAAGCTTCTCTTTTATATGATTGGAATGCTCTCAAAATGATCAGTCTTCTATATACATTTCCTGCAGTGCTCGATAATAAGCTTTGTAGATATCTCTTTTTGTTACAACACCAATAAGCTTTTTGTTTTCGGGGCTTTCAACAATAGGAAGAAGATTTTGGTCGTACTTCATCAGCTTTTCAAAGGCATCATGAGCGGTTTCATTTGGATATCCAACACCGTATTCTTTACGCAGAAATCTCTCTATGGGTAGCGTTTTTATCCTCTGGGAAAGGTTTAGGAAGTCTTTTATGCCGACTATTCCCAACACTCTCATTTCTTCGTCAACAACTGGAAAGTAATCGTGGCCGGTCTTTGCAACGAGCTCTTCGACATCTCTTAGAGTATTCCATTTATAGACAAAGACGGGTTTTGCAGTCATAATCTCTCCAACCGGGATTGTCTCTAAAACCATAGGACGGCCGGTTTTTATACGAATTCCTCTCCGCTCAAGCTTTAAAGTGTATACCGAAGAACCCCTGAGAATAAACCTAGCCGTCAAAAAGCTTGTGATTGCGGAGGTTATAACTCCTGGAAGGAGGGCGTATCCTCTAGTGAGCTCTGCCACCATAAGTATCTGATTTATCGGGGCTTGTGTTAGTCCGCTGAAGAATGCCGCCATTCCGGCTAGAGCATAAACCGCTGGATTAATCCCAATGGCTGGAAAGAGAAGCTTTAAAATCGTCCCATATGCAGCCCCAAGTAGAGCCCCAATGTAAAGACTTGGAGCAAAGATACCACCGCTATGACCGGAGGATATCATTAAGGACGTTGCAATCATTTTTCCAATTCCTAAAAGAATAAGGACTGTAAGTGGAAGCAATCCTGCAATGGCAAGCTCTATCCCCTCATAACCAACTCCAAGTACGCCATATTGGGGAAAGAACATTCCGATAAAACCAACACTCAATCCTCCAATAAAAAGCTTTATCCACAGCGGGGCTTTAATGCCTTCAAATTTATCGGTGAGCCAGAATAGAAGCTTTGCCCAGCAAGCGGCTAAAATACCAAAGAGCAATCCCATGAGAAATAGGAAGAAAAGCTCAATGTGCTTGTGGGCAATTTGAAGGGGAATATTGACCTCAAACGCCCCTCTCAAAAACAGCAACGTTACGGTATTGCCCACCACAGCAGAAAGAAATATTGGAACAAGGCTTATGGAAAACGTCCCCATGTAGACGACTTCAAGGGCGAACATTGCTCCGGCAAGGGGAGTATTAAAGGTTCCCGCTATTCCTGCGGCTAGACCGCAGGTGGTTAGAAGTTTTTTCATTTCTGAAGGGAGTTTAAAAGTCTGAGTTAGGGCTGAGGCTAGCGAGGCTCCAATGAAGCCTATAGGACCCTCTCGACCAACGCTTCCACCGCTTCCGATGGTAATTGAAGTTGTTAATGCCTTAAAAGCTGCTAGTATTCCTTTTATCTCTCCTCTTTTGAATATCACTGCCTCTATAACTTCGGGCACACCGTTTCCCTTTAATTCTGGATAGTTTTTGATTATCGGTGCAACTACAAGGCTGCCTATTGCTGGAAGCAAGATGTATCCGAGATTGTACCCATGGTAATAGAAGGAAATATGAGGGAGTAAAACACCAAAAAACAGCAGTCTTATAAAATATATTAGTTTTCTGAAAACTACAGCTCCTAATCCACCAACTATCCCCGTGAGTATAGAGAGGAAAAGAATAGTTGCCCACTTCTTTACATATTCTCTCCTTCTCATCGACTTAGAGTAATCTGGAAGGTATTTAAAGATTAAAGAAACCAAAGGTGGTCATATTAAAGTTAAGAAGTCAGGTCTTCAAAGCTTCCTCCAGCAGCTTTAAACCTATGTTGAGATATTCCTTTGCCTTTTCTTCACTTCTTGCCTCTGCAAAGATTCTTATTATTGGTTCAGTTCCGCTTGCTCTTACCAACACCCATCCATCATCGAAAAGAACCTTTGTACCATCGATCGTGTCAATTTTTAAACCCTCTTTCTCTGCAATCTCAGCAACTTTTGACACTATTGCTTTTCTGTCTCCTTCCACGTGTCTCTTGGTTTTTACTTGGTAAAACTTTGGAAGCTCGTTTATTAGTTCGCTGAGCTTCTTACCACTTTTTGCAAAAATCTCAACTATTTTTGCAGCTGTCATGGCACCATCTCTACCCAAAACATGATCTGGGAAGATGACCCCCCCGTTTTCTTCTCCCCCTACCAGACCGTTGTGTTCAAGCAATGCCCTTGATACTATAAGGTCTCCAACCTTCGTCTTCAGAACTTTTCCTCCGTAGATCTTGGCAAGCTCGTCTATTATGTGAGAAGTCGCCACTGTTGTTACAACTAGACCTCCCTTGTTCTCCTCTAACATAGCTTTTACCACTAAGGCAAAGGTCTTGTCTCCCTGTACGAAGTTTCCGTTTTCGTCTATAAAAACAGAGCGATCTGCATCGCCATCTTGGGCTATTCCAAAGTCCGCTCTAAGGGCTTTCACGATCTTCATGAATCCTTGAAGGTTCTCCTCGTTCGGTTCGGGGTTTCTTGCGGGGAAGTGACCATCTGGGTGTGCATTAACGCTGACAACTTTGCAGCCCAGTTCTCTTAGGAGATATGGGAGCACTAGAGAACCTGCACCGTTTGATGTATCTACCACAACAAAGGGCTTTCTCTTTCTTATTGCCTCAACATCCACCTTAGCCTTTATTGCATCTATATAAGGTCTTATTATATCCCTCTCCACTAACTGGCCTATTTCATCCCATCTAGCTCTGTAGAAATCTTCTTTAAAGAAGAGCTCTTCCACTATAGCCTCTCTTTCTTTTTTAAGGCCCAGACCATTTGGCTCAAGCAGCTTTATTCCGTTGTATTCTGGTGGATTGTGACTTGCAGTTATTACGGCCCCTCCATCAACTTTGAAATACTTGCATGCAAACTGGATCGCTGGAGTTGGTGCTATTCCTACGTCTATAACGTTAATTCCAACACTTAAGAGACCGCTTATCAGTGCATTTTTGAGCATTTCGCCGCTAACTCTTGTGTCCCTTCCCACGACAACCCAGAGCTCTTTATCTGGTTGCTCTCTTTTTAAGAGCGTTCCAAATGCCATTCCCATTTTGAGTGCAAATTCTGGGGTTATCTTTTCATTTGCGATTCCTCTAACTCCAAACGTTCCGAATATTCTGCCCATTTTCATCACCTCATGCAAGTGCTTTTATAAGCTCAAGGATGATTGCTATGAAGGAATATAATGCATAAGTAAAGATCGCAGCCTGAAGTAGTGTGATTCCTACCTTTAATACCTTTATGTTCTCTGGTAAGAGGGGTATGGGTATCCCGATCAACACTGTGCTGAAGAGGAATAAAACAACCTTATATAAGATGTCAAAGTCTATTGGAAGCTTCATCTCTGGGTAGGTTATCTCCACGTTGATTCCCTGTATGGGGACGGTTATCTTGGCATTTCCAAGCCCCTTTAATGTGAAGTAGCTTATTACAAGGACGAAAAGTATCGTGCCAAGTAAGCTAATTGAAAGAGAGGAAAGTGCTTCGCTGAGCCTTTCCCACTTGTCTTTGCATGAAGCTTTCTCCATTTTCACTCTCTCCCGAAGTCGTCCTGAAATCTTTCAATGTCGTCCTCACCAAGGTATTCCCCGATCTGGGTTTCTATGACCTCAAGAACAACTTTTCCGGGATTCTCAAGCCTATGAACGACTCCTGCAGGAATAAACGTGCTCTCTCCCGGCCTTAGCAGGAGCTCCTTCTCTCCGATCTTAACCTTTGCAGTTCCCTTAACAACAACCCAGTGTTCTGAACGATGATAATGCCTTTGAAGGGATAATCTTTTACCAGGTAAGACCGTTAAGCGCTTTATCTTATATCTTTCTCTCTCTTCAAGAACTGTATAAGCTCCCCAAGGTCTGTATGCAGTTCTGTGTACTAGGGCTCTTTCATCTCCTTTTTCTACTAACTTTTCGTACACCTCTTTAACCTTTTGAGTCTCACCTTTCTTAGCTACTAACAGGGCATCGCCGGTGTCTATTATCACCAGGTCTTTCACTCCCACCGTTGCGGTCAATCTCTCCGTTATTACCAGATTCTCTCTTGAATCCACGTTTATGTAATCTCCTTTGAATCCACTTATTCTGACGGCGTTTCCGTTTTCATCTTTTTCAAAGGCTTCGTATATTGCATCAAAACTTCCTAAGTCGTTCCAATGAGTGTTTAAAGGCACTACGGCTGCTTTGTCAGTTTTCTCCATGACGCCATAATCTACAGAGATTTCCGGAACTTTTTCGTAAGCTTCTTCTATGGTCTTTGCCTCTTTAAAGGCATTGTAAACTTCAGGGGCGACATTTTTTACTTCCTCAATGAACAGTGAGCTATCGAAAAGGAACATGCCGCTGTTCCAGTAGTAGCCTTCTTCCACATAGCGCTTTGCGGTCTCGTAATCAGGTTTTTCTTTGAACTCCTCAACTTTGTATCCACCCTCAAGTTTTTCTCCTGGTTTTATGTAGCCATAACCGGTGTGAGGCTTTGTGGGCTTAATCCCAAATGTTATGAAATAATTATCCGCAAGCTTCTCAGCATTTTCAAAGGCTCTTATATAATCCTCATTAACCTTTATTAAGTGATCTGATGGAAGAACAGCCACCTTTGACTTCCCATAGTTCTCTTCTATGACTTTCATTCCCCAGAAAATAGCAGGTAAAGTGTTTTTTCCAATAGGTTCAAGCAGGATATTCTCCTTTGGGATATCTATGCCAAGTTCCTTTAAGTCATCTAGAACTCTAAATTTGTACTCCTTGTCTATAACGATGAATATCTCCTTGGGTTTTGAAAATTTTAATGCTCTTTCGACGGTTTTTTGGAAGAGAGATGCACTGTCGAAGATTCTTATAAACTGCTTTGGCATTAACTCTCTACTTAATGGCCATAATCTCGTACCTTTCCCCCCAGCGAGGATAATTGTTTTCATTCTATCACCTCTATAAGTTCTTTTATTGTCTTTATATTCTTACCCCTTTTGTATGGAAGGTTTATAGCAAAGGGATGATCAACAACTTCAAGCATTGGAATGTCATTCTCTCCGTCCCCCACTGCATAGCTTTCTACTTTTTCGCTCTTTGAATATAAGCCTATGAGCATTTTTGCCGCTTTTCCTTTATTCGTGTCTCCGGTAACGGTATAGAATCTACTGCCCTTTGTGATCTTGAGATTTCTCTGCTCTATATACTTTTGAAATCCTTCTCTTTCCCATTTGAAGATAGTCTCTGAGTATTCTCTCTTCACAGCGAGTTCTGCAAGCTCTTTTGGGAGCCCAGTAAATTCGATAATCTCTTCAATGGTTGAATTTCCATAGTATTTCAGCCCAAAATGTTCTCCTATCTTGTCCAGAACTTTTCTTATGGTTTCATACTTCGTCCCCAGCTCGATGACATAATAACGCCCCTCTTCTCTATTGTAGGGAAAATCAAAGTTGAAGTAGCCCTTTGGAATATAGATTGCACTCCCATTTTCGATTATGAAAGGATCTGTAACGTTAAGGGCCCTTCGATAGTACTCCTGCTCTGCCTTTGTCTTTGAGGAGTTAAATATTATCTTGAAGTCTCTTTCCTTCAGGAAGTTCACTATCTTCTTTGCAGGTTCTGGGGAGTAATCCTCTCCAATTAGGGTTTTATCCAGATCTAGGAAGATTATCTTCATAGGTTGAACCTCAGGAGAGTTTCTTGGTTTGACTCAAGCGTCTTCATCCACTTTTTAATGTCTATGTCCTTTATTGGCCTCATTATCCTTGGTTTTGGTGGTTCTTCATTTTCCTTTATGATCCCGTGCATTCTGAGGTCTTCTAAAATCCTTCTCTTTAACCTTTCCGATGCAAGTTTCGAGTGGTATATTGTGGTTAGAGACAGCAGTACCATCTCTTTTACATGTTCCTGTCCTCTGTCCTCGTGGAAGTGGGGATTTAGCGTCTCTATCTGGAAGATTTCTATTCCCTGGTCAAATACATCTTGGAACTCTCCCACGTTTTCCCAACTACCAAAGCGTTCAAGGAGATACACTATCTCGTAAGGTTCTATTGAATAACCCGTTGAAAACGGCAGGATTTCTGCAAGCTTCATTGTCATTGCATGCTCCCCTGCATTGCCAGTTGCCACTATTGTGGTTTCAAATGATGTTTTTTCACTTATTAGCTGATTTAGGTAGTGGTTGGTTATTTCGCTAACTCTCCCCCATTTCTTGAAATAAAGCGTTCCTCTGCTGACCTTGGGTTTGTGCCTCCAGTGGAGTCTCACCATTGTATACTCGCTTTCACTCATCAGAAAGCCGGCAGCATAGTCCTTGACGTATTCGTTAACCGCTCCGGGTATGTAGTTGTCTGCATCTATGAATCCGACGTATTTTGCCCCTATTGCCTTGGCCAGCATTATTCCTATGAGCATACCTTCTCCTTTTCCACTTCTCACAAGCCCTTTTTCGTCTAGGATATCCTCATAACCAACTTCTTTAAACGCTTCTGCCAACCCTAGATCCTTCTGGTGAATCATAATAACCTTTGAGTGCGTCAGATTGCAGAAGTGTTTTACCAAATCTACCTCTTGCTTAAATCTATTGGGTCCCTTTCTTTTGCTGTTGGAAACGATTATAATTGGCGACTTGTGGGGAATTGCTTTAAGAACTCCATCAACTAAGTGCAACTTTTCGTTTTTCATTGGTACAACTATTGCTATTTCTCCAATGGTTTTGTAAATCTCTTCCCTCGAAACGTTTTGGATGGTGAAGATGGGAACGTCTTCAGTTTTGGTATCCATCTTAATGACTTTTTGTAGTTCGTGAATCTTCACAGCTCCGAAGATTTCTTTATAAACCGGGGCCTCTAAAAGCATGTTCTCACCTCCAAAGTGATTGAAGCAAGCAGAATAATAAAAGCACTCTGCCAAATATCTTTTGTTTCTTTCCATATATAAATTTTAAGGTTAAAAAATATTAAAATTAAAAAAATAAAAAAAGACTACCTTTTTCTCATTCCAAACTCACTGACAAAAGCTGAGCTCGAAATTGTGTCTCCTATTCCCACTGTGCTCTTGGGAGATGCTACGATCTTTGTTGGCACGAAGGCGAGCTGTCTGTCAACCATATCAATAAGGCCATTCTCAAACTCTGTGAACTCCTTTTCGAGTTCTTCTTCAAGTATTATTGCCCTTTCGTTTGTTGGAACACTTAGGGCATCTCTAATCTGCTCTATTTTTTCAAGATTTCCTTTCATGGCTTTAGCCGCTGCGGCAAGAGATGCAAAGAGTAAAGCATCCCTTACCTCTTCTCCCCTATATTGGGTTAAAGCGAGGTAATATCCATAGGTGTGGAAGTGAATTCTCTCAATTCCAGTCTCGTCCATTAAAATGTTCATTGCATCTATAACTGAAAAAACATGCCCCTCCAAAACTTCTCTTGCAAGTTCCTCGTCTCCTATTATGTCTATTATTGAAGCGAGCTCCACTTCATTAAGGCCAACGCTTGTGAACTTGGGTAAAAGTTCTATGAGTTCCTCTCTAACCCTTCTGCTAGCGGTGTAAGCGAATTCAAAATGACTCTTCACATTATAACGGTTAAGAGTGTTTAGATGGCTTTCAACTTTATCAAGGACATCTCTGTATGTTGTTCCATCTGGATAGTATTCCTTTAGAACCTGCAACCCGCTTATTATTGCCAGTTCGACTTTTGCGGCTATTTCCTCAAAACCTTCTCTGAATTCTCTCCTCATGTAGACCCTTGCATTGTAATCATCGGCATTGGCGATGAACCTGTTTTCTCTCGGTGCTTGAATCTCAAAAACCTGAAAACCCCTAGGAAACTCGTATATATAGTGAATTAACTCCTCCTCATTGGAAACGGCCTTTTTAGGATGAACAAGCTTTAATTCGTTTCCTTCAAAAATGGGGACGTAAATCGGTCCATCTACAAATAACTCTGCCTGAAGTTTTGGATTTTGAGGAACATGAACAATCGTTGGAATTCTATACACCCCCCCAAGAAGGTTTGCCATTATCCCTGCTTGTCCCCCTATTCTGAGCTCATTCCACCCCCATTTTCTTAGATATTCTCTCACTTCTTCGCTATCTACAAACCACTCCATGGCTTTGCCGAGCTTTATGCTCCTCAATATTCCGCCAAAAAGGTCTTCGAGAGACGAAATCTTTTCAGGAGGGTTTTCAATGACTTCAAAAACCTTCTCTTTTCCTATCTCGGTTATCCTCTTTTCTAAATCATCCTTGTCTAGGTATTTTATGGCGTCAACATTTGTGTTATATCCCAGAAGAACACCTTTAACATTTGGAATCGCGTTTAGAGCGTTTTCAAAGGCGTTTACGTATAACCTCTTCCACAGTCTTATCCTCTCTTTGAGGCCTTCCTTCATGTGTTATCACCTCCAGTGTTGGTATGCATTCAGAATTAATAAACGTTAGCCAAGATAAACTTCAAAAACTTTCGTGTAAATTATAGATGATGATAGTTAAAGGGATTGGGTTGGATTCTTCATCAAAAGTTGCCTTCCAAAGCCATGCTCACACCGACCATTTTGTTAGTGGGGAGTTCATAATCTCCACAAAGCCTACAAAGTTTCTCAGCCATCTTAAAAAAGGTGGATTTTATAAGACTTACCGCTTTGGAGAGAGCTTTTATATAGGTGATTACAAGGCAAAGCTTTATCCAGCCGGCCACATGCTGGGCTCTGCTCAAATCTACATCAAATTTGATGAGTTTTCCCTCCTTTACACGGGAGATGTAAAGCTTTTCAAGCTCAGAACGGCCGAAAAGAGCAAATTCAGAAAAGCGGATGTTCTGATTATTGAGGCCACTTATGGTCTTCCAATGTATAATTTTCCAACTCCAAAAGAGGCAGAAAAGAAGCTCATAGCCTTTGTGGAAGATGCTTTGGACAAAGGAAAGGTTCCAACACTCTATGCAAATCAAGTGGGAAAGGCTCAAGAACTGCTCAAGATTCTCGATATCCACGGATACTCTGCGAGGGTTCCAAGTGATGTAAGGAAAGCTGCCAAAATTTATGAAAAATTCGGGATCAAGTTTAACAATATTTCAAAGGATGGTGAGGTAGTTATCAGAGGTTTTAAGACTCAAAAGCCTGTTAATGGTGTTCAATCCTCCGAGCTATTCGTTTCAGGAGTTGGGAATCTAAAGCTCAGCAACCATGCAGACTTCTGGGAGCTTATAAAGATAGTCGAGAGGGTTAAGCCTGAAAGAATTTACACAAGATACGGTTATACTAGGGAATTTGCAAGGATTTTGAGAGGATTGGGGTATGAGGCAAGACCTATAGAAGACGTTTTGCTTTCAGGAGAATTAATTTGAAAAGAAGAAATCAGAGTGATTTCAAGTATTCGGCGTAAGCGTTTGCATCCATAAGCTCCTTCAACTCCTCTTCAAGGTTACTTGGTTTTATCTTGGCAATCCACGCTCCATATGGATCTTCGTTAATTTTTTCTGGAGCATCTTCAAGCTCTTTGTTAGCTTCAATTACCTCACCACTAACGGGCGCATAGACTTCGCTTACGGCTTTTACGCTTTCCACTTCACAGAGGACGTCTCCCTTTGTCACCTCTTTTCCAACCTCTGGGAGTTCTACATAAGCAAGATCGCCAAGCTCCTTTTGGGCATAGTCGGTTATTCCCACTAAAACTATACCATCCTCCAGCACTTGAGCCCATTCGTGGTCTTTGGTATAGTACAGTCCTTCTTTAATCTTGTATTCTCCAACCTCGATCATAACAATCACCATAGCGTTTTATGGCTGAAAAACATTATAAAGCTTTTCCCAACTGTGATCACTTTTGAGCAAAATGTATTATTGAATTGACCAGATAAATTAATCTTGGTGGGGGTTAAATGAGAGATAATAGGAACTTCTGGCTTTATGCAATAGGACGTTTTGTTTCTCTTGTAGGGAGTGGAGTTCAAGATGTGGCCTTACCATTGTTTATTCTCGATTTAACAGGCTCTGGTACAATAATGGGAACTTTTATGATAATATCAATGCTTCCAAGGCTGATCCTTTATCCTATTGCTGGAGTAGTGGGAGATAAAATCAACAGAAAGTGGATAATGGTCTGGATGGACTTTGGAAGGGGAGTGGTTATCCTGCTTCTGGCTCTTTTGGCTTCAAGAAATCTGATAACTATCCCTCTTCTCTTTGGGATGCAGTTTGTTGTGTCGATCATGAACGCTTTGTTTGGGCCTGCAACCAGTGCGATGTTGCCAGACATAGTGGACAAAGAAGAGTTAATGAAAGCAAACTCAATTTTAATGAGCCTCAACAGCACAGCTTATATAGTGGGTCCGGCACTTGGTGGAATAATCTATGGGGCTGGGGGCATAATGGCAGCGTTTCTTATCAATGGTGTCTCCTTTATAGCCTCAGGTATTAGTGAGCTTTTTATAAAATATGAACAAAAAGTGGAGAAGATAAAAAACGTTGGTGAAGTTTTTGACAGCTTAAAAGGGGGTTTAAACTACATAAGAGTCCAGAGAGGTATATTAATTTTAATGGGCTTTGCTCTGGTGGTTAACTTTTTTGCAGCCCCGATATTTGCTGTTCTTTATCCTTATGTGATGAGGATAGTTATTAAATTCACTGCAGAACAGTACGGCCTTTTGGAGACGTCATTTATGGGAGGTATACTTCTCGGAAACATCCTAATTGGTGCATTGTTTGCAAAGAAAAAGGCTGAGAGTCTTTTAATTAAAGGCTTGATATTTGAGACAATCCTCTTGCTTGCTTTTGCCCTTCTCATGTTTCCCCAAAGTATTGCTTTCCTCTTAGGCCCCAGCTGGAGAATGTTTGGAGCCATTGCTCTGGTATCGATTTTAATGGGAATTTCAAATGCTTTTGTGAACACCCCGCTAAACGTGGAATTCCAGCAGCTTGTCCCCACGGAATACAGGGCGAGAGTGTTTTCAGTTTTGGAAGTGATGAGCCAGGGAATAGTTCCTATAGGGTACGGTCTTGTTGGTATACTTCTCGATAAAACCCCAGCTCATGTGATAGCTCTTGCTCTGGCAGTGTTAATACTTATCTCGGTTCTGTTGTTTGTAACAAAATACTCGAAAGCTGTTTTCATGGAGTTTGAAAGTAGAAAGAAGGAGATGGAACTGACATCCTCCCTACCCTGAAGGGCAAGGCTTTCATGAGGTAATATCTTAGGATCTTCATTATCCAAAAGATTTAAATATCCCAATGTCAAGATAAAGGGGGATGCTCATGAGGGGGGATCGAGTTCTCCACAGCTTGGCATTCCTCTTATGGTGATCAATCTAGTTTTCCCCCTAGCTTTAACTCCGAACTGTTTTCCTTGGTGCAAACTCTTTTAAAAGGTGTCTTTAACAACTTCAAGGAGGTTAGCCTATGGTAGATTTCAAAGCTATTGAAGAAAAGTGGCAGAGTAAATGGCTGGAAGAGGGAGTATTCGAGCCCCAAATAGATGAAAAGAAGCCGAAATTCTACATAACAGTTGCGTTTCCATATTTATCAGGACACTTGCACGTTGGACATGCCAGAACCTACACGATACCTGACGTTATTGCAAGGTTCAAGAGAATGCAGGGGTATAATGTTTTGTTCCCAATGGCTTGGCACATAACAGGCTCTCCAATTGTTGGAATAGCGGAGAGGATAAAGCACAGAGATCCCCAGACAATTTACGTTTACAAAGATGTCTATAAGGTTCCAGAAGATATTCTATGGACATTCGAAGATCCAGTAAACATAGTGAAGTACTTTATGAAAGCCGCAAAGGAGACTTTTATCAGGGCTGGTTTTAGTGTTGATTGGAGCAGAGAGTTCTACACAACGTCCCTATTTCCACCTTTTAGCAAGTTTATTGAGTGGCAATTCTTAAGGTTAAAAGAAAGGGGACTGATTGTCAAAGGGACTCACTATGTTAGATGGGATCCCATCGTTGGAACTCCATTGGGAGATCACGACTTAATTGAGGGAGAAGACGTACAGATACTGGACTACATTTTGATAAAGTTCGTTCTCGAAGAGAACGGCGAAGTTTACTACCTGCCAGCGGCAACTCTGAGACCTGAAACCGTCTATGGAGTGACGAACATGTGGCTGAATCCAGAGGCGACTTATGTAAAGGCCAGGGTTAGAAGTGGAGATAAGGAAGAGAAGTGGATAATAAGCAAGGAAGCCGCCTATAAGCTAAGCTTCCAAGATAAGGAGATCGAAATTCTGGAAGAATTTAAAGGGGAGAAGCTAATTGGAAAGTGGGTTAAAAATCCCGTAACAGAAGATGATATAATTATCCTGCCTGCCGAGTTCGTTGATCCAGACAATGCTACCGGAGTCGTCATGAGCGTTCCTGCCCATGCACCCTTTGATCATGCCGCTTTGGAAGACATAAAGAAGAACATCGAAGTCCTGCTGAAGTATGACATTGACCCGAGGATTGTTGAGGGAATAAGTTATATCTCCCTGATTAAGCTGGAAGGGTATGGAGAGTTCCCAGCGGTTGAAGAAAGCGAAAGGCTCGGCGTAAGGAGCCAAAAAGATGTAGAAAAGCTTGAACAGGCTACAAAGAACATTTACAAAGCTGAGTACCATAGGGGTGTTTTCAAAATTAAGCCCTATCAAGGAAAACCAGTCAACGAGGTAAAGGAACTGGTAGCTAAGGAGATGCTCGAAAAAGGAATAGCAGATAGGATGTATGAGTTCTCAGACAAAAATGTAATTTCAAGATTTGGAAACAGGGCTGTGATAAAGATAATCCATGACCAGTGGTTCATTGATTATGGAAACCCAGATTGGAAGGCAAAAGCGAGAGAAGCCCTGGAAAATATGATAATCCTGCCAGAGTCAAGGAGAGCACAGTTTAAGGCCATAATCGAGTGGTTGGATAAAAAGGCATGTGCGAGAAAGGTAGGTCTTGGGACTCCCTTGCCATGGGATCCTGAGTGGGTTATTGAAAGTCTGAGTGACTCAACAATTTACATGGCTTACTACACCATAAGTCGGCACATCAATAAGCTAAGGGAAGAGGGCAAGCTTGATCCAGAGAAGTTAACGCCGGAGTTCTTCGATTACCTCTTCCTTGAGGATTTCAACGAAGAAAAAGAGAAAGAACTAAGCAAAAAGACAGAAATCCCTGCTGAAGTTATCCATGAGATGAAGAAGGAGTTCGAGTACTGGTATCCTCTCGACTGGCGGTGCTCGGGTAAAGACCTGATACCAAACCACCTAACGTTCTTCATATTCAACCATGTGGCCATCTTTAGGAAGAAGTACTGGCCAAGAGGTATAGCGGTGAACGGCTTTGGAACCCTCGAAGGGCAAAAAATGAGCAAGAGTAAGGGTAACGTGCTCAATTTCATCGATGCAATAGAAGAGAACGGTGCCGATGTAGTTAGACTTTACATCATGAGCCTTGCAGAGCACGACAGTGACTTTGATTGGAAGAGAAGCGAAGTAGGAAAGCTGAGAAAGCAGATAGAGAGATTTTACGAGCTGATAACTGAATTTGCAACATATGAAAATAAGAACGTCGAGTTAATGGATATTGATAAGTGGCTGCTGCACAGGGTTAACAAAGCCATAAAAGGTGCTACTGAGGCTTTGGAAGAATTTAGAACCAGAACCGCAGTTCAGTGGGCTTTCTACAACATCTTGAATGACCTAAGATGGTACATGAGGAGGACCGAAGGAAGGGACGATGAAGCAAAGCGCTCAACACTAAGAAAGCTGGCTGATATATGGGTTAGACTAATGGCACCGTTTACACCGCATATATGTGAAGAGCTATGGGAGAGACTTGGAGGAGAGGGCTTCATAAGCTTGGCCAAATGGCCTGAACCAGTTGAAGAATGGTGGAATGAAACGATAGAACTTGAAGAAGACTACATTAAGAACCTAATTGACGACATTAAGGAAATCATAAAGGTGGCAAAGCTTGAAGATGCAAAGAGGGCCTACATCTACACTGCAGAGGAGTGGAAGTGGAAAGTTGCCCGGGTGGTTGCGGAAAAGAGAGACTTCAAAGCCTCGATGGGTGAGGTTATGAAAGACCCAGAGATGCGCAAGCGCGGTAAGGAGGTCTCAAAGCTAATCCAGAAGCTGATTAAGGACAGAGCTTTTGAAATCAAACGCATTGATGAGGAGAAAGCCCTAAGACAGGCAAAGGATTTCATAGAGCGTGAAACTGGCCTTGAGATTATTATAAATCCTGAGGAAGACAAAGGAGGAAAGAAGAGACAAGCGATGCCTATGAAACCGGCGGTTTATATTGAGTGAGTACTGCCCTTGTTTTTATTCTTTCTCATCATAGCCTTTAGATAACACTAACTATAGCAACAGCCCTTTGCTGGGTCTTTTCTATCTGAGAGAGCTGGGCTTAGTTGACC
>CAYNRW010000022.1:0-16375 GCA_964399725.1 uncultured Thermococci archaeon | reverse complement strand
GGATACGCGAGGGTATTTTAGCGATTTCTCTTTGATCCCTTTAATATCGAAATTCTTCTCTTCGTCTCCTGCACCGCTTTTACTCTCTTTTCAGCTTTTCCTTGCTTCATGATTTCAACTTCCTCTTTAAATGCCCACTTGAGCAGTGGTGGAGTTATTAGGACGGAGACCGTTATGAAAATTAGCGTCGCCGCAATGAACTTTGGAGCGTCGCTTTCGGGAATTGCACCCCCATGGATTGCCACCATAAGATCAACAAGTGCAACTTCTGTCCTTGGAATTGAACCAATACCCATTTGAAGGGCCTTTTTGGCACTCCATCCCATAATCATGGCCCCAACTCCTCTACCAAGGACCTTCCCAACAACGGCAATTGTGGTTAAAACCCCTGCAAGGGAAAGGGCATCAAAGCTGGTAAAAACCCTTAAATCAAGCATTGCTCCAGTGTACACAAAGAACACAGGAACCAAAAACCCATAGGATATTGATCTCACCTCTTCCATTATTCTCTTACCCTCTGGAAGTTTTGATAGAACCAGACCAGCCATGAAGGCACCCTCTATAGCAGCATCAAACCAGTGTTCAGCCAGAGCAGAGAATAGAAACATCAGAGCGAGCACCATTCCTAGAACACCTTTCTCAACGTGAAGCCATTCCGAAAAGCGGATGTATTTTTCTATTGTGTACCATGCGACTAAACCAGTAATGATAAAGAAGATCACCATTTTACTTATTAGCCCCAAAATACTTCCAGTGCCGACTGCGAATATGATTAAGGCAATTCCAAGAAAATCATCCATAACACTTGCACTCAGAGAAGCGGCACCAACGTCACTCCTCAAAACCCCCAGATCCATCATAACCCTCACTGTGATCCCTATGCTTGTTGCCGTCAATAAAACTCCACCGGCAAAAGCCTCCCTAGAAGGATATCCCATCAGCTTGAGCCCAAGGTATCCAAGAATCAGAGGAACAAAAACCCCCATGATGGTAGAAACAGTTGCCACCGCACCGGTTTTTTTGAGCATTTCAACATCTGTGTCAAGACCACCCAAGAAGAGCAAGAAAATTATTCCTAAACGAGCCAAAAATTCAAAGGTCTCATCCGAATGTAAGGTAAGATACTCCGGCCTTATCAGGCCAAAATATATCAGATTCCCCAAAATCATGCCCATCAATATCTCTCCCAATACACCAGGAAGTTCAAAACGCTCCATTAAGTGATCTCCAAGCTTTCCAAAGACAAGCGCTACTCCGAGGGTGAAGAGGATCCACTCTGGAGCCATCGCACACCACCCACCTTCATCAGTCTTAAGAACTCGTCAATGAGCAACCTCAGGCTTATTTCCCCCCTCAAGATGTTGTCTTCATTGACAATCGCTAGGATCTGTACTTTGTACCTTCTCATTCTTGTCAACGCATCCAGAACCGTGGCATCTTCATCTATTGTCATTACATTACGCTCCATTACATCAGATGCTTTTTCCGCTCCCCCTAAAATGGACTTGAAAACCATGCTTATGTTGCCAAGCCTCGCCTTTGTGTTCTCCGGAGGGAGAAGGATACACATGACGTCAAGGTATCTAATCACGCCCTCAAGCCTCATCTCTTCTTTATTATTCACAACCCACACGTGATGCCTCGTTCTGAGCAACTTAAGAACATCGACGATGGGGGAATCCACCGTAACAATTGGCATTGAGGTTATTGACGGCATTATATTCTTCAGCTTCATTGAATAAAAAGTCTGAAGAGCTCTCTCGACGTCCTTCATGCTCTCACCACCACCAACTTGTTTTTAGAAGTTCTTAAAAAGCTACGTGCCAAAAAGTCTACATTCCTAAACATTTATAATCCATAGAGTATACTGTTGAATCAGGTGATTTGATGAAAAAAGCCCTAGGAGTGTTGCTACTTGCACTGATGGTGCTCACTAGCATGTGCATATCAAATAGCTCATCCACCACGTCCTTATCTTCCAGCACAACAACAGAAACTCCTACATTGGATAAAACAAAGTTCCACTTCTACATGTATGGGGCGGCAACATGCCCCCACTGCAGAAAAATGAAGGAAGAGATTCCAAAGTTCTTTGGGAAAGATGCCTTAACGTACTACGAATTACAGGGAAACGAACACAATGGAAAGATGTTTGAGCAGCTCTATCAAATACTTGGAGTGACCGGTGTTCCAGTAATAGGCATTTTCTATGACGGAAAGCTCCACGCAATAGTGAACGGAGAATTTCCACTTGAATACGCAGATGATCTTGTGGAAGAAGCTAAAAAAGCCAAAGGCGTGCTTTTTATAGCCGATAAAACGTATCTCATCCCAGAAAACAAGACCGAAATCATTAATAAGCTTGAATATATTTTCACAAATGGTGAGCCAAGTGAGGTCTGAAATCAAGGTCCTTCTTTTAATAATTTTATCTTCCATTGGATTAACAGCCGGCATACTCTCCATTCTCGGGTTAAGAGATTTAATCTATCCCCTGCTCGCATTGGCTGGTGCAGATTCAATAAACCCCTGTACGTTTGTCATTTACACAATGCTTCTCATAGCCCTTTCTCTTAAAGAAAACATATCCAAAAGGAGAATTTATGCCGTTGGATTAGCCTTTGTTGTTGCAATTTACATCTCCTATTACCTTCTTGGAGTGGGATTAGTAATACTCACCAAGACACTTCCAGTGTGGGTTGCGGGAGTGGTTTCAATAGCTTTTGGAGCCTATACTTTTATAACCGGTTATATGGAAAAAAGCAGGATAGCAAAGAAAAAAGAAGTGAGAAGGAGCATATTCAGCAGAGAGGCAACCATTTTCGGAGCCTTCTCACTTGGCGTCATAATATCATTTACCCTCCTCCCATGTTCCTCAGGAACTTATTTAGCATATGCAATCCTCATATCTAAAGTGGGAAGAGCGTTAACGTTAATCCTTCTAGCACTTTACAATGTCATCTTCATCCTTCCGTTGCTTATAATACTCCTAACTGTCGGAAGCATAACGGAGAGCAAATCAATCTCACAGAGGATAGTCCAAAAGTCTAGGGGGCTTTCAATGATTGCTGGGGCACTGTTGATACTTCTTGGAATATACATTATTCTTGGAATGTAGGAAAGCTTAAATTTTCCAAATGCAAAATCTATTTGGTGTTTGCATGCAGGAATGGTATCAATCACGGGCACTCTATGAAACTGTTTCAAAGCTCATAAAGAGGGGAGACTTTGAAAGCGCGCTTCAGATTGCAGAGTCTATTCCCGACAAAGGAATAAGAGCAAAGTCAATGTCAATGGTCACCGTGGAAATGGCAAAGCAAGGAAAAGACTACAGCGAAGCCCTTAACAGAACAATAGAAGCCATACTCGAAATTGAGAATGAGGAAAGCATCACCAAAGCCCTCATGAGCTTGGCTTTTGAATTTCTCGAACTTAACCACCTAGACGAAGCCCTAAAAATAGCCGAATTTATAAAGGACATATCTAACAGGTCGAAAATACAGGCTGAGGTAGCATTAGCCCTCGCAAGGCGGGGGAAAATTCAGGAAGCGTTTAAGATTATTAACGATATTCTTGATGACGATGTTAAAACATGGGCAACCTCAAAACTCGCATCCGAATTAAAGCGTTGACATTCTTCTGATTATTTTTGCCTTTCTTTTTCCAAAAATACACCCACAATAGTTCACAATCTTTTTTAAGACCACGTTGTTTAGCCCTTGGTGCAAGAGAATAAGTGAGGTGATAAAATGAAGGAATTTGCAGGACTTATAGGCATGCTTCTTCTCGTGAGTTCTTGGATTCCCCAAACATGGGAAACAATAAAAAATAAGAAATGCCCTCTAAATTTGGAATTTGTCTTAGTTTATGTCACTGCCTCAACGCTACTTGCGATTTACTCCTATCTAATAGGGGACTGGGTATTTCTAACCTTGAACTCCCTAGCAGCCCTACAGAGTGGAACCAACCTCTATGTTAAGTTGAAATATAAATGATCACCTTCTTTCATAGAGGCCAACCAGTTCGCCAAATTGGATTACATGCCCTTCCATGGCTTTTTCTAACTCCCTCTTGCTCGCTCCCGGTTTTAGGTCAAGGGTTGTGTCAAGAACATAGACCTTGAAGTGGTAGTGGTGCACTCCATGTCCCCTTGGAGGGCAGGGACCATTGTAGCCGATCCTCCCAAAGTCGTTCCTTCCTTGGATAACCTTTATTGGCGTCTCAACAACCTTTTCCTTTGGAATGTCCTCGGGTATCTCTTCAGTTGGGGGAATATTCCAAGCCACCCAATGAGTGAAAGTGCCGATTGGAGCGTCTGGATCATCAACTATGATTGCTATGCTCACTGCTTTATCACTTAAACCTTCGAGTCTTAGTGGGGGGCTAACGTCGATTCCTTCACAGGTGTACTTCGAGGGGATGAATTCATTCTCCCCAAAAACGGAACTAACTTTCAAATCCATTTTTTCACCTCCTCCAATGCATCCTGCGGTTAAAACCAAAATACCGAGGAGGAAAGGAAGCACTTTCATGTTTCAATATTATAATTAAGAACGTAAAAACATTTCGGAATTGTTCTTATTATTTAACAAAGCTTTTATGGCAATTTCCCAATTTATTTTGGTGAGCCACATGAATCTGAAGGGGAAAGTGGCTCTAGTGACCGGAGCTTCTAGGGGGATAGGAAGGGCAATTGCAGTTGCTTTGGCAAAGAAAGGATGTCATGTGGTTATAAACTATGCAAGAGATAAAGAAAACGCAAAGAAAACTGAAGAAATGTGCAGAGCTCACGGTGTCGAGAGCATTATCATAAAGGCAGATGTTAGCAAGAGAGAAGAAGTCAAAAAGATGGTAGAAAAGGTTATCCACAAGTTTGGAAGGATTGACATCTTGGTCAACAATGCCGGAATCCTTGGAAAGTCGATAAATCCAATGAAGATAAGCGATGAGGAGTGGGATAGGGTGCTTGGTGTTAACCTAAAAGGAGCCTTTATAGTTACGCAGGAAGTGCTCAAATACATGAAGAAAGGCAAAATTGTAAACATAGCCTCAATAGCAGGCAAAGATGGCGGAACTGTTGGAGCTCACTATGCCGCTTCAAAAGGAGGTCTAATAGCGCTTACCTTCAATCTTGCAAGGCATTTAGCACCAAACATTCTGGTAAACGCCGTTGCTCCGGGACCCGTTGCAACCGACATGATAAACGAAGAAATGAGGGAAAAGTTAAGAAAGCTCTCACTAACTGGAGAAATAGCCAAACCAGAGGACATAGCCCATGCAGTGATCTTTCTTCTCGAAAACGACCATATAACCGGGGAAGTAATAGACGTTAATGGAGGCCGCTTAATGGATTAAATTTTTATTTAAGATTTTCAATTTTCTTTCATGAAGATCCTGTGGGAAAAAGAAATACCGGCAAAGAAGATTAAAGTCTCACCAAGGCCCGTATGGAAGTGCCGGACTTGCCCAGCTTACGGGAAAAGCCCTTCCTGCCCACCGTATGCTCCATCATGGAGGGAAACAAAGGAGCTGATAAAACACTACAAGAGAGCCCTTTTGATAAAGTTTAGAATTAATTTTGAGAATTTTGAAGAAGAAAAAAGGAAAGCATTGGAATATATTCTGAAGAAAGAAGAAGAGCTATTTAAAAACGGAAACTTCTATGCAACGGCGTTATTCCCAGGGAACTGTAACCTTTGTGAAGAGTGCGAATTCGAAAAAAGTGGAAACTGCAGAATGCCCAACAAGGTCAGGCCTTCAATAGATGCCGTGGGAATAGAGCTCTCAAAGATAGTTGAGCTCAACTTCTCCGAAAGTGTTTTGTATGGCCTAATACTTATAGATTAAAGTGAAGCGTATGAAAGCTTACATTACGATGCTTGGAAGGTCAACATGGGCCATGATAAATTCCTATTATGCAGCGGTTATGAGGAATTACCGACCAGACAAAATCTTCATATTTCTTGAGGACATCTATTCTAAAAAGCTCCCTAAAGCAGTTGAAGCCCTGAAGATAATCTCCAATGAATACGGCTTTTCTCCAGAGATAGATTGGGAGATAATCGAGGAAGACAACTTTCTTGAAGCTGACGAGAAAATAGGGGAACTCCTCAAAAAGCTGAAAGAAGAAGGGTACGAGGTATCGGTGGACATAACCTCCGGAAGGAAAGCCCTGGTAGCGGGAGCGGCCATTCATGCACTTCCATTGGAAGTTGAGCACCTTTTCTACCTTTCACTTAGAGACCTTGAATACGCAAGCAGACCATACATGATGATCCCCCTGCACATCCAGAGGCTAAAGGACTTTATGGAGGGCAGAAGATGGAAAAAGTTATAGAGAAGCCGGAGCTCCAGATACTGATTAACCTAATCCAGATGAGGGATAAACTCCGCATTAGCGCTCCCCTCTACAACATCCCGCTTCTGGAGGCATATCCTTACAAAGACGGATACAAAATAAGGACATTAGCCAAGGAAGAAGACTTTCACAAAGTTCTCCGTGGAAAGGAAAGATACCTCTACGATCTCCCCACATACAGGGACTTTTACGAGTGCTTTCTTTCAAGTGGAATAATAAACTACGCCAACATAGATGAGTTCCAGAAGAAGCTTGACATGTATAAAAGCCTTACAAAAAGAATAATCTTCGCCCCGGATACCAACCTTTTATACCACGCGTTTTTGTCCAAGCTCAGGGGATTGGAGGGAATTCAGATAGCGATAGTGGATTTGGTCAAGAAGGAAATAGAAAATTCAATGAACTTCAAATACAAGCCCACACACTTAAAAGAGCTGAGAAAAGTCCTCCACAATTCGCACTTACTCCAAGAATTCAGCAACAGGAGGATGAAAAAATCAAGGAAAGCCGCGTATATAGCCCTAAAAGAGTACGAAAAGATAAAAGACAAGATAATAGAGGTGAAAAGCATCAATGAAAAAGTAAACACCAACGACGAGCTGATAATAAAAACCCTAAGGGAATTCGACAAAAACACGCCAGCACTTGTTGTTCTCTTAACGGCAGACATAGCGATGACGGATATAGCGAAAATCGAGGGCGTAGAGTACTTCCTCTTCGAGTACCCCCATGAAGAGCTGGGCGAACACTACGCAAGTGGTTATCAGTTGAGGACCCTAATATTCAATTTGGCAGCTGTTTTTGGCGTTATTGAGATGAACAACGTGCTTATATTTGGCGAATTTAGAGGAAAAACCAGACTAAATGAGTTGAAATTAATCTTCAAGAAGGACATACACCAAGAGTTTTATTTCCACTGGAAATTATGCAAAAAGCTGATGGAACTGGAAATTGAAAAGTAGCTAGAAGTAGCCAACGTCCTCTTTTGGCATTGTGTTTTCAATTATTCTCTTCAGGAATTCTTCAGCGTCTTTTGGATCCATTCCAACCTTAGCAACCAAAAATTTCAGAATTTCCTCTTTTTTGGCACCCTTCTCAAGTCTTTCCAGTACCATCATTGTAATCCTTTCAAAAACTGCCCTAGCGAACTCTTCTTCGAGTCCCAGAGCAGTTATCACCTGATTCAAACCTATTAAAAGGCTCGTAAGAGCATCGTTAAATTCACCCTTTCCAAGGGTTTTCCTGTCCAAATCAACTCTTAAGGTTATTTCCTCATTCATCCCAGCTATGCAAAATTTTATTAGATTCAACCTATTGTTAAGCATCAAAAGGGTATGATAAACTTTCAAGCGCTCTGGAAGTTCTAAAGCAACTGTCTCAATGCCAAGAGGAACTATCAGGTGAACAAAACCTTCATCTATTACTACGTTGAGAACAAATGGTATCTTTGGATATTCAGCCAAATAAACCCCCTCTGCCTTTTTTGTCACTTTCCAAGGGAGATCCACTATATCCCTTGCATTATCATAGCCTTCTTTCAACCATTTGAGTACCTCCACAGGAACCACCATATGAAGTTGAACTTTGAAGTATTTAAACTCAGTCTTCCAATGGAAACAGTACTCAAAACAAGCACAAACATCACATAAAACCTTTACAATAAACAACCACCATGCAGTTTAACGGCCGTTTCCTATGGACGAAAAATGAACAGAAATGTGCATCAAAACAAGAACAATGACGCTCCCAAATGTACATCAAATTTAACAAAAACGCTTACTAAAATAGAATTTGTTAAACAATAACTCAACCCCCCAGAGTTTTGTTTCCACTGGAGACAGCGCAAAACACCACTCTTCTTTAATTAAAATTGGTGAAAACACTCCCATTGTTTTTGTACTTTGGGATATATATACTTATCTATGAACATTGTTCAAAAAATAATATAATTAATGGTAAAAATAATAACTAAACAGCATTTATCATTTAAGCACTGTGAACAAATTAGTATTAACAAATCACAAAGATCTTTTTAAATGCTTTTTACATTCTCTTCACTCACAAAACCCGTCCATTTTTTCAAACTGGGTTCCACTGGAAATAAAACTCTGGGGGGCTTATTAGATAATTTTATGAATGCTTAGATAAACATAGAACAAGGGCTTTGTTTCCACTGGAACTTTTGGACGTTGACGTATTGAAATGTTCACCAATATTCAAAATCGTGGTGTTTTATTTCCACTGGAAAAGGGCTCTTTGAGGTTTTCTAATGCATTACATTTTCCTTTTGAAAGCCTTGCCCTTAATGAACCAATCCCAGAAGCTGCAAAATGATGGTTATCGAGTCTACAAAGTAGAGTTTTATTTCCACTGGAAATCTTCAGTTTAAGTGCTCCATTTTTATATTTTGGCTTTACTCATCCATAGTTTTGTAATTTTCGGTATTTAAATCCTTTTTTCGGGCATGGGAAAAATATATAAGCACTTTGGATGCACTACTATTTAGAATCATGCTTATGGGTGATAACTATGGCGAGAAAAAAGAAGGCTGAGGATGAGATTAAAGAGCTCGAAGAGTTTGAAGAACTTGACGATCTTGAAGAATTGTCAATTGAAGCAAAGAGTGAAGCAACTAAAAAGAAGGAAATAAAAACCTTGGAGGATCTTCCGGGAGTTGGTCCCGCAACTGCTGAAAAGCTTAGAGAGGCAGGTTATGATAGTTTGGAGGCAATAGCAGTTGCTTCTCCCTTGGAGCTAAAAGAACTTGCTGGAATAAGTGAAGGAGCTGCTCTAAAAATTATTCAGGCCGCGAGAGAAGCCGCTAATATTGGAACCTTCATGCGTGCTGATGAATATCTAAAAAAGAGAGCTATTGTAGGCAAAATTACTACCGGAAGCAAGTCCTTGGATAAGCTTCTCGGCGGTGGGATTGAGACACAGGCTATTTCCGAGGTCTTCGGTGAGTTTGGAAGTGGGAAGTGTTTTGCAAAAGACACAAGAGTCTATTATGAGAACGATACCCGGGTTCACTTTGAGACCATCGAGGAAATGTATGAGAAGTACAAGGTGTTGAACGGAGAAATGCCGTTTGATACCGGTTTTGCAGTCCCACTGGAAACGGTTAACGTCTACACCTTTGACTCGGCAACCGGCGAAGTAAGGCGCACTAAGGCTTCCTATCTGTATCGCGAGAAGGTCAGGAAGATACTTCAGATCAATATCTCCAAGGGAAGAACACTCAGAATAACTGCAGTTCATCCTGTCCTCGTTTTCAGGAACGGCTTGGAATGGGTTCGTGCAGGTGAGCTTAGAGAAGGTGATATCCTCATTGGAATGCGAAAACTTCCTGCCAATACAACCCCCATGCCTAACGAGAAGGCTTACTTCCTTGGTCTCTTCGTTGCGGAAGGAAGTTCTAATCCGCTCTCAGTCACGACATCATCGGAGAAGCTCAAGGACTTTATCGTTGAGTTTATACAAAAGCAAGATGGTTACAAACCTACGATTGAAGTTAGACGGGGTCTCTATCGGATACTTCTCCGCAAGAAGACCGCTGAATGGCTTGGTAACCTTTCCACTTCGAATGCTGGAAATAAGGTCATACCTGAGGAAATCCTCAACGGAGATGAGGAAGCTATAGTCAGCTTTCTTGCGGGTTACCTCGATGGTGACGGGTACGTTGCAAAATCAAACGTGGAGTTCGTTACAAAGAGCAAAAACTTAGCTGATGGTCTTGTGTTTCTCCTAAAGCGCCTCGGTATCTCACCAAGTGTGTCCGAAAAGGTAGTTGGTGAAGAAACCTACTACAGAATTTTCATAACGGGGGAGGATAGGGCAGCGTTTGAGAGAGTTCTCTCTGCTTCGCTCCTTAAGAACTCAAATATACCTTCTGGAGGCATTGGGCGTTATCCACCGGCGGTTGCTAGGTATCTCTCAAGGCTTTACACCAAGTTTAGGCTTCCTAAGAAGGACAGTGAAACCGCCTATCACATCTTGACTCGTAATAAGAATGTTTGGTTCACTGAGGGAACCCTTGAGCGGATTGCCGAATACTTCAAGGATGCACTTAGGAGGCTTGATCTTGCTAAGCAGTTTCTTGAAAATGAAGAAACTCCAGAACTGCCGTTCCCTTGGACCGTCCTCAAAAAGTATGGCTTCACTGATAAGCAGATTGCCAACTATCGCACGAGGGGGCTTCCAAAACGTGAGCCGAGGAGGAGTGAAGTTATCTCTGCTCTCATGAAAGAGATTGAGGAGCTTAGAGAGGTAGCTCAAGAGGCCCTCAAGTTCATTAAGCTCGTTAAAAGGCTTGAGTTTTACGAAGTGAAGTCTGTTGAATTGGTTGACTACAACGATTGGGTTTATGACCTCGTGGTTCCCGAAACTCACAACTTCATCGCTCCTAACGGTCTCGTCCTGCACAACACCCAGCTTGCCCACACCCTCGCCGTGCTCGTCCAAAAGCCCCTTGAAGAAGGTGGCTTAAATGGAAGTGTGATTTGGATTGACACCGAGAACACCTTCAGACCCGAAAGAATAAAGCAAATAGCTGAGAACAGGGGCATGGATCCAGAGGAGGTGCTAAAGAACATCTATGTTGCTAGGGCATTTAACTCCAATCATCAAATGCTTCTTGTAGAAAAAGCGGAGGAAATAATCAAACAAAAGGCTGCGAGCGATAGACCTATCAAACTTCTTGTAGTGGATTCTCTCACAGGGCACTTTAGATCAGAATACGTGGGAAGGGGAACCTTGGCGGAGAGACAGCAAAAGCTTGCCAAGCATCTGGCCGATCTGCATCGTTTGGCCAATCTTTACGATATAGCAGTGTTCGTTACTAACCAAGTTCAAGCAAGACCAGATGCTTTCTTTGGCGATCCAACAAGACCGATAGGTGGTCACATCTTAGCCCACTCCGCTACTGTTAGAGTTTATTTGAGGAAAGGGAAAGCTGGAAAGAGGGTTGCAAGACTCATAGACTCTCCTCATCTACCCGAGGGAGAAGCGGCCTTTAGAATTACGGAAAAGGGGATTGAGGATTAGTTCCTTTAACTTTTTAAACTCTTCTTTAAATTTCCTTTGAGGATATATGAAAGTAGAGGCAAAGCTAAATCCCACCCAAGAAGAAATTGTGGACATCTTCAACCGGGCTCTTTCAAAAGAGGCCATAGTGAATATCTTTGCCCATTGTAGGGTTTTTTATGATGGAAGGGCTAAAAGTAAGCTTGGTCCTGGGGATAGAGTTATAATAATAAAGCCAGATGGCTCCTTTTTAATTCATCAAAAGGAAAAGCGAGAGCCTGTCAACTGGCAACCTCCTGGGAGCTCGGTTGGGCTTGAAATAAAAGAAGGAAAAATATTTTTAAGAAGCATTCGGCGAAAACCCCGGGAGACTCTCGAAGTGGAACTCCTAAATGTTTATCTTATCTCCTATTTTCAGGCGGAAGATTATGAAGAGCTGGCGTTAACGGGTAGTGAAGCTGAGATGGCCGATCTGATTTTCGAGAACCCCTCTCTAATTGAGGAAGGCTTTAGGCCTCTCTTCAAGGAAAAACCCGTAAAACACGGTATCGTGGATGTTCTAGGAAGAGACAAGGATGGGAACATTGTTATCCTCGAGCTCAAGCGCAGAAGGGCAGATTTGCACGCTGTTAGCCAGCTTAAGAGATACGTGGAGGCCATGAGGGAAGAGTACGAAAGAGTTCGCGGTATTCTGGTTGCTCCCTCTTTAACATCTGGTGCCAAAAAACTTCTGGAAAAAGAAGGGTTGGAGTTTAGGAAACTTGCCCCTCCAAAAAGAGAAAAATCTAAGAGGGGAAGACAAAAGACGCTCTTTGATTAACCCATTGCCATCTCCTGTGGGAGCATTTCCCTGACTTTTACCTTCATCATATTGTTCTCGCTTGAAACTTCGATTACCTTCCCCAGCCCTATAAGCCTCAACTGTATCCTGCACACGGTTACTTCTCGCTCATCGCTTTCTTCCCACGGTATTCTCTGTTCCATTTCCTCTATCTTTAGTATTTCTGCTATTATTCCTTCGGTTCCTCTGGTTATGTCTTGGGGGGTTTCATAAGTTAAAAATACTTTTTCTCCTAGCTTCAACTTTCGAACAACAATAACATTTCTTGCACTTCTCACCTCTATCGTCCTATAAGGAATCCTTAAAAGCTGATCAAGAGTTCTCCGGGCTATCCCACCAAGTACAAGGAGTTCCATATTCTCACCTCATAGATAAACACTTTCATATTCTTTTTCAGCTCTTTTTCTAGCGGATTCCATTTGTTCGTGCATTTTTCTTAATTGTTCTTCTATCATCTGTGCTTCCTTTAGCAGAGGCTCCGTTGAAACATCTATGGGGACGAGATTCTTGAGTATTTCAATGACATTTGCTGCCGCCCTTGGATCGGGTCTATCTCCAAAAGTCTCTCCCAAAAGGGCATATGCTTTGAGATTTTCTTTACTTGCCTCCCACAAGAGCTTTCCACTCATTCCCATTATGGAGCCATATTTTAGTATTTTGACTCCCAGTTTCTCTAAGTCCTTGTTCTCATCTTCACTCCCACCTACACCCCAGACTTCCATCTGTTCCTTAAAAAAGCCGATTCCCATTCCACCCAGCGAAATTACCTTTTCAGCATTGTTTTCTTTTAGATAACCGACGGTCTCTTTTGCTATTTCGTTTACTAATGTTGGGGGCACGTATATATCCGCAACGGCAATGATGATGTTGTCTTTCCCATAGAATCTCAGCGGTGGATTTGGTTTTCCTTCAAGAATTAGCGACATTGGCGGTAGGAATGGGCTCTCAACGTAGCCTATCATATCCATGTTGAGTTCTTTTGCTAGAAAATTTGCCGCGATGTGTCCAACAAGCCCTATTCCTGGGTATCCTTCAATAAAAATAGGCCTTTCAATTTTTGGAAGTGTCAACTCAACTGGCTTTTGCATTTTCCACCCCTCATAACAATTTAGTAATTAAAAGTTATTAAATTTTCGTTGGCAACCCTTAAATATTTTCTTCAAAATTTTCTATCTGGTGATGTCAATGCCGAAGATAGGGATTATTGGTGGTTCTGGAGTTTACGGTGTATTCGAGCCGAAAGAGACCGTTAAGGTACACACTCCATACGGAAGACCTTCAGCTCCAGTGGAAATAGGGGAGATAGAGGGAGTCGAGATTGCATTTATCCCAAGGCACGGAAAGAATCATGAGTTTCCACCGCATGAAGTGCCTTATAGGCCTAACATATGGGTTCTTAAGGAGCTGGGCGTTGAAAGGGTTATAGGAATTACTGCGGTTGGTTCCCTTAGGGAGGAATACAAACCGGGGGATATCGTGATTACCGATCAGTTCATTGATTTCACAAAGAAGAGGGATTACACTTTCTACAACGGTCCAAGGGTTGCCCACGTTTCAATGGCTGATCCGTTTTGTCCAGAGATGAGGAAAATCTTCTATGAGACGGCCAAAGAACTAAACATCCCGGTCCATGAAAAGGGCACATACGTATGTATCGAAGGTCCAAGGTTCTCAACAAGAGCTGAATCGATGATGTTCAGGCAATTTGCCCATATAATCGGGATGACCCTTGTACCGGAGGTTAACCTTGCCAGAGAGCTTGGAATGTGTTATGTTAACATCGCTGCGATTACTGATTATGATGTGTGGGCGGAGAAGCCAGTGGATGCCCAAGAAGTGCTCAGAGTTATGAAGGAGAACAACGAGAAGGTTAGGAGGCTCCTAAAGGCTGCGATTCCTCAAATCCCCGAGGAGAGAAAATGTGGCTGTGCCGATGTGCTTAAGACAATGTTTGTTTGAATCCAACAATTTTATTAATCTTTTCTTCTACATTTTGCAGGTGATTCCATGAGCATTCTCATAAAAAATGGCCACGTGATTTATGGGGCTACTCTTGAGGTTATTAAGGCTGATGTCTATATTGAAAATAATGAAATCTCCAAAGTTGGCAAAAATCTTAATATCGGAGCGGATTGTGTTATCGATGCAAAGGGAAAAGTCGTTTCCCCGGGATTTATAAATTCCCATACGCATTCTCCAATGGCTCTTCTGAGGGGCCTTGCAGACGACTTGCCTCTTATGGAATGGCTTCAAAAATATGTTTGGCCAATGGAAAGAAAGCTAAAGCCAGATCATATCTACTGGGGTGCTCTTCTTGGAGCTCTGGAAATGGTGAAGAGTGGAACAACCACGTTTGTTGACATGTACTTTCACATGAAAGAAGTTGCCAAGGCAGTTGAGAAGGCTGGGATAAGGGCTTATCTAAGCTACGGCATGGTGGATCTAGGAGATGAGGAAAAGAGAAACGCCGAGATTAGAGAAACCCTTAAGCTCTTGAAGTTCATCGAAAATCTGGATTCTCCGAGGATAGAGTTTCTCTTTGGCCCCCATGCCCCATATACCTGCTCCCCAGAGCTTTTAAGATGGGTCAGGGAAAAAGCCGATGAAAGTGGAAAGAGAATAACAATACATATAAGCGAAACAAAGGATGAAGTAAAGCAGATAAAGGAAAAATACGGCAAAACTCCGGTAGAATTTTTAGATGAGATCGGCTTTTTGAAAGGTGACGTTATAGCAGCCCATGGGGTTTGGCTGACTGATAAAGAAGTTAAAATTCTCGCTGAGAGAGGAGCTACCATAGTGCATAATCCAGGGAGCAATATGAAGCTAGCAAGCGGTGTTATGCCCCTAAAAAAGCTCCTCAATGCTGGAATTAATGTGACTTTGGGTACCGACGGGGTAGCAAGCAACAACAACTTGGATATGGTTGAAGAAATGAAGCTTGCAGCATTGCTCCACAAGATTCACAATTTAGACCCAACGGTGGCAGATGCAAGGACAATATTCAAGATGGCTACCCAAAACGGTGCAAAAGCATTGGGATTAAATGCTGGAGTCATAAAAGAAGGTGCCCTTGCAGATGTAGTTATATTTGACTTCAACAAGCCCCATCTAAGGCCAATAACCAACGTGATCTCCCACATAGTTTACTCGGCAAATGGCAATGATGTGGAAGCAACGATAGTTAATGGAAAAATAGTAATGCTTGACCGGGAAGTTCTTGCTATAGAGGAAGAAAAAGTTCTCGATAAGGTGCAGAAGATAGTTGATGAGCTTCGCTAACCTTTTATTTTTAAACGCTTATTTTTTGTGGTGGGGATTATGAAACTTGGGTTTGGTTCTCTCATGTTTAAAGTTGTTAAGGGGGATATAACCAAGTTTCCAGTGGAAGCAATAGTCAATGCTGCAAACAAATATCTTGAACACGGTGGCGGAGTGGCTTATGCAATAGCAAAAGCTGCTGCCGGGGATGTGAGAGAGTACATAAAGATAAGCAAGGAAGCCATGAGAGAGCAGATTGGAAGAGACTACATCGAGCACGGAGAAGTCGTTGTGACCCCTGCAATGAAAATGGAGCAACATGGGATCAAGTACGTTATCCATACCGTTGGACCCTATTGTGGGGGTAAATGGGACGAGAATAAGAAGGAGAAGTTAAGAAAAGCAATCCTTGGGGCTCTGAGAAAGGCTGAAGAGATTGGAGTTAAAAGCATAGCATTTCCAGCCATAAGTGCAGGCATCTATGGATGCCCCTTTGAAGAGGTTGTGAAAACTTTTGTGGAGACAGTCAAAGAGTTTTCAAGAGAAGCGAGAAACGTGAAGGAAGTGTATCTGGTCCTTTACTCTAAAGAGAATTATGAGAGAGCTTTAAAACTTCTTTAAAATGGCGATTAAATGAAAATGGACAAAAAACTCAAAAAGAACTGCTATTCCGAAAGCCTCAGCTGCTTTCCACTTCTTTTAGTGCTCAGACTTGCCTTTCGAGTCATATCGGTTATGGATGCACTTGGCATTGTCTTCTTTTATAACGCTTTCCTTTTCATGAAGCTACCCATGTCCCATTTCGCCATTTTGGCGTACATCCTCTTTATGGGTGCCTTCTCTTTTTCTAAAGTAACAAGACACTAACCCTAACGCTTCACAACTTAATTCTA
>CAYNRW010000021.1:1334-16413 GCA_964399725.1 uncultured Thermococci archaeon | reverse complement strand
ATCTCCTTGCAATGTCCTCATCTTTTAACGGTCTAAAGCGGAAGATTGCACATCTACTTTGAATGGGTTCTAAAATACGAGAAGAATAATTCGCAGATAAAATGAAGCGAACATTATTCGAAAACATCTCCATTGTTCTTCTAAGGGCCTGCTGAGCGTCTTGGGTCAATGCGTCAGCCTCATCGAGGAAGATTATCTTGAAGCTCGGGCCACCTATCGGCTTCGTCCTCGCAAACTCCTTTACCTTCTCGCGGATGACGTTTATCCCGCGCTCATCCGACGCGTTAAGTTCTAAGAAGTTGTGACGCCAGTTTTCGCCAAATAACTCCCGTGAAAGGGCCAGTGCGGCTGTTGTGTTGTGGAGAACCGTCGGAAGGTTACCGCCGATGAAGTTGTGATAGTTGGGAACGTGAAGGTCGTAGATTACGAAGTCGCCCTTAAGCTTCTCAACCTCGACTATTTCGTCCCAGAGGAGCTCGTTCTGGGCGAGGAAGATGAGGTAAGCGACGCCCCTCTTGAGCTTCTCGTCGTTGAGTATCTCCCTCAAAAGCTTTAGCTCGGCCTTTCTAATCTCCTCAAGAATCTCTATCTTCTCAGTGTTGCTCTCAAGGACTATTCTGACGCTTGAATTCCATGTCCCGATAAGTCTCCCAATCTCGGCGTAGCTGGAGTACTTCCTCGCGAAGGTGCGCATGGCCTCTATCGTTTCCTCAAGCTCAATGCTCAGTGCTTTGGCAATCTTGAGGTAGTTCCTCAAGCTTGGCTTCCTCTTGCCTTTGATGTACTCAAGAAGTCTGTCGGCCCTTATTCCCGTCGCCTCCGCGATTTCCCTCCTTCTTCTAGCGACTTCATTCCAGTCTATAACGATGCTCCTTGATAGAACCTTTTCAATCCGCTCAAGCTCGTCGAGGCTGTGGTAAATTTCCTTCATGAGCTCCCAGGCTATTCTCTTGGCCTTTTCTGGACTCCAACGAATCTTATCATCATAGAACTTCAGCTTAAGCCTGTCCCTAACGTAGGAAATCAGCTCCCTATCGGCGTAGAGCGAGCCGATATTGGGGTTCGGCTTCTTGACGAGGGCTTCTGCCTTCCTCTTTTTCTCTTCAACTGAGAAGCCAACCTCGGAGAGGAAGCGCGATATGTTCTCGGAGCCTGAGATGACAACATAATAGTAGGTGCATCCTTTGACAGTTTTGCTCCTCACCTTGGCAACTATACCAAGCCCAGCGAGGGCATAGGAGATTTGTTCCGCCATCTCCTTGCTGGCAGTGGAGAGAACCACTCCATTCGCCTCAACTCCAGCGTCGCAGTCAAAGTATGCCCTCAGGAAAGAGCGAAGACCTTTCCATGCCTGCGCGGGTATGTAAACCCTCTCTGCCTTTTTGCCAGCTAAACCAAGACTCTTAACGAGCTCCTTTGCCATTTTTGAGTTCACGTAAACATCGGGCGCACGGTTCTTGTGGATTCTCTCCTTAATTCTCGCATCTGGGAAGAGCCTCTCGGTGAGCTTCATGAAGCGCTTTCTGAGCCTTTCATCGGTGTTCGTGAAAGTTATGAAGTTGCTCTGAGCGTCGGCATGACCATCGCCGATGAAGTAGCCGAGCCACTCAGCTAAGGGGTCTTCGTCGAGAACCGCCGGAAGAAAGCGCGGAACGGCAAGCCTATCTCCGGGCTTAAGCTTTTCTGCCTTAACCCACCCTATTCTTCCGTCTTTTCTATTCACAAGAAGCGGGTGATACGGGGTGACCTTAAGCTCCCTGCCGAGCCTCGTCCTTATTCTGACGAGCTCATCCGTCTTGTCCTTATAAACGTACTCAACGGGCACCTCCATAAGTTTGCCATCCTCGTCAACGCCAAGAACCCTCAGACCATTAACTGGAGTTGGGCCAAATCTACCTTTGCTTATTCTTTCCACAAGCTTGCCGATGGTCGTTAGCTCACCGTTAACAATGACCTTCGCATCTCCCGTGAGGCACTTCCCAACGCCGGGCGGCCCCGCGAAGAGAAGGTGCGGCATTGAACCCGTTTTAACGTAATGCTTAAGTCTCTTTACTATGTGATCCTGCCCTACGATCTCACTAAGCCTCTCGGGTCTATACTTCTCAACCCACGGTTTTTCAAGAATTTTAACTTCCTTAACCTCTTTTGCTTCCTCAGCCATTGCAACCACCTATTATCATGACCTAAATCCTTTATAATCACCAGAATATTTAAACTCTTTGGAACCCTTTAATGAGCTCTGTAAAACTTCACCAAAAGGTTCAGGTTACTATCCTATCCTCTCCTCCGTTAAGATTTATGAAAAACTTTTATAGATGAGAGATGTGAATATTCTACTTGGTGGTGCCTATGGCAAAGCTTGACTGGATTACCGAAGAACTTAATGAGCTCAAAGAAAAAGGACTTTATGTTAAGATTAGAGTTCTCCAAAGTTCTCAAGGCCCTTGGGTAATCGTTGACGGAAAGAAAGTTCTAAACATGTGCTCTAACAACTATCTTGGTTTGGCAGCGCATCCAAAAATTAAGGAAGCCGCGATAAGGGCGATTCTCGACTACGGTGTTGGAGCCGGGGCCGTTAGAACTATAGCTGGAACAATGGAGCTTCACGTGGAGCTTGAGGAGAAGCTTGCAAAGTTTAAGAAAAGGGAAGCTGCTATTCTCTTCCAAAGCGGTTACAACGCAAATCTCGGGGCAATAAGCGCCCTCATAAAGAAGGGTGAAGATGGGGTTTTTGTCAGTGAAGAATTAAATCACGCAAGCATCATTGACGGTATGCGCTTGAGCGGTGCGCCAAAAGTTATTTACAAGCACCTCGACATGGAGGATCTCAAGAAGAAGCTTGAAGAAGTCAAAGACAAGAAAAAGAAGCTCATTGTCACAGACGGCGTATTTAGTATGGACGGAGACCTTGCCCCACTCCCAGAGATTGTTGAGCTGGCAGAGCAATATGATGCAATGGTGTATGTTGATGACGCTCATGGTGAGGGCGTTTTAGGGGAACATGGAAGGGGTATAGTAGATCACTTCAAGCTGCATGATAGGGTAGATTTCGAAATGGGAACCTTAAGCAAGGCGTTTGGTGTCATTGGAGGTTATGTCGCAGGGCCGGAAGAGGCGATAGAATATCTAAGACAGAGGGGAAGACCATTCCTGTTCTCCTCTGCTCTCAATCCGCCCGATGTTGCAGCTGCCATTGCGGCTGTTGAAATACTCCAGCACAGTGATGAACTCGTTAAGAAGCTTTGGGACAACACGCACTTCCTCCAAAAGGGGCTTAGAGACCTCGGTTATGATTTAGGAAACACCAAGCACCCGATTACACCGGTAATGCTCTATGATGAAAAGCTAGCCCAAGAGTTCTCAAGAAGACTTTACGATGAGTACAATATTTTTGCCCAAGCAATCGTCTACCCAACCGTTCCCCTCGGTACGGCAAGAATAAGATTAGAACCTTCCGCAGCTCACACCAAGGAAGACCTGCAGTATGTAATCGATGCCTTCGAGGACCTCGGAAAGAAAACAGGCTTTCTCAAGTGACTCTTTCTACTTTTCTAGAATTTTATTCTGCCTATGTGATAATAAACAACATCATTGTCCTCATCAACTACTGCTAAAACCATCTTTTTTCTAACTCCATGAGCAACCCTAACTCTAGCGGTTAAATCGTTTGGATACAGCTTTTGAGACTCACTAACTACCCAGATCAACCAATCGGCATGCTCCTCCATTCCTTTGCGATACACCCTAAAGTGGGAGCCGTATTTAAGGGCTGTCTTTACTGTATATCCCCTATCCCTAAGATCCTTGTAAACCAAAAACTTTAAGTCGAACTGCTCATCTTTTTTTCTTCCAATTTCAAAAAGCTCCTCAACGCTGAGCTCTCTCTCATTGTCAAATACTTTGATCCAGCCTTTGTTCAAAAGGTAAGCAGCTTCAACCAAGGATAGGAAAAGCTTCCCGTTTACAACTTCCCCATAATGCCTCTTGTTGTAGAGCTTGTTTATCGCACTTTCCATTGTGCTGAAAACCCTATCCCCACTCAGATAAAATTTAAACTCACTCAACTCTTGCCACCCCAGGCATCTGGTGTGAGGACCATATAGTAGGCGTCTTCACCATCGGAGTAGTAGCCTTTTATGATTTTCATCTTCTTAAAGCCCAGCTTTTCGTAGAGCTTTATCGCCCTCTCATTGCTGACTCTAACTTCAAGTCCTATATACCTAGCACCACGTTTTATTAACCTGTCTATAACAACCTCCATAAGAGCCTTGCCTATTCCGTTTCCCCTATAAAGGGGATCGACTGCAATGCTCATTACATGTCCCTCCATGTCGGGCCTTAGATAACCCATCACATACCCTACTATCCTTCCATTGTATTCGGCCACAAGAAAGGTCTCTGGATTTGCCTCAAGAAACGTCAAAAACAAGCCTCTTGGATACTGCTCTCTAAATGACTGTCTTTCAATGCGCATGACCTCACTTAAGTCAAAGAGGGTAGCAGGTCTAATAGTAATAAGGCTCAGGGGGATCTTTTTTGGAAATGGAATATCTCTCGAAGACAGGCTCATATTGAAATATTCGCCTCGATAGTTTTTAATCTTATTGATTTTAAAAGAAAATGGCTCAAAAGAGAGCCCCCAGCTCGCATTTGTATCACCAAGAGTGATCATACCCGAGGACTAAATAGCCTTTGGAAAATTTTAAAAGAAGAGAAGAAGATATTAAAAAGGAAGTGATGAGCGCTTCCGATCCTGAGGGCAAGATGATGATCGGATTCCTGTCTGATCTCCTATCCATGCTTTTCTTTCCATACCAAAGAAGATCAAGATTAAGTTTATAACCAGCTTGAAGTTAATTGATTAAACGAAGGTGATACAATGAAGATAGCGGAAGATGCCGTTGGTATAGTCAAAGGTGAGGCGAGTGTTATAGGATACGATTTTTCCGCTCATCCAGATGTAAATTTACAGTTTGGAGAGTTCGTCGTTGCTCAGAACAGAAATGGGGAATGGGTTATTGGCACCATCAGAAAACTTCAAAACATAAACTGGCTTCTCATAAGTGGAAAAAGCACATATCAAGCTCTTCAGCTCGATTTAGAGCAGTATGGAGAGAGCATTGAGGACAATGAAGAAGTAATTGCCAGTGTAAGAGTGCTGGGCAAGCTCAGCTTTAACGGCAAAAAGGTTGAAGTTCTACCAAACAGAGCCCCGATTCCCAATGGGAGGACGGTTTATAAGCTAAGTGATGATGTCCTTAAGGCAATATACAACTCCGGAGAGGGGTATATAGAGGTTGGAACTCTTCTTCTAAGAGAGAGCGTGCCAATTTATTTGAACGCCGACGAGCTTGTATCGAGACATTTTGCTGTTTTAGCTGTTACGGGAGCGGGTAAATCAAACACCGTTGCTGTGATGATAAGTCAGATCATTGAAAAGCTCAGAGGAACAGTGGTTGTCTTAGATCCCCATGGAGATTACGTAAAGCTAAAGCTTCCTGACACAGGAAAAAAGTACGTCAAGATAATAGAGGCCAAGATAAGGCCCGAGGAGATGGATAGTGAGGAGCTGGCGGATCTGATAGAAGTTGCAAAAAACGCCACCATACAGAGGGAGTTCCTAGCTAAGGCTTGGGAAACTATCAAACATGAAAATCCAAACTTGGGCGGAAGAGAACTCATTGAAAAGCTTATGGGAACAATAAACGACTGGATAAGGAACAAAGAAGCACGATACTGGGATGAGGGGAAGAAAAGCTACTTCACAGAAGAGCTCAAGTCAGATAGAGTAGAAACATTAAGGGGGGTTGTTTTAAGGATTAGAAGGTTTTTAAGAAACTACGGAAGCTTACTGACGAGTGAGGACCTCATATCCCAAATAGAGCCAGGGAAGGCGAATATCATTGATCTCGGGCCTTTAGATGAAGGGCAAATGAAGATCATTGCTGGAAAACTTCTCCAAGGGATATTCGAAGCAAGGGTAGACTATGAAAAAGCCAGAAAGAAGCTCGAACGCATAGAGGACGAGCTCAGAGAAAGCAAAGCGGCAAAAACATCAAAACTTGAAGAGGAGATTAAAGAGCTTAGAAATATCATGAAGAGCATTGAGAACAAAAGCAAAGCACTTGCTGAGCCAATACTCATGATAGTAGAAGAGGCACACATCTTTGCCCCACAGGGAGAACACAACGATGCTGTGAGAATTTTGAGCAGGATTGCGAGAGAGGGGAGAAAATTCGGAGTTGGGTTGGGAATAGTATCTCAGAGACCAAACAAGCTCAATGAAGACGTCTTAAGCCAGACAAACACTAAGATAATCCTGAAGATAGTAAATCCAAAAGACCAGGATTACGTCCTAAAAGCGAGTGAACAACTGAGTTCTGACTTATTAGCTGATATTGCCTCCCTTGGAAAGGGAGAAGCTGTAATAGTTGGCCAAGCAATAGCTCTTCCAGCACTGGTGAAGATATACAACTTTAAAGAAAAGGGTGGAGACTACGGTGGAGAAGATATAGGGATTGTATCAAGGTGGCGTAAAAGATTCGAAGAGGAAGAGAAAGAAAAGGAAATCCAGCGAGTCTATGAGGACGAGGGGATAGAATATGACCTTTAAGTTTGCCCATATTGCTGATGTACATCTCGGGTTTGAGCAGTACAGACTGCCCTATAGGGCTGAAGAGTTTAAAAAAGCCTTCGAGACTGCAATAAAAAAGGCTATTGAAGAAAAAGTTGATTTTATACTAATTGCTGGAGACCTCTTTCATCGGAGCAATCCAAGTCCTCAGACGATAAAAGAAGTTATAGACATCCTTTCTATTCCAAAAAAAGAAGGCATTCCTGTTTTTGCGATTGAAGGAAATCACGACAGAACCCAAAAGAGGATCTCCGCTTATAATCTTTTAGAGTCTTTAGGGCTAATGCATGTTCTTGGATTCAGCGAGGAAAAAAAGGAAAACAAGTATCAGACCACAGAGAAAGTTAATGGAAAGCTAATCACCAAAGGGGTTTTTGAAAAAGGTAATAAGAGCCTTGAGATTTATGGAATGAAGTTTATGAGTGCCGCATGGTTCGAGAGGAACAGGCTGAGTGATTACTTTAGACCAAGCGGAGATGCGATACTTATGCTCCATCAGGGGATAAAGGAGATGATGGAGAGCCTAAAACTGGAAACACAGAGAGATTACTTCGAGATAACCCTAGAAGACCTGCCAGATGGCTTTCTTTACTACGCAATGGGGCATATACACAAAAGGTGGCAAAGCAATAAGGGACTGGGTGTTGTCGCCTATCCCGGCTCTCTGGAGAGATGGGACTTTGGAGATTACGAGATGAGATACAGGTGGAAAGGAGATACATTTATTCCGCAAGCTGGAGAGGAGAAGGGCTTCCTGATAGTGGAGGATTTTAAACCAAGATTTGTAAAGCTCGACGTTAGACCCTTTTACGATATTAAGATTAAAGCTGACGAGGTCTCCGCAAAAAAGGAGCTTAAAAAGCTAAGCACAAAAATCCCGGAAGAGGCCTTTGTGAGGGTGGATATCGAATGGGAAAAGCCCTTTGATGTATCTTTTCTCCACGAAATCTTCAGTGTTAAGTATCTCCACATAAGAACGAAGTTCAAAAGGCCTTCCATAAGAACTGGAAGCACGGCAAATGCGAAGGACTTCTTTAATCCTTTAGAGCTCAAAATACTCGAACTCGTAGGTGAGAAAGAATTTGAAGCGTTCGAAGAAGTTATAGAGCTTCTTCTAAAAGGTTCTCCTCCAAGAGAGGAGAGCAAAAGAGAAGAGATTCATAAGCCGAAAAAAGAAGAATCTAAACCCAAGACCAAAAAGGAAAGTAAGAAAGCTCAGAAACCGCAACCAAAGAAAAAATCCGATTTATTATCATGGCTGAAAGGGTGAGAGAGAATGATGATTGAAAAGATAATTGTAAGGGATTTCCGCTCACATGAATTCACGAAGGTAACTTTTACACCTGGAATAAACCTGATAATAGGGCAAAATGGTTCTGGAAAAAGCTCCCTTCTCGACGCAATACTTGTAGGTTTTTATTGGCCTACAAAGCCCAAAGACCTCAAAAAGGAAGACATCCTAAGGGTAAATGGGAAAAGCACCGAGATAACAATATTTTTTGAAAAGGACAATGTGAAGTACCAGCTCCACAGAAACATAACCAGAGGCATAGCTTTCGTTAAGTACCAAGAGAGTAACAGCTGGCATTATGCAACCGAAGCAGGTCAGCAATACGTGAGAAGATGGATGGAAAAAGTAATCCCCTACGACATCTTTGTGAACGCAATATACATAAGACAGGGAGAGATTGACGCGATCTTAGAGAGTGATGAAAGCAGGGAGAAAGTCGTCAGAAAAGTTCTGGGATTGGATAGATATGAAAATGCCTACAATAACCTTCTTGAGGTTAGAAAGGCCATAGATTCAAAGATAAATGCAATTGAGGAATACCTTACAGCAATGAAGAACATAGATGAGATGATAGAGGAAACCCGAAAAAGCCTAAGCGAAACCATTAAACAAGTAAACGAGCTTACACCAAAGATTCCAAAGCTGAGAAAAGAAGCTGAAAGAACAGAAAAGAGACTCTCTGAACTTGAGGAGCTAGTGGAGAAGCTTAACAAAGCAAAAGAGGAGAAAAGCAGAATTGAAAAGAACCTCGAAGGGGTAAGGACGAGGATAAACTCCCTCGTCAGCTCAATAAACGAAAGAAGGGTAAAGATACAAGAGCTGGAAAGGAAGTCTGAAAGGCTTGAAAAGGTTAAGCCTGAAGCAGAGAGGTATAAAGGGCTCGAAAAGTTCCAGAAAGAGTACAGTGAAGTAAAATCCAGGATTGAAAAAGAGCTTAAAGGCTACGAGGGAAAGCTCTCCCAAATAGAGGAGAGAATTAAAGAACTCATACAGAAGGAAGAAGAGCTGAAGGAAATTAGAGAGAAAGTAGAAGAAATGGCGGAAACTCTTGAAGGCCTAAAGCAACATGCAGAAGAGTATGAAGAAGCCATGAGAATCAAGAGAACAATAGAATCCCTCAGGAAGAGATTAACCCTCAGTGAAGGAGAGATTAATGCCCTCAAGAATGAAATAGAAAAAGCAAAGAAAAGAAAAGAAGAAATCCGTGAGAAGCTTGAAAAGATTGGAGAGGAGAAAGGAGAACTCAGGAGCCTTTCTGGAGAGAAAGACAAAGCAATCTCAGAGCTTATGAAGGCCAAAGGAAAATGTCCCGTCTGCGGTTCTGATCTTACGGATGAACACAGAGAAGAGCTTATCAAAAGCTACAGAATGGAAATTGAGAAGTATAAAACAAAGCTAAAAGAACTCGAAAAAGAGGAAAGAGACCTTAGAACAGAGCTTAAAAAAATTGAGAGCATTCTAAAAAAGGAAAGCACTGTAATAGCAAACGAAGAAGTTCTAAAGCAGATAAAGGAAAACGAAGAAAAATTGACCCAATTCAACCTGAAGGAACTTGAAGAAAAAGCTGGGAAATATGAAAAGCTCTCAGAAGAGAAAAATCGGCTTGAGGGCAAGCTTAAGAGCATTTTAGAGGAGCTCAAGAAGAAGCCGATGTTAGAAGAAATGAAGAAAAACATAGAAAAGAAAATGGAAAACGCCAGAAAAGAGCTTCAGAAATACGAGGAAAAATTCAAAGAACTTGGGTTTGAAAGCGAGGACAGTCTTAAGGCAGAGCTTGAAAAGCTAAGGCCCCTCTATGAAGAATATCTGGGCCTCTTGGATGTTAAGGGTGAACTTGAGAAAGAGAAAAAGCGCCTCCATGAAGAGGAAAAAGAGTTAAGAAACCTCGAATCTCAAAGAAAACAACTTGAAGAACAGTTATCCTTGTTGATGGAAACACTTGCAAAGCTCGAGAAAGAGTACAGCAAAGAAGAACACGAAAAGCTCAAAAAGGAGCACGTTGAGAAGAGAGAAGCCTTAACAAGGGCAGAAACAGAGCTCAAGAATCTAGAAAAAAGAAAGGAGGAACTGAGCAAGACCCTAGAGAGCCTTCAAAAAGAAAGAGACAACGTCAAAAACAAGAAAAAAGAACTTGAAGAACTAAGAAAAGCCAGGGAGAGAGTTCAAGAGCTCAGAGAAAAGGTCAGGAGATTTAAGAACATCCTTAAGGAAGATGCACTGGCAAAAGTTGGTGAATATGCAAGCGAGATATTCGAAGAGCTTACGGAAGAGAAGTATTCCGGAATAACCGTGAAGGCTAAGGAAAATAAAGTTGTCCTTGGGGTTATATACGACGGGAAGGAGAGAGATTTATCATTTCTCAGCGGTGGTGAGAGAATAGCCCTTGGTCTGGCATTTAGGCTTGCATTGTCTCTCTATCTTGCGGGAGAGATACCTCTCCTAATAATGGATGAGCCAACACCTTATCTTGATGAGGAAAGAAGGAGGAGACTCGTTGATATCATGGAGCGCTATCTAAGGAGAATCCCACAGGTGATAATAGTATCTCACGATGAGGAGCTCAAGGATGCTGCAGATAGGGTTGTGAGGGTCAGGCTTGAAAACGGTGTTTCAAGAGTAGAGGAAGTCGAGGTGGGCTAAATGTACCGCCTTATTTCTAAAGATCAAGCAGATAGAATCCTCAAGATGCTCACAAACGAACTCAAAGATGCAGAAAGAGCTTTAAAGGGCAAGATAGAGTGGAAACCTCTCCCGGAAAAAAAGGAGAGCAAAGCTTACGCAGTTGATGGGAGTCAAGGAAAGGCAAGGCTGAGCGGGACAATAATCTACACTGTATCCTCTTTTGCTTTTGGAAATGGTAGGAGCGCTCGCTTAGTTTATACAAATGCCATGACCTACAATCATGGAATCTCTGATCAGATTATAAGACTTCAGATGGAGACACTCGAAAACAAGCTTGGAGCATTGATTGGGAATGAGGAGCACATGATTCTGATGGATGGAACGCTCACGGGATCATTAACAAGACCTCCCGTTTATCCTGAGAGCGTTAAGGGCATAACAACCCTGCTCGATACGTTAAGGAAAGATGATGTGGAAGAACTCATTAAAGACTTCATTGAAAGGCTCGATGACCACTATCTCAACTTAGAAAAACGCCTTAATAATGAAAGGGAGCTTTACAGTGGAGTCATACTTACAGACGAGGTTATAGAAGAGTACTCGGAGTTCTACAAGGCAATGGAAGGTAAAGAGATTGTAAACTACGATGGTGCGTTGAAGAGGCTGAGGGATGCCCTGAAAGCTGAGGTTCCAAGGAGTGAGATAATAAAAATAGCCGAAGAGCTGGAGGAATATAGTGAGCCAAGAACTTTAACTCTTGAAGAGGCAAAAAATACAATCCACGTTGTCTTAGGATATTTAGAGTATCTTCATTCCCTCGAAAAGCTTCTCCAAAGAGAATTGATATACCTCGCAAAGAGCTTCTACAACAGAAAAATCACATCAAAGCTCGGCGTAAGCCTTCTTGATGTGCCCTTCATCGATGCATATTTACTTAGAGTTTATGGAGAGGAAACCCCTGGATACTGCGTAATCTATGATCCAGAAATTGCTGAAGAAAAGAAAAAGGTAGCCCATCGCTTGCCTAAAGTTCTGAGAAAATACTTCCCCACCATCCAGAGATTTATAGAGATGGGAGTCCCATCGGCCTATATAAGGACAATGAAAGGAGGGATAATATACCTCCTACAATCCAACATCTCAATCAATGATGAGTTAATAGCAAAATTGCTGTGGCACGAAAGCAACGGCTACATAAGGCCCCTCCAGAGAGCCCACGAGGGGGTTAAAATTGAGCAGAAGATGTTTAAGGCAGAACTTGAGGCTCTCATGAACTACCTAAAGAGGAAAAACAAGGGACTGAGAGTGTTTGTAAAATATGGAAGGTCCCCACTCGAATGATCACTTAATTCCCCTTCTAACCTTTACTGCCAACCCCTGCTTGAATATCTTAAGCTCTCTGCCGTTCAACAAGGTCTGACCAGTTGCCAAAAGTTCATCGTCTTTATTCACCACCAAAACTTCATCATATGGCCTTATGTTTTCATCAGCATCAATTACAAATTTTGCGAAAACATTCTTCCCCTTTCTTGCAAAAGGCTCTGCGTCTTCATTTACCACAACCCTCATCTTTGGATACGGCAGAATCTTGTGGAGCCTCTTAGCCCCCTCGATCCCAAGAGTCAAAAGACCATCTTCCGCCCTAAAGGTCGCTACGTGCTTGCTGCCGGCTTTTATTTGCCTTGGCATGCCCGTTTTCCTTGATAACTCAACGAAAACATCTTTAAAGGCCTCACTAGCTCCTTCACCAAACTGATACTCAGCAACAGCTTGGACATAGGACTTTGCCTCTTCCTTTGAAGGCCTCTCTATTGTGAAGTCCTCCTCCCCTTCGCTCTGGGCAAAGGGGAACGTTAAGCTTAGATATTTCGGGATCTCTCCAAAGATCGGATGATTAATAACCTCAGAAAACTTCTTCCTGACTTTTTCAGCCCGCTCTTTTGCCCTTAGAACTACGGGAGTTCCCATGATTTCTTCACTAACCTTGAAAAATGCCGAAGCCTTTGTAACCGGCTCGTTCTCTTCTAGGTAATCTCTGTACTCAAGCAACCTCTTATAAGCAGTGAACATTTTTGGATGAGATCGTGAGCGCTCATCTACGAGTTCCCATAGGGTTCCTTCTTTTATTGCCTGTTTTACCCTGTTAAGCTCCTCTCTAATAACCCACAGGTTGTGGAGAGCAAGTAACCTCGTTCTCTCTCCCTTCGGCATTTCCCGAAGCTCCTGAGGGGTATAACGAGAACAAACTGGACATGAACAGGGAAAATAATCAAGTTCTTCAAGCCTTTTAGTTCCTTCAGGAGTCATGTAGCGGTCATCTTTGGCGTAGAGGGCATAGCTGGCAGAATCAAATAAATCAATTCCCATAGCAACTGCCAGGGCAAATATCATTGGATGACCAGCACCGAAGAGATGAACCGGCCTGTCAGGCCTAAGGCCAAGCTTGGATGCTATTACAACATCAACCAAGTCTTTGTAGCGGTAGCTTTCCATTAAAGGCACTACGGCACCAATCGGGTGAATCTCAAAGTTCATCTCGCTTAACTTCTTTGCTGCGTATGCCCTTAAGTCTGGATAAGTAGAACCTTGAACAGCAGCATTCATTGCTATGCTCTTTATGCTTTCAGCTTCTTTTGCTCTCTCAAGTGTTATCTCAAGGTCCTCTTCGGCTTTTTCCCTTGGAGCATCCGGGATTGTTGGAATATCAAGGAACGTTCCTATATCAACACCTATCTTGTGCTGAAAGTCTATGATCTCCCTATTGGTGACGTCCACCCCTCCATATCTCATGAGCTGAAAGCTTCCAGAGTCAACTTCCACTATACCATCATACCCCAAAAGTCTATGAATGCCTTTTTCAAGGGCTTTCTCCCTGAGTTTTTCATCTTTGTAGATTATATAAGAGTTCGTAATTATAATGTCAAAGCCCATTTCCTTGAGCTCTTTTGGAGTTACTATAAGTTGCTTGGGATTTACAACAGGCATTATCGCTGGAGTCTCCAGTTTTTTCCCATTAATCTCAATCTTTCCTATTCTTCCCGCAGCATCTCGCGCTTTTATCTCGAATTTGAAGCTCATTTTCCTCACCACTGGAAATTCAAGATTTGGGTTTAAAAACCTAAGGAGATGTTCACTCGCTTTTTCCTATGATTTAAATTCTCCAAAGAATTTCTGGAAATAGCCGTAGAGATGGAGGGATAGATAAAATACTGCCCAGAACCAGAGAAAGACCGGGAAGAGAAGAGCATTCAAAAGAGTCCCTCCCTCCACGACGGTAGGGATGAGAAAAGTCAGCACTTCATAACTCACGAACAGCAAAAGTAAATCAAAGTTTCCACTTAAGAGCAATGCTACTGGAAGTATTATATCAAGAAGAGCAATAAAATCACCCAAGAGAAGAAAGAAGGGCTCCTTCTCTAGTCCACCACTAAGATGCTTTAGATCACCCAAAAACCACCTCTTCCTCTGCATCCAAAGTTCTCTAAGTGTTTTCGGCATTCTTGTGTAGACTCTTGCTCTCGGAGCGTAAACGACTTTTCCAAGTTTCTTAAGCTCTTTTGTTGTAGCATAGTCCTCAACCTCACTCTCGACAAATCCGCCAATTTGCTCTAAGGCTTCCCTTCTAAACGCCGACAGGGGACCGGGGGCAACACTTAAATCCTCAAGCTCCTTAGCACGCCTAAACATAGCAATCCTAAGATGCTCAACGTCTTGAGCCCTCTCCAAAAAAGAACTCCCTAAGACCCTCACTTGACCCCCTACCCCTACAACCTCTGGAGAATAAAACCTCTCCACTAGAGATTTCAAGGCATTTGGGAAAAGTATGGAATCTGCATCGGTGGTAACTATCACTTCACCCCTTGCCTTTAAGAGTCCAAAATTAAGGGCTTTTGCCTTTCCCTCGTGAGTCTTCCTAAAAACCCTCAACCTTGAATCTTTTAGAGAAATGGCCTTTTCAAATGTGTCATCTTCACTACCATCGTCAATCACAATAACCTCAAAGGCCGGATAATCCTGAGAAAGAGCCGATTTTATAGACTCCGCTATGCTTCCCCCCTCATTGTAGGCAGGAATCAGTATGCTCACAAAAGGAACCCATCCTCGAGTTTTATATACCCCCAGGAGACTGAGGAGATAACTAATGAAAAAGTACCCATCCCAGAGAAAGATTATGGCAAGGAGTATCTCAAGCAACATGATTTAAGTTCCACATTTAGCTTTTAACTTTTTCAATGGCCAAGCTTGGTAGAAGGCCTATAAATGGCAACAGCAGTAATAGACAGCTACAAAACGAGCATATATCCTAGCGGAAAAGTAATAAAGGAACTTACCGACATTGAAACGGGAAAGGAGATAGCAAAAAATAGAATGTGCGGGATTGTCAGAGCTTCTTGAAGATTAATCGAGTGGCAATGCTGCTTTAATCCTTCTTATTAGGTTGTCTTTCTTCTCTGAGTCTTCAAGGGCTATCTGGAGCACCTCGTCAATTGTCTCAACCGGAATTATTTCGATCTTTTCAGCTTTGTCTGGGC
>CAYNRW010000021.1:0-1234 GCA_964399725.1 uncultured Thermococci archaeon | reverse complement strand
ACCTCGTCAATTGTCTCAACCGGAATTATTTCGATCTTTTCAGCTTTGTCTGGGCTTAAGAAAACGTCCTTCTCGTTTGCCTTTGGAATTATAACCTGCTTTATTCCCCCCTCAATTGCAGCTTCTATCTTAGGGGTAACCCCACCAACGGGCAAAACTTCCCCTCTAACACTCAAAGAACCCGTCATGGCAACGCTTTGCTTCACGGGAACTTCTTCAAGAGCAGAAATGACTGCAGTAGCAACGCTTATGCTTGCTGAATCACCCTCAACGCCTTCATAGGTTTGAAGGAACTGAACGTGGATGTCATAGCGGCTTATGTCCTCTCCTTTGTAACGCTTTATTATAGCCGAAACGTTTTGGACGGCCTCCTTTGCTATCTCTCCAAGCTTGCCAGTTACGATTATTTTACCTTCCTCCCTGCTTGCTGCTGGTGCTACAACGGCTTCAATAGGCAATACAATACCGCTCTGCTCCCCTATAACAGCAAGACCGTTCACCCTTCCTATTTCTCCTCCTTCGCTCTTAATTACCTGATACTCTTTCTTTCTCTCTATATACCAATCTGCCAACTGCTTTTCAAGGGGTTTGGCGAGCTGTAATGCCTTTAATACGTGTTCCCTCGTCACATATTTGGCCCCTTCTCTAACCGCTATGTCTCCAGCAGCCCTTATTATACCTCCAAGGTCTCTAAGTCTCAAAGTTAAATGACCTTTTCTGCCTGCTCTCTTTTGGGCTTCTCTAACTATCTCCTCAACGGCATCCTTGGTGAAGTGGGGGATTTTACCGTCTTTCACAACCTCCTGAGCGACAAAACGTACGAGCTTTCTTCTGTTCTCAAGTGTATCGGGCATTGTGGTTCTCATGTAGACCTCGTAACCATAACCTCTTATTCTAGAACGCAAAGCGGGATGCATTTTGTCAACAGTATCTAAGTTTCCAGCAGCAACTAAGATGAAATCACATGGAACAGGTTCTGTTCTAACCATGGCACCGCTTGAAAGCTCACTCTGTCCTGTTATGGGCATCTTCTTTTCTTGCATGGCAGTGAGCAGGCTTTGCTGCATCTTTAAAGTAAGGGTAGCTATCTCATCTATGAAGAGCACACCCTTATGTGCCCTGTGAATCATTCCGGGCTCAACACGCTCGTGAGCTGGAGTTCCGAGGCCACCTGACTGAAACGGATCGTGTCTAACGTCTCCAAGGAGAGCTCCAGCATGGGCTCCGGTTGCAT
>CAYNRW010000020.1:0-17379 GCA_964399725.1 uncultured Thermococci archaeon | reverse complement strand
ACTTGGATAGCGCAGACTATGTTGTCGTAAACACCTGTGCCGTTAAAGACCCAACAGAAAAGCACATGGTAAGAAGGATTAAAGAGCTCTTGTACAGTGGAAAAAGGGTGATAGTTACTGGATGTTTGCCCCATGTGAATCCTAAAGCAATAGATGACAGAGTCTCGGGGATTCTTGGGGTTAAAAGCATAGATAGAATTGTTGAGGCAATTGAACTTGCCGAAAAAGGAAAAAAGTTAATCAGCGTTGAAGGATGGAGAGAGAGAAGCATTGATAAGCTTGAACTCCCTCGGGTGTGGAAGGGGGGAGTTGTTTTCGTAGTTCCTATAAGTGAGGGTTGCCTGAACGCATGCACTTACTGTGCTACGAGATTTGCGAGAGGAGTTTTGAAGAGCTATAAACCCGAGCTTATTGTGAAATGGGTGAAAGAGGCAGTGGCTAGGGGATACAAGGAGATTCAGCTCTCGAGCGAGGACACAGGATGTTACGGAGTTGACATAGGTACGAACTTGGCGAGGCTTTTGGATGAGCTCACGTCCATGAAAGGTGAATTTAGAATAAGGATTGGCATGATGAACCCCAATAACGCCATCAAAATACTCGACGAGCTGATAGAGGCTTACAAGGATGAAAAAATCTATAAGTTTTTACATTTGCCGGTGCAGAGCGGTGACAACGAGATTTTGAGGAAAATGGGGAGGACTTATACAGTTGAGGAGTTTGAAGAGATAGTGAGAGAGTTTAGAAAGCATATCAAAGACCTCAACCTGAACACCGATATAATCGTCGGCTTTCCTGGAGAAAGCGAAGAGGCATTTCAAAACACGGTGAAACTCATAAAGAAGGTTAGACCGGATAAGATAAATGTTTCGCGCTTCTCACCAAGACCGGGGACACCAGCGGCAAAGATGAGAGATCAAATAGTGGGATGGAAGGTAAAGGAACGTTCCCGCTATTTACACCGGCTCAGGCTTTCGATAAGCTATGAGATAAACCGGAGATATGTGGGCAGAGAGATAGAGGTTTTGACACACGGTGAAGGGAAGAAGGGGGGAATAGAAGGAAGAACCATGAACTACAAGGACATAATCCTTCCCGAAGCGCCGGTTGGGGAGTTCTTGGAGGTAAAAGTCACAAGGGCAACTTCGACGTACCTTCTGGGCGAACTTGTAGATTAAATTTATTTGAGAGCCTCAGTTTTCTGAGGTAGGCAATAACATTTGACACCATAGGGAAAGGTGATGAAGAGAACGTGAGGAGCTTTTGACTCCAAGAAAGCAAAAAGAAATTAAAAAACCTTAGGCTTTAACAAAGTTCAAATAAGCTCTCTCTCAGTCTTTGTCAACCTTTTTGCGCCGTTCTTTGTGATGACTACAGTGTCTTCAATCCTAACGCCGCCAAACTTTGGAATGTAAATGCCTGGCTCTATAGTTACTACCATGCCCTCTTTTAACACCGTCTCGTCGTACTGAGAAACCCTTGGCCACTCATGAACCTGAAGTCCTATCCCATGTCCGAGAGAATGAATGAATTTGTCACCATAACCATACTCCTCTATTACCTTTCTTGCAATACTGTCAAGCTCCTTTGCGGTCATTCCAGGCCTAGCTTCTTTTACGCTTTTTTTCTGTGCCTCAAGAACTATTTCGTAAATCTCCTTCTGCTTCTCGTTTGGGCTTCCTACCACTATTGTCCTCGTTATGTCGGAGTTATAGTGCCTGTAGAGTGCCCCGAGATCTATGACCACGAGATCGCCTCTTTCAATTCTCTTGTCGCTTGCGACCCAATGGGGTAGGGCAGAGCGATGGCCGCTTGCGATTATTGTGTCAAAGGCGGGCTTTTCGGCACCTTCCATTTTCATTACATACTCAACTTTAGCGGCAACTTCCTTCTCGCGCCTTCCTTCGCTTATCTCCTCTATAGCAGTCATTACGCCTATATCAGCTAATCTGCATGCATCTTTGATTAGCTTTATTTCCTCTTCGCTTTTTATCATTCTGAGATCCTTTATTACGTCATCCAAGAGTTTGAATTCTTTAATACCTGCTTTTTCTTTTAAGGCGTTGCTGAAGGATACATTCATTGTACCCTCAACTGCAAGTGATTTAAACCGCTTAAGATACTCGTAAAGCTCATCCATTTTTTTGAACTTCTCAACGCTAACCTTGGCTTCTTCTTTTGCCTGCTCATACTCAAGCTCGGGAACTAGTAGGGTTTCCTCCTCCAAGGTTACTACCAGATACCCACCCACGAGCGGTGCGGCATTTGTGAAATAGAAGAGGTTTGGGGCGCTTGTTATTAAAGCAGCATCGACTTCATTCTCCTCCAGATATTTCTTGATGCTTTCGATTCTTCTCATGTATTTCACCAATTTAGATGACCTTCCTCGTAATAAAATGATTTCGGTGAATAGGGTGGAAAACTTCAAAAACTCTAGGCTTTAACTATCACTGGTGAAGAAGATGTTTGAAGAAGTTGAAGTTGAAGCTTACGTTTACCCTACGGAGGACATCGAGAAGGTTAAGAGGGCTATGCTCAATTTAGTTTCACCTCTCGAGTTTGAGGCCTTTGATAAAGGAGATTACATCCTTTTAGTTGGAAGGACGAAGAATAAAAAAGCACTTCAAAGACTTTATGAGCTTTTTAGAGGACAGCAAATTCTCGATACAGCGAGGGCAATGTTGGAAGAGGGTTATTTTGGAGAAGAGATAATAATCAAGGTACACAAGCAGGTTGCGTATGTTGGTAAAGTCAACTTTAACGAAGAGTCCCCGCTTGGTCCAATAACGATAACAATAAGAACAAAAGACCCGCAAAGACTTATGAAGTGGCTAGCCCCGAGAACAAAGGACGGAGTACCAATAGAGTAGTTAACTTGTGTGCCTTAGCTCTATTCCCATTTTTGTCAGGCTTTTTATCATCCCTACTTGAATGTAAGCCGAAATCTTTGTTGTCTCACCATATTTTATGTCGAGGATTTCTCCTATGGAGTTTATTAGGGCTATCACCTTAGGCACTTTCTCTTTTTCCTTGATCAGAATTTCAAAGAGCCTGTATTTTGGAAGCGTGAACATTAGGTTCTCAAGAGCCCTATAGAGCTCCTGCAAATCCCGCTCCTTTGCAGATATTGAAACTATTCCGCTTATAGTTATCCCCTTCCTGTTGATTAGTCCCTCAATTGCCCTCTTTTTATCCGAGATATCTTCCTCACTCGTGAGGTCTTTCTTGTTCAGAACAATTAAAATAGGCTTATCCAGAGCTTTAAGCTCCTTCAGCACTTCTATTGATGCTAAGAGCTTTCTTTTTATCTCTCTCCAGGGTTCGCTCGAATCCAAAACAAGGAGAACAATGTCTGCTCTCACTATCTCCTCGAGGGTGGAATGGAACGCTTCAACTATAAACGGAGGAAGATCGTCTATAAACCCGACGGTATCAGTTACCAGGGCTCTTTTTCCGTTTATTGTAAACCTCCTTGTGGTTGTGTCGAGGGTTGTGAACATCTGCGTCTTTGCTTCTATGTTCTCATCGGCGAGGGCGTTTAAGAGGGTGGACTTTCCAGCGTTGGTATAACCAGCTAAAGCAACCAGAATGAAGCCCACTTCCTCCCTTCTCTTCCTTTTTACCTCCCTGTCTGCTTTAACTTTTTCCAGCTCTTTCCTTATTTTTCCCATTCTATAGCGAATGTGCTTTAGATACTGCTGTGTCTGATATTCACCCATACCTTTAAAACCCGCTTTATCTCCAAGCTTGATTCTCCTGATGGCTTCTTTTACAAGGGGTAGCTCGTATTGAAGGTTTGCCAGCTCAACCTGAAGCTTGGCCTCCTTTGAATGTGCCCTCTTTTCAAATATCTCAAGAACAAGTTGCCATTTGTCAATTACATCAATTTTGAGCTCTTTAGTTACGTTGAAGGACTGAGAAGGTGTTAGAGGATTTGCAAATATTACCCTATCAGGATTGAGCTCTTTTATTAGTTCCTTTACCTCTTGGAGCTTTCCGGGACCGATGTTGTATTTTGGGTGTTCCTCTCTAATCTGCTCAACTATTGCGAGAATCTCATAACCGGCACTCCTCAAAAGTTCTTCGAACTCCTCTTTATTGACCTTTCTATTTGGGGAATGTCTTATTATTCCAATAGCCTTCATCGGAATGAGCTAAAGTTTTGGGGTTTATATTCTTTTGGATCTAGGTTTTATACCTACGGGAATCAACATGATATCCAGACAAAACTTAAGGAAATAGAGGAACTTCTGCAGATGCTTGGGAAGCAGCATCCAAAGAAGATCTCGGCCTTTTCAAGGTTTTTGAGGGGAGTTGCTGAAACAAAAGCTCTAACCACGAGAAAAAGGGAGCAGCTATGGAAGCGGAGCTTGTAACAATCTTAATGGCTGGAGGGCCACCTTTGATGAAAGCAATTGAAGCGTTTGAAAAGAGGCATAAGGAAAAGCAAGGCTAAGACTCTTGGAGTTTTAGTATTGCTTCTGCTAAATCACCTTTTGTTTCTTCCAATGCCTTCTTTGCAGTTTCATAGTCAACGCCAGCCTGCTCCATAACGAGCTTTATGTCCTCTTCTGGGATATTGAGAACTTCTCTAACTTCTTCTTTGCCCACTATTTGGTAGCTTTTCTCCCCCATTGCAGTTATTACGGTCACTGCGGCGTCTTTGATTACAATTTCTTTATTTTCAAGCTTTATTACAACTTCTTTAACTCCCTCAAGCTCTTCCATCTTAATTCCAAGCTGCTTCATGAGTTTCTGCATCTGTTTGGGATTCATACCCTTCATTGGCATCATAATTACCACCAGAAAGGAATCAAGATAAAGGATATATAACGGTTTCCCAAAAATGAAAATGTTATCAAGATTCCTCCGTTTCTTCTGGGAAGTTTGAAGTTTCTTCGTTGCTCTTCATTATTTTCTGCCTGTATTCTTCGTATTTCTTTCTGGCTTCTTCGGCTTTCTCTTTTTCTTCAAGATATTCATAAGCCTCAGCGACATGTTTCCACCACATTGGATCTTCTTCGGCCTCTTTTAGGCAATACTCAAGGAACTTTTGATAGGCTTCCTTTGCGAGCTCTTCATTTCCGAGTTTCCTTGCTATATTGCCGACATCCTCCCAGAAAACTCCTTCCTCTTGGGCTTCACCTTTGTAGTATTCTAGGGCTTTTTCCCAGGCTTCCTTGGCTTTTTCTTCATTCCCTAGCTCTTCATAAAGCTTGGCTACATCTTCCCAGAACCACGGCTCTTCCTCGGCATATCTTTCCAATGCCTTTGCAGCCCTCTCCATGTTGCCGGCTTTTTTCCAGTATTCATGGGCTTCTTTGAGGTAATAGGTATCTTTTTCCTTTTCGTAAAGCTGTTCATAAATTTCTGCAGCTCTTTCGTATTTTTCGGCCTTTTCGTATGCCCAGGCTGCACTTTCCATCCAGCTGAGTTTTTCGTACATTTCCGCAGCTTTTAAGTAGTTTCCTTTCTTTTCGTATTTTCTTGCAGCAGCTTTATACTTGCCAGCTCTCTCAAGGCTTTCGGCACTTCTAAAACGGTCGGTTAAACTTAAATCGGGCTCACTTATGTACCATATGCCAAACGCAAGCCCAAGAACAAAGAGAAGTATTATCCCACCGACTGTCTTGAGTTTCTGCCATGTAATGCTTAGATATGCTGCATAGCCACTTAAGGCCGTTGGAACTACCAAAAGCCCTGCATACTTCCAGCTCTCTGCATAAAGCGTCAATGCCAAGAAAAATCCGAGCATTAAGGTTAATCCTAAAAATCCTAAGCTCAGTACGATCCTAACCAGCATCCAAAAGCCCCATTTGTATATTATACCGGCCGCTATCGCGATAATAGCCACGAGGAATCCTATGATGTAGAGTTTTAGCTTATCCATTCTCTCACCCCCTCCAGCATGAGTAAAAACTTCTTGTATTCCACTTTTGGAGTGTAATTGCCCAACCCGGTTGATGCAACAACCCTGTGACAGGGAACGACTATGGGGTAGGGATTTCTCTTCATTGCCCCACCGACGGCTCTTGGTGAGCTATTGACTATTCTGGCAAGCTCACCGTATGTTATGACTTTCCCTCTTTTAACCTTTTTTGTAAGGGTCTCGTAAACTTCCTTCTCAAAGGGAGTAGTTCCCTCAAAGCTGAGGTACTTTAATGCTTCTTCGTTTTCAATTTCCCCTATAAGGGTTTTATAAACCAGATGAGGAAAATTGCTTTTTCTTTCCTTCAGATCAACTTCCACGCCTCGCTTTTGTAGATGTTTGACTAAAGCATCAATCCTTTTTCGAAGAAAAGCTTCCCCATCAAGGGAAAAAGCTATACCCTGGATTTTCTCCTGATATATTACGGCTATTTGAATCTGCCCTCTGTTCATTTTGAAGGAATCAATGGTCATCATCTTTACATCTCTCCAATCTTTCAATGGCTTTTCTTAAGGGTCCATACATGGAATGTACTTCCTTTGCATATATAAATCCTCTTCCTAGAAAGCGCTGAAACATAAGCACGGAGAGCTTTCTTCTTTCTAAGTCTTTTGGATATTCTAAGGTGTTCAAGAGCTTTTCCCAGAGCTCAACTAATTTGGCTCTTTCTTCTCTCGTTGACTTTCTGAGCTTTTCCTTGACCTCAACCTCTTTGCTCTTCATCTTTTGCCTGTAAACCTCATACAATATCACTGCAACCGCATGGCTTAAGTTCATCACGGGGTATTCATCACTGGTAGGAATTGTAATCGTAAAGTCAAGCTTCTTGAGCTCTTCATTGTCAAGTCCTCTGCTTTCCCTCCCAAAAATCAATCCGATCTTCCCTTCATAAAGGAAAGCCCTCTTTGCAAACTCTTCTGGGGTTATGGGGGTTCTCTCCGGGATGTAGTCTCCTCCAGCTATTCCGCTTGTTCCTACAGCTAAATCCACCATTTCAAGGGCTTTGTCGAGACTCTTAACAATTTTTGCATTTTCCAGTACATCTGTTGCATGGACGGCAAATTTTTTGGCTGTTTTATCATCGGGACTAACCTGAGGGTTAACTAAGATAAGCTCCTTCACTCCAAAGTTCTTCATCACCCTTGCAATTGAACCTAAGTTTATCGGGTATTCTATCTCTACGAGTATTACCGCAAGCTCCATGACTGCAAGATATTTAAAGAAGTGCGTTAAAATGATTACGGTGGAGATTGTGAAAAAGATCATGCCAGTACCCCCTTATCCATTCCAATTTTTGCTTATGGAGGATGAGAGTTATGAGAATTTACATTCTTGGTGCGGGTTCCATAGGTTCTCTCTTTGGGGCACTTTTATCTAAAATAGGGGAGGATGTAACGCTAATAGGTCGTGAAGAGCACGTAGAGGCAATAAACAATAGGGGGCTCAAAGTTGTTGGTGTTGAAGAGTTTACAGTTTGCCCTAAAGCAGTCACCAAAATTCCATCCGAGCTGCCAGACTTGATAATCTTGGCAACAAAGTCTTACTCCACAGCCTATGCTTTGGAGTGTGCAAAGGAAAGTATAGGAGAAAACACTTGGGTATTGAGCATTCAAAACGGACTTGGAAACGAAGATGAGGCATTGAAATATACAAAAAATGTCCTAGGTGGGATAACTACCAACGGTGCATCCCTTGAAAGATGGGGAGTTGTTAGATGGGTGGGGAAGGGAATAACAATAATTGGGAACTATCCCCGGGGGAAAGGAAAATTTGCCGAAAGGGTTGTTGCCCTCTTTAAGAAAGCTGGGTTAGAGGCAGAAATTAGCGAGAACATAGTAGGGTGGAAATGGGCAAAGGCCATAGTTAACTCAGCGATAAACCCAATTGGGGCGATCATGGAAGTCAAAAACGGAGACATCCTGGAAAATGATCATCTCTTGGCTTTGGCTATGGAAGTCGTGAAAGAAGGTTGTCAGGTTGCGATTCAAAAGGGGATTGAATTTGAAGTGGATCCGATGAAGCTCCTCCTCGATACCCTTGAGAGAACAAAGGACAACTATAACTCCATGCTTCAGGACATGAAGAGGGGCAAAAGGACAGAAATTGACTTCATAAATGGTAAAATCATTGAATACGGTGAGGAAATGGGACTAAAAACTCCCCTCAACTTTGCACTCCGGAGCCTGGTAAGGGCCAAGGAATCACAAACTAAATAAAGACTCTCATGGATAGTATAGTGGGGAGTGAACATGCCCATATTCGGAGGTAAGGAAAATAATGTTTTTGTAACAATTGACAGGCATCTTGAAGCTGTGGAATCCACTATAATAAAGCTCAGGGAGCTCGTAGAGGCCTACATTAATGGAGAAATCGAAAAGGCAGAGAGTCTAATGAGTGAGGTTGAAGAAATGGAGAGAAAAGCGGACTACTTAAGGAGAGAAATAGAGACAATGCTCTATCAAGGGGCTTTTTTGCCAGTCAACAGAGGCGATTACGCTCGTTTATCTGAGCTCGTGGATAGTGTTGCAGATGCAGCGGAAAGCGCCGCCCACTCTCTAATCTTAGCAAAACCAAAAGTGCCCGCAGATCTAAAGCAGGAAATTCTGAAGTTGCTTGATTACTCCTTAAGAACTTATCAGCTGCTTGAGAAGGCCGTTAAAGCACTCAACACAGATGTTGATGAAGCGATTGAGTACGCAAAAAAGACCGAAATAGCAGAGGAAGATGCCGATAAAATCGAGTATTCTCTCTTGAGAAAAGTTTTTGAAAGCGAAAAAATAACAACATTTGCAAAAATCATATGGGATAAAGTCATAACAAAGATCGGGGATATAGCCGACAGGGCCGAAGATGCCTCCGATCAGGTTTTGCTTATGGCACTAAAAAGGAGGGGTTGAAAATGAAAGTGTTAGTGGCCGCACCTCTGCATGAAAAGGCAGTCGAGATTTTGAAGAATGCCGGGCTGGAGGTAGTTTATGAGGAATATCCTGATCAAGAAAAGCTCAAGGAACTTGTTAAAGATGTTAGCGCCATAATAGTTAGGAGCAAGCCCAAAGTAACCAAGGAAATCATAGACACCGCACCAAACCTTAAGGTTATAGCAAGAGCCGGTGTTGGCTTGGATAACATAGATGTTGAATACGCAAAGAGTAAGGGAATTGAAATCGTCAACGCCCCTGCAGCATCAAGCAGAAGCGTTGCTGAGCTGGCTATTGCATTAATTTTTAATGTTGCCAGAAAGGTAGCCTTTGCTGACAGAAAGATGAGAGAGGGAGTATGGGCTAAGAAACAGTGCATGGGCTTTGAACTAGAAGGAAAAACCCTTGGTGTTATAGGGTTTGGAAGGATAGGGTATGCTGTAGCAAAGATAGCAAAGGCCATTGGAATGAAAATCCTCCTCTATGATGTTATCAAAAATGAGGAAAGGGCAAGAGAAGTTGATGGAAAGTTCGTGGAGCTTGAGGAGCTTTTAAAGAACAGCGATGTTATTACCATACACGTACCCCTATTGGAGAGCACTCACCATCTCATTAACGAAGAAAGATTGAAGCTCATGAAGCCCACTGCAATTCTCATTAACACGTCAAGAGGACCCATTGTGGACACGAATGCTCTGGTGAAGGCGCTTCAAGAGGGATGGATTGCTGGAGCTGGATTGGACGTCTTTGAGGAGGAACCTCTTCCCAAAGATCATCCCTTGACAAAATTTGATAATGTGGTTTTAACTCCTCACATCGGGGCATCAACAGTTGAAGCTCAAGAAAGGGCTGGCATCGAGGTTGCTGAGAAAGTCGTTAAGATTCTGAAGGGTGAATGATTCCTATTTTCTCTTCTTTCTGTTTAGAAAGCCCTGAAGAACGTTTAGAGCCAATAGGTTATAACTTACAAGTTAAAAGTTAGAAGTAAAAACTTAGAGCATCTTCATTTCCTCAATAGGCCTTATTTCAAGAACTTCCTTGTTTACGAGATTCTCTGGAACCTTGCCTTTAAGGATTGAGAGCAAATTGTTTACTGCTTGAAAGCCCATATCTTCCATAGCCTCTCTTGCCAATCCTGCATGGTGGGGTGTAAGTACAGTCTCCCATTCCATTTCAAAGAGTTCACTCTCCTGAAGTGGCTCTTTTTCGTAAACGTCTGTGGCAAATCCCTTGAGTTTTCCTTCTTTTAAGGCTTTAGTGAGCGCTTTTTCATCAACTAAGCTTCCTCTTCCTATGTTTATCAAATACTTTCCTTCTAAGAGATTAAGTCTCTCCTCATTTATTATATGATGAGTTTCGGGTGTTGAGGGCAAAGCCAGAATAACTATATCACTCTGCTTTAAAACATCCTCAAGTGGGAGCCATTTTGCATTTACTTCCTTTTCTATGTCGTCTTTTCTGCTTCTGCTCCAGTAGTAAACTTCCGTTCCAAGGGATCTCATTCTTCTTGCTATGGCCTTGCCTATTGGGCCCATTCCGAGGATCCCAACCTTTTTGCCGTACACTGTTTCCACTCTCTTATACCATCTCCACACCGTTTTGTGAGAGTCCCAAAGGCCTCTTCTTATGAACTTATCAGAATAGGCAATTTTTCTCAAGAGGGCTATGGTTAATCCCACGGCAAATTCCGCAACAGCCTCACTTAGAACCCCGCTAACTTTTGTTACGTATATCCCCTTTTCAGTTGCTGCTTCGACGTCTATATGATCATAGCCAGCGGAATGAGTACTTATGACTCTGAGGTTCTCTCCCTTCTCAATTATTTCTCTATCCACTCTGTTTAGGGGAGAAACTATTAATCCATCGTATCTGCCTACTACTTCCAATACTTTTTCCCTCTCCGGGTACACTAAGACATCAACACCACAGTACTGCTTCAAGACCTTCAGAGGCCCACTTTTCATATTAAAAAGAACTAAAACTTTTGGTCTCATTTCTTTCACCACTAAAACACTCATCGAAACATGTTAATAAAACTTTTTGAGAAATCTGCGAAAGATTAAAAAACATTGGGCATTTTTAAGGGATAGGTGATGAGTTCATGGGTAACAATAACAATAGGCCAAAAGCGAAGAGGGAAAGATGGTCAAACGAGTTCAGCGAATGGTATAATGAGATGATAGAGCTCGCTAGGATACAGGATAAGAGATACCCGGTAAAGGGAATGAACGTCTGGTTGCCCTATGGACTTAGAATCATGAAGAATATTGAAAATTTCATCCACGAGGAGATGAAAAGAACAGGTCATGAAGAAGTGCTCTTTCCAGCTCTAATCCCCGAGACGGAGTTTGAGAAAGAAGCCGAGCATATAGCGGGATTCCACGGAGAGGTTTTGTGGGTTACTCAAGCTGGTGAAAGAGCTTTGGATATAAAACTTATCTTGAGACCAACTAGCGAGACCGCAATGTACCCCATGTTTAACCTCTGGATCAGATCTCATGCAGACCTACCCTTCAAGATTTACCAGATAGTCAACGTTTACAGATACGAGACAAAGCACACAAGACCTTTAATTAGAGTAAGGGAAATAAGCAGGTTCTTTGAATCCCACACTGCCCATGACAGCTTTGAAGACGCTGAGAGACAAATAAAAGAAGACCTCGAAATATTTGATAACCTTGCCAAAAAACTTGCCTTGCCATACATTGTCTCAAAAAGGCCGGATTGGGATAAATTCCCCGGGGCATTCTACTCCCTTGGTGCAGAGGTTATGATGCCGGACGGAAGGACTTTGCAAATTGGAACAATGCACAACTACAAGCAGAACTTTGCAAAAGCTTACGAGATAACTTATGAAAAAGAGGACGGAACCCATGAATACGTTCACCAGACTACCTTTGGAATGAGCGAGAGATTATTGGCAGCAGTTATGGCTATACATGGGGATGACAACGGTCTTGTACTGCCTCCAACAATAGCTCCAATCCAAGTGGTAATAGTCCCAATTCCAATGAAGGATTCTCCCTATGACGTTAATGCTTATGCCAAGGAGCTTGCTGAAGAACTCAAGACAGCTGGCATTAGGGTTCATGTGGATGATAGAGAAGACATAAGACCCGGAAGAAAGTTCTACGATTGGGAGATTAAGGGTGTCCCACTGAGAATTGAAGTGGGTCCAAAGGATGTCGAAGAGAATAAGGCAGTGCTGGCAAGAAGGGACACCTTTGAAAAATTCAGCGTCGAAAGAGAGAGAATTGTTGAAGAGGTTAGAAAGACCCTTGATGCAATAATGGAAAATCTCTATGCAAGGGCGAAAGAATTCTTAGAGAGCCACATAAAGAGAGTGGACACAATAGAAGAAGCAAAACAGGTCTTTGAGGACAGAAGAGGAGTGGTAGAGCTTCCATGGTGTGGTGAAGAGAGCTGTGGCGTTGAAATGGAGGAAATCCTTGACGCCAGTATGCTTGGAATACCCTATCCAGAAGAAACGGCAAGAGTTGAAGGAAAGAAGTGCGCTCACTGTGGAAAAGAAGCAAAATACATAGCAAGGTTTGCAAGGACTTACTGATCTTTTATGGCTGGTGTTTTACGATTTCTGCATCTTCAATTTCTTTAGGAAGCTCCTTAACAGCTTTCCAAGAGGTATTTATTTTCTCCCCCACCAAAAAAGCTAAAAGTTTAATTAAGATTTAAAGTTTACATTCTCTGGTGAAGCTCATGAAGTACGATGTTGCGATAATAGGTGGAGGCGCAGTGGGGAATTATCTCGCAAATCTTCTCGCGGGAGAGTTTAGGGTTGCAGTAATTGAAGCAAAGACCTCTTTTGGGGGTAAAGCGTGTACTGGGATAATTGGAGCGGAAAACTATGAAAAGCTCAACCTTCCTAGAGAGGCCGTTCTTAATGAGTTTACTGGGGCAGTATTTTATTCCAGAATTCAAAGCTTTGAGATAAAAAGAAAAACTCCACAGGCATATATGGTTGATAGAAAAGCCCTCGAAAAGGCTCTTGCAGAGAGGGCAATTAAAAAAGGTGCTGAATACTATATGGGGACTAGGTTCTTGGGGTTTAAAGACGGAAAAGCTCTCGTGCAGAGGTTTAGCGAAAGGTTTGAGATAGAGGCAGATTTCTATGTAGGAGCTGATGGAGTGTCAAGCAAGGTTGCCCAAGAAGTTGGAGCAAAAACAGAAGCAGAATTTCTAAGCGGTTATGAAGTCGAAGTGGTAGGGGACTTCAAGAGAAAAGATTTTGTTGAAGTGTGGGTAAATAAGGACATCAACGATGAGTTTTTTATGTGGGTTGCTCCGGTAAATGAATCCCTCGCAAGGATAGGAACTTTTGGGAGTTATGATGCCCTTATGAGGTTTCTAAGATTAAGGCTTCTCAAGGAAACACAGATAGTGGAGATAAAAGCTGGAAACGTCGGCTTTGGATTTAGAAAACCATGGGCAAAGGGAAACGTTGCACTCCTTGGAGATGCCGCTTTGCAGATAAAGCCTCTAACAGCCGGCGGCATCGTATATGGAATGCTCTGTGCTCATGCACTTAGGTACTCGATAAGAAGGGGCGACTTGAGCATTTATGAAAAACTCTGTGGAGATATAAAGAAGCAGATAGCCTTTGGACTTAGGGTTAGAAAACTCTTCAAGGCACTTGACCAGGAAAAAATAGAGAAACTTTTTGAGATACTCTCAAGTAGGGAAGCAATAAACGTGATAGAGAAGTACGCGGATTTCGATAATCATAAAAAAACGATAACTGCCCTTGTAAAGCATCCACGATTGCTTGCAAGGGCTTTGAGGGTTACTCCAATGTTATTAAGATACTTGGTGATGTAAAATGGAGTGGGAAATGGGACTTCAGGAAGAATACTTAAGGCTAATAAAAGAGGGCAAGAAGAAGATTGAAGGGAGATTATACGATGAAAAGCGAAGACAAATAAAGCCAGGAGACATAATAACTTTTGAGGGACGTTTAAAGGTAAAGGTAAAGGCTTTGAGAGTCTATTCTTCGTTCAGAGAACTGCTCGAGAAGGAAGGGCTGGAGAAAGTCCTCCCAAATGCAAAAAGCATAGATGAAGGAGTTAAAATCTATAGGAAGTTTTATAGTGAAGAGGAAGAAAAGAAATATGGTGTCGTTGCAATTGAAGTAGAGCCACTGATCTCCTCCTTGCCTTGAGGGCCAGGTTTTTAAAAGAAAAAGTAATGGGAAGGAGGCAGAAATCGGAAAGATTCTGAAGGAGTACAATGCCTTAGGTATGGATTTTCGTTCAAGCGGGAATAATTCTGATTCTCTTTGGATCCGCTATGGTAAGTTGCTTCTCTGAATATTACAAAGGGGAATATTTTGTTGACATATGTAAAGCAGTTTCCCAAATGGAATACCTTTTTGGGAGGAGGAATGAAAGAATATTCTTAATAATGACTCTTTGCCTGTAGAGGGAAAATAGAATGGTTTTCATTATGCTGACATCAATAACCCCATGTTGGAGTTTTCGCTGCAGTTTATTTAGTGTAAAAAGCAGAAATTCAGAAGAAGAGTTCATGAACATATATATTCATTGATGAATGTGTCTTCAACATAATGCCCTCATGTGAACATTATTGTTTAACATTTTCCTTTTTCGCAAATTGTTTTATTTTCGTCAAATTTTATAATACAGAAAGTACAATTATATATTGACATTTGTTTTAGGGTGTTGCTCTATGTTTGGGTATATGGGAAAAATATTGAGAGTGAACCTAACAAGTGGAGAAATAAAAGTGGAAAAGCTGAAGGAAGAAGATGCAAAGGAGTTCATTGGTGGTAGAGGTCTTGCATCAAAGTTCCTTCTCGAGGAAATAGATCCAAAGGTTGACCCATTCAGCCCAGAGAACAAGTTAATCTTTGCCACCGGACCTTTGACTGGAACGGCCGCTCCAACCGGCGGCAGGTACATGGCGGTTACAAAGTCTCCACTAACGGGATTCATAGCTTCAAGTAACTCAGGGGGCTTTTTTGGGCCAGAGCTCAAGTTTGCAGGCTATGACTTCCTCATTATTGAGGGCAAAGCAGAGCATCCAGTGTACATAAGCATAAAAGACGAAGATGTTGAGATTAAGGACGCCTCTCATCTATGGGGGAAGAGAGTTGGAGAAACCACAGATAAACTTCTTGAAGAATTTGGTGACAAAAAGGCGAGAGTTGCCTGTATAGGTCCTGCAGGGGAGAACTTGGTTAGATTTGCTAGCATAATGAACGATAAACACAGAGCAGCTGGAAGAAGTGGAGTAGGAGCAGTAATGGGAAGCAAAAACCTAAAAGCTGTTGTAGTTAGAGGAACAAAGCAAGTAGAATTTGCTGACAAAGAGAAGTTCATGAGCGTAGTTAAGGAGAAGATAAAGAAGATAAAGGAGAACCCAATTACCGGTGGAGGACTTCCACAGTATGGAACTGCAATTCTGGTGAACATAATCAATGAAAACGGTCTTTACCCAACATACAACTTCCAGACTGGAGTATTCAAGTACGCTTACGAGCAGAGCGGTGAAGCCTTGGTTGCAAAGTATTTGGTGAGAAATCATCCGTGCTTTGCATGTCCAATTGGGTGTGGAAGAGTCTCATATCATCCGGCTGTAGGAATCACCGAAGGACCCGAATATGAAAGCATATGGGCACTTGGTGCAAGTTGCGGTATAAACGACTTGGCAAGCATAGTTATTGCAAACCACCTCTGTGATGAGTTTGGACTTGACACCATCTCAACAGGTGGAACACTTGCAGCAGCTATGGAGCTTTATGAGAAGGGCCTCATAAAGCAGGAGGAACTTGGAGATGCACCACCACTGAGGTTTGGTAACAGTGAAGTTCTTCACTATTACATTGAGAAAATTGCAAAGAGGGAAGGATTCGGTGACAAACTCGCTGAAGGAAGCTATCGCTTAGCTGAAAGCTATGGGCATCCGGAGTACTCAATGAGCGTTAAAAAGCAAGAACTTCCAGCATATGATCCAAGGGGTGCAGAGGGACATAGTGTTACTTATGCCACATCTAACAGAGGTGGATGCCACGTTAGAGGTTATATGATCAGCCCAGAAATCCTTGGTGTTCCAGTAAAGCTCGATCCACATGATGTAAGTGAAGAGAAAGCCAAATGGGTTAAGATATTCCAGGACTTGACTGCAGTCATAGACTCCTCTGGATTGTGCCTCTTCACAAGCTTTGCACTCGGAGCGGATGACTATGCAGAGATGCTAAATGCTGCAACGGGCTTTGAGTTTATAACCGATGAGTGGCTTAAGGCAGGAGAAAGGGTGTGGAACATTGAAAGGATCTTCAACCTTAAAGCTGGCTTAATCCCAGAAAAGGACGATACCTTGCCCAAGAGGTTCTTGGAGGAGCCGATGCCCGAAGGACCAAACAAAGGACACGTGGTAAAACTCCATGAAATCCTTCCAAAATACTACAAGCTCAGAGGCTGGGATGAGAAAGGGTATCCAACCGAGGAGAAGCTTAAGGAGCTTGGTTTGGATAAGTATTATTAGCTTTTCTTTCACTATTTATTTTGGGTGAGTAAAATGGTCAGGGTGAGAGTCTTTGCCACACTAAGGAGCATTATTGGAAAGAATGAAGTGGAACTTCAGGCCAGCACTGTTGGAGAGCTCTTGGAAAGGATATACAGTAAATATCCTAAAATGAAAAAAGAACTTGAAAAGGGCGTCGTTATCCTAGTTAACGGAAAGAACATTGAACATCTGGAGAAACTCAACACCAAACTCAAACACGAAGATGTGGTAAGTATATTCCCCCCAGTTGGAGGCGGTTGAATGCACGAGTTCCATTGGGATAACGCTAAGATTCTTATACCCAAAGCTCCGGATATGAAATACCTTTACGTTGAAATAACGAATCGCTGTAATCTAAGATGTGAGATGTGTTTTAAGCAGTACTGGGAAGATAAAGAAGGAGATATGGATTATGACCTTTTCTTAAAGATTTTAAAGGACGCAGAAGAGTTTCCTAACTTAAAGATGGTGTACTTTGGTGGTATCGGCGAACCTCTTGTGCACTCTCATTTTATGGATATGGTAAAGGAAGTAAAAAAGAGAGGATACGCAGTAGGCATCTCAACAAACGGCTTTCTTCTTACCGATAGGGTAATTGAGGAGCTTGTGAGGCTTGGGGTTGATTTGATATATATTTCACTCGATGCCATTCCAACACAGCCAACAAGATTGGGGCATATAATGCCCAGTGTTACCGTTGAACGGCTCAAAAAGTTTGCCGAAATAAAGAAAAGGGAAAATACAGAGATTCCACACGTGGGAGTTGAAGTCGTCTTGACAAAGGAGAACTACAATCAAATGACAGAGCTTGTGAAATATCTTTCTAAATTCAACATAGATGCCCTGCTTTTCTCAAATCTAATGCCGATTACAGCAGAGCACTCTGAGATGATAATCTACGACGGAAGTGTGGATGTGGATAGGGCACTCTCTGAGCTTTATCCTCAAATATACCGGGGATTTCCCGTTAAAATAGCGGAATTCAAACTT
>CAYNRW010000019.1:0-17397 GCA_964399725.1 uncultured Thermococci archaeon | reverse complement strand
CCGCGGCCTCTGGTCTACCGGTTGTCCTACAGGGCATAGCCGGGCAGCTACGCCGCGTCCGATAAGGCCTGAAGGCATCTAAGGCCGAAGCGGTCCCCGAAAATAGGCGGCCACTCCCTGGCGCAGGGGGTCGGGCGACCGGCCCGTTGCCAGGGACGAGGGCACCCGTAGAAGACGGGTTTGATGGAGCGGGGATGTAAGCGGGAAGGGAAACCGACCCGTTTAGTCTGCCGCTCCCAATAGCCCGAGGTTCTTACCCCCGAAAGGAGGCTGGACATTTGATAGGCCAAATCCACCTATGCACGGTCCTCAAAATAATCCTTCCCTACTTTTCTGAAGATCGATAAATTCAAGAACTCTATTTTATGAATAGTCTTGGTGATAGTGGTGAAATTGTTAGTACTTGATTTGGATGGCACATTATGGGATCATCAAGATGCTTCTCGGCTTGTTCCTCCCTTTCAGAGGAAGGGAAATGAGATAATCGATGCATATGGAAATAAGCTAAGATTGTTTGATGGTGTGTTGGAGTTTCTGGAATGGGCAAAGGACAGGTTTATTTTAAGCATAGCAAGCTGGAACGTTGAGGAACTTGTAAGGCCAATTCTGGAGGAGTTTGGTATTTGGGAATATTTCCTCTTTCCAAAAATAGAATATCACCCAAACAAAGCAGATATGATATTTCGAACGTTGAAGCAGCTTAAAAGTGCAGGATATGAAGTATCGGAAATTATTTATGTCGATGATAGAACAATCCACCTTGGGGATATAAAAAAGAGGATTCCAAATCTCAGATTTATACACATGTGGGTTGATGTAAAGAGCTTTGAGGAGCTTAGAGGACTCCTAGAAAGCTTGTGAGGTGATATAAATGGAACTTTTGGTTATAGGGGATAGAAGAATAGACTACGACGGCTCGGCAATAAAAAGCCACTGGGCTTACAGAAACTTTGGGATTCTGGGAAATTCCATAGTGGTTTTTAGAGGCAGATGTGATGTAAAAATTGAAGAAATGATTGATATTGAGGATCTTCGGCAAAAAAAAGAAATTAAAAGCGACGACATGGTTCATTATGTAATGGAAGTTTTTGATTATCCAAACATTCTCCTGGCATCTGCTCTTCAAAAACTCTTTATAGCAAAGCTTTGTGAACTGTTGGGAGAATATGGCATAAAAACTTCCAGAAAAGGAGATGATATCTACGTAAATGGCAAGAAGCTTAGCATCTCAATAGCCACGGTTTCACCAGTTAGCGTAAAAATACACATTGGAATAAACGTTGAGGCGAAAGGTATTCCGAAAGGGGTCGATGCAATTGGACTTAAAGAGCTTGGAATACTTAACATTGCAGAGTTCATGGAAAAGAGCGGAAAGGCTCTAGCTGAAGAGTTCACTAAAGTGAAGAAAGACAGCCTCAAAGTGAGGTGGACTGAATAACTAGACTACTGGATAAAGGAAAGCAGCCACTAATGGAACCGCTAAATTGTCGTCAAGAAATTTCTGGTATTCTGCGAGGGTTAATATTCCGCTCCATATTAGTTTTATTGCAAAGGACTTTTCCGGAAGAACTAAAAATGCTATTAAAAAGGCGGTTAAAAAGTACCCTAAGCTACCGCTCCAGTGTTTTTTAAGTTTCACATTGTACCCATTTTTCCTGAAGTAATAAAACCTCAAAATACCAGTAATGCCATCACTTATTGCCATAACCAGTAACACCGCAGTGGCATACTTTTTTGGAAGAAAAGCGACTACAAAGGAAGCAGAAAGGGCAAAGAATACCTCCCCGTAATTGTTATTTATTTGATACCAAGAGAGTTCCTCTCTCTTTAGATGGGGTATTAATTGGGCCAACGCAAAGGCAAGAGCAGCTAGAGCAAAAACCTCCTTTGGAATTCTTTCAGTATAGTAAAGTATTATTGCGGGTGTAATACTAAAGTGGATTATCTTTCTATTGACCCAAGCGTATTCCTCTCCGAGCTTTTTTGTAAACCCTATCGCAATTATGATAATCCCGGCTGCAATGCCGGCATAGGGTAACCATGTGGAGAACATTGATTTCACCAAAGATTAGATGTTGAAGAGGATAAATATACTTTTTGTTTGATTCGTAAAAATGTTAAAAACTTTGGCCTTTCAATTAGCCAAAGCTTAAAAAGTGTTTCTCATACTTACCTGCGGGTGGGGATGAATGGTTCATTGGGCTGACTATATGGCTGAAAAGATCATCAAAGAGAGAGGAGAGAAAGAAGAGTATGTGGTGGAAAGCGGAATAACACCAAGTGGTTACGTTCATATAGGGAACTTTAGGGAGCTTTTTACGGCTTATATTATTGGGCACGCGTTGAGAGATAAAGGAAAGAAGGTTAGGCACATTCACATGTGGGATGATTACGATCGTTTCAGAAAGGTGCCAAAAAACGTCCCCAAGGAATGGAGCGAGTACTTAACGATGCCCGTTAGTGAGGTTCCAGATCCGTGGGGATGCCACAACAGCTATGCGGATCATTTCATGAACCTCTTTGAAGAAGAAGTTGAAAAGCTTGGGATTGAGGTTGATTTCCTTAGGGCGAGCAAACTCTACAAAAGCGGGGAATATGCAAATGAGATTAAACTAGCTCTTGAAAAAAGGAAGGAAATAATGGAAATCTTAAACAAGTTTAGAGATATGGCAAAACAGCCCCATTTGCCTAATGAGTGGCAACCAGTACAGATTTACTGCCCAAACTGTAGGAAAGAAGCTGATTTTGTAGAGCGGGATGGGGAGTGGAAAGTTAAGTACAAATGTCCTCATTGTGAAAGCGAGGGAATAGTGGATATAAGAGAAGGCAACGTAAAGCTTCGCTGGCGTGTTGATTGGCCAATGAGATGGGCACACTTTAGGGTAGATTTTGAGCCAGCGGGTAAGGATCATCTCGCTGCAGGGGGCTCTTATGACACTGGAAAGGAGATAGTGGAGAGGGTCTTTGGATGGAAGGCACCAATGACGCTTATGTACGAGTTTGTTGGTATAAAGGGTCAGAAGGGTAAGATGAGTGGCAGTAAAGGGAACGTCATTCTCCTAAGCGATCTCTACGAAGTTCTTGAGCCTGGTGTTATTAGGTTCATTTACGCAGGGCATAGACCGAATAAGGAGATTAAGATTGACTTGGGTTTGGGCTTGTTGAATCTCTATGACGAATTTGATAGGGTTGAGAGGCTGTATTTTGACCTAGAGGAGGCGAAGAATCCCGAAGAGGCTGAAGAGCTTAAGAGGACCTATGAGCTTTCGATGCCCTCGATACCAAACCGTTTGGCGGCTCAGGCTCCTTTTAGGTTTCTTGTAATCCTTGTTCAAATGCCTCATTTAAGTGAAGAGAGAATAGTGGATATACTTAAGGAACAGGGTCATGTTCCAGTTCAGTTAAGTGATGAAGATTTAAATAGAATTAGGCTCAGAATACTCCTTGCTAAGAACTGGGTCGAAAAATACGCTCCCGATGATGTCAAATTTGAGATTCAGGAAAAACTCCCTCCAATTGAGATAAGTGAAGAGATAAAAGACGCTCTCATGGAAGTTGCGGAGTGGCTTGAGAGCAGAGAAAAATTTACCGTCGATGAGTTCAATTCGGTTATATTCAACGCTGCTAAAAAGAGAAACATCCCGAGCAAGAAGTACTTTAAGGTTCTTTACAACCTCTTCATAGGAAAAGACAGGGGGCCGAGACTTGCTCCATTCCTAGCTTCACTCAACAGGGAATTCGTCATAAAGAGGCTTAGGCTTGAGGGCTGATTTTATTTTTTATACACATTTAGGTAGGATATGTCGTCGAGCTTAACGCTTTCTATAGGAGTGAAATACAGTTTTGCTAGCAATTCTACGGCAGTTTTTCCCCATATTACAAACCTCACCCTAAAAGAATCTCTCTCACTCTTATATTCTATTAGGGCAGTTTTTTCTTCTTCGTCAATCGTCACTTTGCTTATCCAGTACTCTTCGCCAACTACGGTTCTCATTCGGATTCTTGGAAGAAGTTCCCTCATGTCCACGAAATTTATCAAAAACAACCCATCCTTTTTAAGTACTCTTTTAACCTCTTTAAAGACTTCACTTAGGTCTTTGGGCAAAAAGTGGACGGTCGTGTTCCCGAGAAAGAGAACATAATCAAAAGTTTCATCTTCAAAGGGTAGCTTTCTTGCATCTCCCACTATAAATTTTACTTTGGAACTCTTTTCTTCCGCGTATTCTGTGGCTTTTTTAATCATCTCTTCATCTATGTCAACCCCAATGACCTCGAAGCCATGATCCTCAAGAAGGAAGGAAAATCCTCCGACGCCGCATGCCAAGTCTAAGATCTTTCCTTTTCGCTTCATAAACCTGAGCAAATGAGGCTTAAGCTCCTCTATTCTTCTTTGGTATTCTTTTGAGTTTATATCTGTGTAAGCCTTAAATGCACGGTAGTACTCTTTAAAGCCCATATTAAAGAATGATGGGGATTACCAAATAAACCTTCCGCCAGATTTTTAACCCTTCCATGTTAATTTTATTGGTGGGGGATTATGGAGTTCAACTTAATAATAACGGGAGTTGGAGGACAAGGAGGGCTTACGCTCTCAAGAATTATCGGGAATGCTGCAATGAAAGAGGGATATAACGTTAGAATAGGGGAAACTCTGGGAATGAGTCAGCGCTATGGTAGTGTACTCAGCTATCTCAGGTTTGGGGAAGAAGTTTACTCCCCGCTCATTGAAGAAGGGGATGCTGATCTGATGCTCGCCCTCGAACCGGCTGAAGCACTGAGAAATGCGAGATTCTTAAGTGGCAAAAGTTATGCTATAATAAATGCTTACCCAATTCATACGGCTACAACCCTGGTTGGAAAGGAGAAATATCCAAGCCTTGAGGAAATACGCAATTCTCTTTCAAAAATATGCACTGTTGAAATGGAGAACTTCCAAGAGGAGGCAGATAAAATAAACCCCCGTACTCTGGGAGTGCTTATGCTGGGGTTTGCTTATGGGAAAGGTTTGATCCCATTGAAGAAAGAGAGCATCTTAGATGGAATCCAAGAGACACTAAAACCGAAGCTCTGGGAGATTAACATCAAAGCCCTTGAAAGAGGAATAGAGCTTGCCAAATAGTCTCTTTATTATTCTTAGTGTGACCAAAAAGCACTTAAATTATTTAGGTCAAACTAATTCAGGTGAGGTTTGTGGAAATAACAAAGAGGGAGGAAGAGTATCTCGAGACTATGTACATACTCCAAAAAAACAAAGGGATAATCAGGGTAAAGGATATTTCAAAAAAGCTGGGTGTTAGGCCTCCGAGTGTGGTGGATGCTTTAAAAAAGTTGAGTGAAAAAGGTTTGATAAATTATGAAAAGTACGATAGGATTCTTTTAACTGAAAAGGGGCTTGAAATAGCTAAAGAGACTTACCAGAAACACGTCCTCTTGATGAAATTTTTTACCGAGATACTTGGAATTCCCCCAGAAATAGCGGAGGAGGATGCATGTCAGTTTGAGCATTACGTTCATGAGATTACGGCTGAGAGAATGAAAGAGTTTGCCCATTACATACAAGAGCATTGTCCATATATTCTCAAGCAGTTTCTTAAAGAACACATGGAAAAAGAAGAAGGAAAGGCTCAAAAGAGTCCTCCCAAATAGGCGAAGTAGCCTATGAAGATTAATGCCAGCACATACATCAGCGGGTGTATTTCTTTTCCTCTTCCGCTGAACAGCTTTATTATGGTGTAGCTTATGAAGCCCATTCCTATTCCATCTGCTATTGAGTATGTGTAGGGGATTGTGATGAGCACCAGGAATGCTGGAATTGCCTCACTTGCATCGTCGAAGTCAACCCCCCTTATTGCACTGAGCATGTAGTAACCCACTATAACTAAGGCTGGTGCAGTAGCAAAGGCCGGGATTGCTTGCGCAATGGGCGCTATGAACAATCCTATCGCAAGGAACAGTAAACCTGTTACCAAAGCCGTCATTCCCGTTCTTCCGCCCTCTTCAATTCCCGCGGCACTCTCTATATACGTTGTTACCGTTGATGTCCCAAGAATTGCCCCAAAGGTCGTGCCTATTGCATCTGTCAGGAGAACCTTCTCAGCATCTGGCACTTTACCTTCTTTTGTTAGGAAACCTGCCTTGGCACTTAACCCCGTCACTGTTCCAAGGGTGTCGAAGAAGTCGACCATGAAGAAGGCAAACACTACACCAACCGCCCCCACATTGAGAAGTCCTTGAAGGTCAAGCTTTAGGAAGGTATAGCTTATGTCTGGAGTTGAGAAGATATGCTCCGGCCAAGGCGCTGCTCCGCTTATCCATCCCAAAATGCTTGTGGTGAGGATAGAGATTAATAGAGCACCTTTTATCCTGAGGCTTATGAGAACCGCTGCCAAGAACAGGCCGAATAGGAATAAAAGACCAGCTTTTGTTCCAAGCACAGAGGCGTTGAATCCCGTGAATTTGAGGACTCCGCTTTTGTCAACAACGGCGGTTAGAAGGCCAACATCGTTAAGCCCTATCAGTGTCAAGAAAAGTCCTATTCCGGCTCCAACTGCATATTTCTGGCTTAGCGGGATTGCATGAATTATTGCACTCCTGACTTTGGTAACGCTGAGTATTATGAAAAGTATTCCCTCAACGAAAACTGCTGCAAGGGCTACTCTCCAGTCGTAGCCCATTCCAAGCACAACGCTATAAGCAAAGTAAGCGTTCAATCCCATTCCCGGAGCCAAGGCAAAGGGCTTTTTAGCGTAAATCCCCATTATTATGGTAGAAATTCCTGCCGCAAGTGCAGTCACCGCTACAAGTGAGTTAAAGGCTTCCTTTCCCATTGCATCACTGAGAATTGCGGGATTCACAAAGAGGATATATGCCATCGTCATAAAAGTAGTTATTCCTGCGAGTATTTCGGTTCTCATGTCTGTTCTGTACTTTTCAAATTCGAAATATTTCTCAAGAACCCCCATCTCCCTCCCCCCGGTTGATACAAAAGTGATAAAATAGCTGTGTATATTTAAATATTTTGAACATAAAAATGTCAAACCAGAGCATGCAAAGGGTTTAATTGTGAAGAGCTCTTAGAAGATAGGGGGAATGAACTTATGAAGATTGATGAAGAACAAAGGAAAAAGCTTGGAAGGGATGCCCTTGATTATCATCGAAATAATTTCCCTGGAAACGGAAAAATAGAGGTTATCCCAAAGGTTAAGGTCGAGGACTTTTATGACCTAAGTTTGGCCTACACTCCGGGCGTTGCTGAACCGTGTAAGGCTATAGCAAGTGGCGAAAGTTATGAAGAATACACCGTTATCCCCAACACTGTGGCTGTGGTTACAGATGGTTCTGCAATACTTGGGTTAGGGGACATCGGGGTTCTAGCCGGAATGCCTGTGATGGAAGGTAAATGTGTCCTCTTCAAAGCCTTGGCAGGAGTGGATGCTTTCCCCATACTAATAGACAGTAAGGATGTGGAGGATATTGTAAGAACAGTTAAGCTGATTTCAAAGGGCTTTGGGGGTATAAACCTAGAAGATATCTCTGCCCCAAGATGCTTTGAAATCGAGGAGAGGCTTAAGAATGAGCTTGATATTCCGGTTTTTCATGATGACCAGCATGGCACGGCTGTTGTTACTCTTGCTGGCCTAATGAACGCACTCAAGCTTGTTGGAAAGGAGTTCAAGGACATAAAAATCGCCATGAGTGGTGCTGGTGCTGCGGGAATTGCTATAGCGAAGCTTTTGCATCATGTCGGGGTTAAGGAAATAGTGATGGTCGATAGGAAGGGGATAATTCATGAAGGAAGAGAGGATTTAAATCCTTATAAAAGAGAAGTCGCCAAGTTTAACATCCACAATATGGAAGGAGACATCTCAAAGGCACTTGAGGGAGCCGATGTTTTCATAGGCGTAAGTGTTGGCAACATCCTCAAAGAGGAGATGATCAAAAGGATGTCAGATGATGCCATAGTCTTTGCAATGGCGAATCCTATCCCGGAGATCATGCCCGAAAAGGCCAAAAAAGCTGGGGCAAGAATAGTCGCAACAGGCAGGAGTGATTATCCAAATCAAATCAACAACGTTTTAGGCTTCCCTGGAATTTTTAGGGGAGCTTTGGATGTTAAAGCAAGGGAGATCACTTTGAATATGAACATAGCTGCTGCTGAAGCGATAGCAAAGTGTGTAAGTGATGAAGAGCTATCCGAAGACTACATAATTCCCACTCCATTGCATCCTGATGTGTATCCAAAAGAAGCGAGAGCAGTTGCAGAACAGGCCATAAAAGATGGAGTTGCAAGAAGGGAAGTTAGTGGGGAGTGGGTGGAAGAACATACGGTGAGGCTAAGGGAGTTTTACCAGCGTTATATTGCCCCGATAAACAGGGAGAGAAAAAAGCTAAACTTCCTTTAATATCTGCTCCGGAGCATCGGCAAAGGCTACCAAATATTCCGCCTCCACTACGTGTAGCCTTCCGGGCACTATTAGGACATGTGGTTGCTTTCCAAAGTCCTCTTTTATCATATCCTTTACATAACCAGCTTTGATCGTTGGATTTAGGGAACCTGCTCTTGCGAGAACCACAACTAGAGTATCCTCGGTAAAGACTTCCTTTTTTTTCTTCTCCTCTACTTGAAGGAGGATTTCCATAGCTTCATTAGCAGTCATATATTTTCTTTGGTCTGCCTTAATGTCTAAGAAAAGGAGCGTATGAAGGCCACGTTCTTTGTTTTCTTTGATTGTATCATAGTGGCTGGTTGGAAACCAATTTTTTTCGGGATAAGCAACTGTTGCACTCTTTCCGAACTTATAAATTTGAAGTCCGGTTATAGCAACGGCGGAATAGATGGATGGTGCATGAATAATGTAGCTCTTTATTCCCATTTGTTTTGCCCTTATTCTCAGATCTGCGTGAGTAGTTGCCACCATTGGATCTCCGGCGGTGAGAAAAGCAACATCTTTGGTTTTTGCTTCACTAAGGACTATCCTCTCAAAGTTCAGTTCAACGTCTTCTCTGTTTAGGAGCCTTATTGATTTCCCTATCTGTTCTTCTATTTTACCTATATCCGTACCGGCTAGGAGAGAAGTATAAAACTCTGCAAACACTAGGTCACACTTTCTCGCTATTTCCAATCCTTTAAGGGTAATGTCCTTTTCATCATAAAGTCCAAGCCCTATGAAATAGATCGCCATTTTTCCTCACCTCTTTTTCTAAGGAGGGTAAGGCTAAAAACCTATTCCAAAAACTTTAAAATAGCTTTTCATGAACGTCTTTCGAGGTTTTAATGAAAGTTAGTGGAGGGAGCGAAAATGAAAGCGGTTGTCGAGAGAGTTAGAGAGAAAACTCCAATACCCGTTTATGAGAGAACGATTGAGAACGTATTAAGTGCCATCTTTGCGAGCAGAGATCCGTGGAGAATAGTTGACCTCAGTGAAGAGCCCCTTCCTCTCGTAGTTGCAGTGGTTGAAACGCTTCACGAATTAGGCTACGTGGAGTTCAAAGACGGAATAATCCTTACTCAGAAGGGAAAGGAGCTCGTGGAGAAATATGGAATCGGAAAGAGAGAAGATTACACCTGCAGGCACTGCCAAGGAAAAACAGTTGAGCTTAATGCTTTTAGCGACCTCCTTGAAGAGTTTAAAGGAATAGTCAAAAACAGACCAGAGCCAAAGCATGAGTTTGATCAGGCTTATGTAACTCCGGAAACGACTGTTGCAAGGGTAGCTCTGATGCACACAAGAGGAGATCTTGAAAATAAGGAGGTTTTTGTTTTAGGAGACGACGATTTAACGAGCATAGCTTTAATGCTCTCAGGCCTTCCAAAGAGGATCGCCGTTCTTGATATTGATGAGAGACTCACAGGATTTATCAAAAAGACCGCTGAGGAAATTGGTTACAACAATGTGGAGATATTCACCTTTGATCTCAGGAAACCCCTGCCAGATTATGCTCTGAGGAAGTTCGACACCTTCATCACTGACCCTCCTGAGACAGTTGATGCGATTAGGGCTTTCGTTGGAAGGGGGATTGCAACACTCAAGGGACCTGGATGTGCGGGTTACTTTGGAATCACAAGAAGAGAAAGCTCAGTTGACAAGTGGCACCAGATAGAGAGGCTTCTCATAACGGAGTTCAACGTAGTCATAACGGATATAATAAGGAACTTCAATGAGTACGTCAACTGGGGATACGTGGAGGAAACAAGGGCTTGGAAGCTTTTACCGGTAAAGATCATGCCTACGTACAACTGGTACAAGAGCTATATGTTTAGAATTCAAACCATTGAAGGGTCCAAGGGGTACGAAGAGGAAATTACTGTTGGTCAAGAACTTTATGACGATGAAGAAAGCTCAACAACTTGACTCTTTTTCCACATTTTTGTTCCATAAGGTTTAAATTTGTTGTTTAGGAACTTGTTTCAGGTGAGGAAAAATGAGTGAAGACACTAAGATCACAAAGGAAATGATTCTTGAAAAGCTCAAGGAGGTAATTGACCCGGAAATTGGGATAGACGTTGTTAATCTGGGGCTTATATATGAGGTCAAGATAAATCCCGACAACACAGTTTATGTTAAGATGACTATGACGACTCCGGGCTGTCCTCTCACTATGTGGCTTCTTCAAGCTGTAGAGCAGAAGATCCTGGAAATTCCTGGAGTTAAAGATGCTGAAATAGAGCTTACGTTCGATCCTCCTTGGACTCCGGATAGAATAAGTGAAGAGGTTAAGAAAAGGCTGGGGATGATTTAAGCGATTTTCTAATTTTTAAAGAGTTTTTGTTCGAGATTTTATCTGCCTAGTTCCATTTTGTCTTAATTTTCGTTTTTAATCCCTAAGGATGTGAATTGTAACCTTTAGTTTGGAAAAGGTTTTTAAACCTAGGTTTCCCTCTATTTTTGAAGCTCTTTGGAGGTGCCGGAAATGAAGGTTAGTGTTGATAGGGACACATGCATTGGATGTGGGGTCTGTGCAAGCATCTGCCCAGATGTTTTTGAGATGGACGAGGAGGGAAAAGCTAAGGTACTCGTAGCTGAGACCGACCTTGAGTGTGCAAAAGAGGCAGCAGAGAGCTGCCCAACAGGATCAATCACAGTCGAGTGAATTCCTTTTCTTTTTATTAATCTCCTTAACTTTGTAGTTTTTTGCATGTGTGATTCTCTGTGTCCTTTGGAAAATTGAAATTTTTAGATCCTTAAAAAGGCAGAATATAAGAAAAAAGCTAATCTAACGTTAGTCCAAACTTTTTTGCTTGCTCAAGCACGTATTCCCTGATCTCTCTGGCTTTTGGAAGCTCTGCGACTATTTCTCCGTTTTCGATGAGAGGCTTCAAAAGGGGTTCAACTCTTGCCCCACAAAGTGGGCACTTTTCGAGTTTTTTCTCCGCCGGAACTCTATGATAGTGTCCATTTTCGCATCTGTACACTTGTTTTCTTCCACTCAGCTTTCCTCTCTTTGTTAGCGGCTTTCCTTCCACTTCAACTATGTCGAGAGAGAAGTCTACTGGTTTTGCACTCGCTATGCTTCCCCCAACACCAAAGGCATCCGCTACATCTGCCAGTTCTCTGAGACTTTCCTCATCCAATCCACCGCTTAAAAATATCTTAACGTGTTCATAACCCCTCAAATCTAGCTCCCACCTTACTTCTTCCACTATACGTTTAAAGTTCCCCCTTCTTGAACTAGGCGTGTCAAGTCTCACTGCAGCCAGCTTTTCTCCCAACGCTTCAGCCGCCATTAGAGCTTCTAGCTTTTCATCACAAAGAGTATCAACGAGGGCTACCCTTGGAACGTTCTCTGGCATAACTTCATCAAAGTACTTCCATGCCCTTACTTGGTCACCAACTGTTAGAATTAACGCATGGGGCATTGTTCCAACGGGCTTTTCTCCGATCATTTCGGCCCCTAAGACACCACTAACTCCATCACAGCCCCCTATGAATGCGCTTCTATCGATCATCGGGGCTATGGCAGGGTGCATGTGTCTTATACCAAAGGAATAGACTGGCTTGAACTTTGCCGCTATTTTGACTCTAAGGGCGGCTGTTGCTATTCCACTCGCTTGACTCAGCATTCCGAGCAATGCGGTCTCGAAGATGCCAAATTCTTTATAGTAGCCTTCAATCTGCATTACGGGCTCGTATGGGTGGAATATTGTTCCTTCGGGCATAGAGTAAACGTTTACTGGATGTCCTTCCAAAAGCTTTGCGACCTCTTCGACTCCTGCCAGAACTCCCCATTTCCATCCTTTTGGAAGGGAAGTTGTGGAAATATCGGCAAAAACTTTTTTGTGGATTCCTTTCTCTTCAAGTATCTTTCTGGTTCTGATGAAGTAAACATCAGTTGTTTTACCGGCTTTTATCTCATCCTCGTGTGCTATGTAGAAATCTTTCATTTTCTTCCCCCCTAACACATTATTTCCATTAAATTTTAGCTTTTTGGTGGAGGCTAGAACTCAAATTCAACTCCATTCTCATCTCCTTCCCATAGAACGATTTTATGCAATCTAATCCCTTGGGGCAAGGCCTTCTTAATTCGTTCCGCGATCCACAGGGCAATGTTTTCTGTTGTGGGATTTTTGAAGAGTCTGTTTAGATTTTTATGTCTTAACGGAGCAATGGCATTGTTCAAAATCCTTCTAAGCTCTAAAAAATCCATTATGTAGCCTTCTCTTATCTCTCCTTCAATGAAAACTTCGCCTCTGAAGGTGTGTCCGTGAATCTCTTCGAGTTCTCCATTTATCTTTACCGCATGGGCGGCCTCAAACACAAACTTTTCCCTAATCCTAGCTTTCATATTCTCACCGAAAGAGTTTTTGGATTTGATGGTTAAAACACTTTGGGGAAATAACTTTTTCTTTTGAAAGTCTTGCCCTTTACGGCGGGGAGAAGGTCAGAACGGAGAAGTTGAGTTGCCTGAAAAATGCATGGTCGTTAAAGCCCCAGAGATAAATAAGTATTGGCAAGTGATTATGCAATATAAGACATATTCTTATATGTTGAAAATAACTCACCGTAATATTTAAAATTGGGGAGAACTTATAAAGGGCAGCAAGTTAGTTCTTGGGGGTGGTGAGGATGAGATTTACTGTGACCTCTGCATTACCTTACGCTAATGGGCCCATCCATGCAGGGCATCTGGCTGGAGCGTATCTACCAGCAGACATATTCGTACGCTATTTAAGGTTAAAAGGAGAAGACGTTATTTTCATATGTGGAACTGATGAACACGGAACTCCGATAACCTTCAGAGCATTAAAGGAAGGCAAAAGTCCAAGGGAGATAGTGGACTACTACCACGAGCACATCAAAACAACTTTTGAAAGGGCAAAAATAAGCTTTGATTATTTTGGCAGAACTGAACTCCCCGTTCACTACAGAATAAGCCAAGAGTTCTTCTTAAAGGCTCTTGAGAATGGACATCTTGTTAAAAAGGTGGAAAAACAGGCTTATTGTGAGCATGACAAAATGTTCCTGCCGGATAGATACGTTATCGGCACCTGTCCTTACTGTGGTGCGGAGGATCAGAGGGGGGATCAATGTGAAGTCTGTGGTCATCCCCTTACCCCGGAGAAGCTTATAAACCCAAGGTGTAACATCTGCGGAAATCCAATTGCCTTCAAAGATTCAGCCCATTACTACATAAGAATGCAGAACTTTCAAGAGAAGCTTAAGGAATGGGTTCTAAACCAAAAACACTGGAAGTCAAATGTCAGGAACACTGTCTTGGGATGGATTAGTGAGGGACTTGAAGAGAGAGCAATAACGAGAGACCTCAACTGGGGAATTCCTGTGCCTCTTGAAGATGAAGATATCAAAGGAAAAGTCCTCTACGTTTGGTTTGAGGCTCCGATAGGCTACGTCTCAATAACCGTTGAGTACTTTAAGAGGCTTGGAAAAGAAGAGGAGTGGAAAAAATACTGGCTTAGTGGATACGATGGCGAGACGAAGGTTGTGCACTTTATTGGAAAGGATAACGTTCCGTTTCATGCCATATTCTGGCCAGCATTCTTAATGGCTTATGGCAAGTATAAAGATGAGAAAGGTGAGTTTGAGTGGCTTCTACCCTATGACATCCCCGCAAACGAATATCTAAATTTGGAAGGCAGAAAGTTTTCGACGAGCAGAAACTGGGCTATATGGGTACATGAGTTCCTCGATGCATTTCCGGCAGACTATCTAAGGTATTATCTAACCGCTGTAATGCCCGAGACGAGGGATAGCGATTTCAGTTTTGAGGACTTCAAGAAGAAGATAAACGAAGAGCTTGTAAACAATCTTGGAAACTTCGTGCACAGGGCGTTGACCTTTGTTAACAGGTATTTTGATGGAAAGGTTCCGGAAATCGGGGAACTTGATGAGCTTGATAAGAGGGCATTTGAGGAGATAGAAAAAGCTTTTGTGGAGGTTGGTGAGTTAATATCAAACTACCAGTTTAAAGAGGCCCTCAAGAGGGTAATGGCGCTTGCAATATTTGGCAACCAGTATTTCGACTATCAGAGGCCGTGGAAAACTGCCAAAACCGATAGGACTAGAACCGGGACAACCGTAAACATATCCCTTCAAATCGTTAAGGCTTTGGGGATTCTCCTTGAGCCCTTCCTTCCAGACGCAAGTGAAAAGATATGGCACCTCTTAAACCTTGAAGAACTTAAGAAATGGGAGTTTGAACCTCTTAAACCAGGACACAAAGTTAGAAAGGCAGAGATTCTCTTTAGAAAGGTCAGTGATGAGGATATTATAGCCTACATAGTGAAGTATATAGGGAAGGGCAATCCCGAAAGTGCTAGAATTCTGCTTGACAAGTATTACAAGGTGGAAGATGTTGTTAAGGTGGCCAAAGAGAGGCTTGGGGAGGAAGCAGAGGCAATATTGAAGAGGATTTATGGGGAAAAAGTAAAGAAGTCGGAAAAAAGAAAGGAGGGCGTAAAGATGAACTACGTGAAATTTGATGAATTTGCCAAACTTGATATAAGAATCGGAAAAATAATAAGCGTTGAAGACCATCCAAATGCTGATAAGCTTTATGTTGTCAAAGTTGATCTTGGAGACGAAGTTAGGCAGCTTGTAGCAGGTTTGAAAGCATATTACAAAAAAGAAGAGCTCCTCAACAAGTACGTTGCAGTTATCATAAATTTAGAACCAAAGAAACTTCGTGGTGTGGAAAGCCAGGGAATGCTTTTGGCGGCAGATGACGGAGAAACTGTTGCACTACTAACGCCAGAAAAAGAGGTAAAATTAGGAGCAAAGGTTCGTTAAGGTTTCAGTTCCACCCAGTTTTCTTTTCTCCCTTTGATTATTCTAACGAGACCCTGTCTTTCGAGACGCTTAAACATCCTCCAAGCTGTAGTTTTGGGTATCCCCAAAGCGGTTCTCACCTCTGCTTGACTTGCCCTGCCACCTTTTTCCAATACGTAAAGCAGGGCTCTTTTTTCGTCCTCATTTAAGTTAAAACTCTCAAGCTTTTTCAAAAACTCTTCTTTGTCTATGTGAAGCTCCTTCTTTGGGGCTTCTCTTTTTATCTTTCTTATCACTAAAAGGCTAAATATAACTATCGCCAAGAGCGCCAGAAATAGCAGAACTGGGGAGTGGATGTCCTTTTTGTTCTCCTCAGTTACAAATTCAAGGGTATAGGAGATGCTTTGGTTTCCGGGGGGCATTGTAATAACATTGGATGCTATTTTAAGGGGAAGTTCTGACAAATCAACGACAACAGCATTTTCAGGAAGGATTATATCAAAGGGATACTCCATTGACACGTTAATTGTCCACACTAGCCCCTCCTTATAGGTCAAATCGGGGGTATAGTAGGACACCTCAACGATGTGGGAGTTTTCCACATAAACAACGAGAGATTCATTGTAAATTTCAAAATTAAGGGGGTTGCCGTTTTCATCAACAACCTCCACTCCTTCATAGTTCTTTCCTAAAAGTGGCAGACTGATTTGAGAGGTGTATTCGTCGGGGATTAGCTGATAATGAACCTTAACGTAACCGTCAGTGTATACTATCAATTCTACCTCTGAAACTGTAAACTGAGCACTAACAAGGGGCAGGAGAATGAGAAGGCTTATTAGAGTAAGGGCACGTTTCACTTCTGCACCCCCTAAGAATTACTCTTTATAAACTCCTCCACTTCCCTGAGAAGTTTGTTAGCTCTCTGGAGATGGATGATAGCGTTGCTTATATCGTTCCTTTTTAATGAAATCATTGCTACAGAAAGCTCGTTGATGGCCCCTTTAAGCTGTACCTCCGCTCTTGCGGTATCTACTCCTCTCTTTCTTAGAATTGCAATCGCAGTTGCATCTCTTTTTATCCTCTCTCTCATATCCTCCAGAGATTCTTTTACGTTCACATTTTCCCTTCTAACTCTCTCTATTGTTCTAAAGAACCTCTGTATCTGGTAGAAATTTTCCCTGATTACTTCAAGTGCCTCAACCCATTTTCCTTTCTTCGCTAAGCTCTCAACTTCCATATAGATGTTTTTTATCCTTTTTATGCTTTGTTCGGCATCTTCCACTTTCATGCCTCTTGCTTTTGCGTTTTCTACCATTATCTCAGCAATCGCGATGCTCTGATTGGTCTTTGTTAAGAAAGATTTAACTATGTCATCAGAATTTCTCAAAGTGAGTTCCCTAAGCACTTTTTCTAATTCTTTATTAAGCTCAGCTCTCTTCATTCTGGCAATTTTCAGGTTTCTTTTGGCGTCTTCAAGTCTTTTTGCTTTCAAGTTTTCGATGACTGCTCTATAAGCGTCTTTGGTTTCTTTGTAAGCTTTTACCAGCCTGTCCGTGTTTATTCCTCTGCTTTGAGCCACTTTTATGATTCTCTCTACATAGGAGAGATACTCAATACTTCTTAGAGCTTCCACGTTCATTTGTTCTTTCAACATTTCTGGGCTTTCTGTTTCTTTTAATTCCCTGAGAACTTCTTTATAGCATTTCATGGCCAAGAGGGAATCTTGAAGTGCCGTTTGATATTCTCCATTCTGGTATTCCGAGAGCGCTTTTTCTTTGAGGTCTTCGGCTTTTTTATAATTGTCTAAAATATTCTGAGGCAACTCATTTTTCACTGGTTTCACCTTTGATTCTACGAATCTGCCGAGTTTGGTCAACTGGGCTATTAGCTCTCCGGCCATGCTTTCGTTGCTCTGTCCTTCCAAGTATTGGCCGTTGCTTTGATTTTGAGCAATGCTAATTGGAATTATCCCACTTATTAAAATAAAAATAACCCAAAGAGCGCTGAACTTCATCTCTCCCACCATCGCTAATATGAGTTTGACCTACTTTAGGAACCCGGTGAAACGATAGTTTCAAACTGTTTCGAGACTCTTTTTTAATTATGGGGGGAGAGTTAATAAATTTAAGGGCTAGATTAACATCTTAATTCCGATTAAAACGAGTATAAAAGC
>CAYNRW010000018.1:0-17581 GCA_964399725.1 uncultured Thermococci archaeon | reverse complement strand
AGATCCAAAGAAGCACAAGAGGTTTTCTGTAACAGCTTTTCTGATTTCTCTAAGTAGTGGATTTATAACATCTCTGCTTTTTGAACCCAGAAGCTATTGGGATTATCTGCTATCTTCAATCCTAATTGCAGTGCTAGTGTTCTTAGTGGCACTTTTGATAGGTTATCCCTTCCCAATTCTGCCGTTTAAGGGAGTTAAACCGGTAAAAAGGAAAAAGAAAATCATCTCGAAAAATATCCTGCCCTCAGCATTGGAATCGCTAAAAAACGAAATAAAACCCTAGCGTCCAAGCTCTTTGTGTGCTTTTGCTAAGTGCTTTGCTGCTATGGCCGCCAATAAGGAGAGCTCTCCCGCTAATACTGCACCCGCAACAATCTCCGCAAACTTCTTTGCATTAACCCCCGGTGGATTTCCGCCGCCAGCAACACCCATGATGCTTAATGCCTCTCTTTGTGTGGGAACCCTAGTTCCCCCGCCTACTGTTCCAATCTCTAGGCTTGGCATTGTTATGCTTATGTAGAGACCTCCCTCTGGGGTTACCTCCGCGAGAGTTATTCCATGGGAACCTTCGGTTATTTGAGCCTCATCTTGACCCGTTGCTAAGAATATAGCTCCAACTATGTTCGCAAAGTGTGCATTGAAGCCGTAGCTTCCAGCCTGAGCTGAGCCTACGAGGTTCTTCCTGTAGTTTACCTCCGCTATTAGTTCTGGTGTAGTCTTGAGTTTCTTCTCGACTATCTCTCTTGGAATAATAGCCTCAGCTATAACTGTCTTCCCTCTTCCGTTGATGAAGTTCATCGCGTTGGGTTTCTTATCAACGCAGAGGTTTCCGGAGAGTGCTAGGTACTTCACATCTGGGAAGTGCTCTTCTATTACCTTCATTATCTCTTCACTCGCTATCGTAACCATGTTCATGCCCATTGCATCTCCAGTTTCAAACTCAAATCTTAGGTAGAGGTTGTTGCCGACGATGTAGGATTTAGCTCCCCTAAGTTTTCCATGTCTGGTTACTTTAGAAACTGCTTTCTCTTGGAGATATTCAAGGTTTTCTTCAACCCATTGGGCAACCTCTCTCGCTCTCCTTGCGTCAGGGCACTTTAAAAGAGGAGCTCTTGTCATCTTGTCATCGATTAGGGTTGTTTTCACACCACCTGCAGCTGTTAAAGCCGAGCATCCTCTATTAACACTCGCAACTAACGCTCCCTCCGTTGTCGCTAGGGGGATGTAGAATTCACCCTTGGCATATTCTCCATTTATCTTTAAAGGCCCTGCTACTCCCATGGGTATCTGAACAACTCCAATCATGTTTTCTATGTTTTTTCCAATAACCTGCTCTGGATCGAGGGAGTAATGCCCGATGTTTTCGAGTGATATTCCTAGCTTCTTTTCGAGGGCCTTTCTTCTTATCTCAGTTGCAATCCTTTTATCCCCGGTGTATTTTTCTACCTGATGAAGCTTAATCTCTCCATTGGCTACTTTTTCGATAAGTTCTTCTAAGTTCATCTTCCTACCCCCAAAAGAGATTTCAGATCCTTTTAACCTTTTTAAATATCCACTCTTCTAATATCTCTCCCGCTTCATAAAACGCTATGGCGGCATCACTCCTTGGTTTATATGCAATCACTGGGATTCCAACGTTTATGGATTCTGGAACGTACTCATCAAATGGTACTACTCCAACAACTGGCAGACCAACATTTTCAATGATCTCGTCTATTATGTGATCTATAATCTCTTCTGACTCCCTGACCTTGTTTAATACTACCGCAATCTTCAATCCGTATTCTTCCCCTATTGCCTTAAGTTTGTTAATTTCATTTTCCACCATTGTTTCAAAGGAATAAATTGGCGACCTTTCAATCTCAACAACTATTATTTGATAGTCAGCAACCTCAAAAGTTGGAAGGGTATCGAATGGAATTCCCGTGGGAGAGTCCACAAAAACCACCGGAAATTTATATCTCATTTGCTCGACAATATCTCTCAATCTTTTAGGTGAGATGCCTATTACATCTTGTAGCCTAGTGCTCCCGGGCATCACGTTAACTCCGGTCTTTGCATGCTTATAAATGGCCCACTCCGGATCAATCTCAGGATTTTTGAGGAGGGAATGAACAGTATAGTTAACGTTTTCCAAGGCGAAATGAAACCCCAGGTTGGGCAAGAAGAGATCACCATCTATGGCCAAAGTCCTATATTCCTTTTGAGCAAAATACGCGGTTAAATTTGCAGTGGTCGTGGTTTTACCAGCCCCTCCCCTTCCGGTAACGATTATAACCGGCATTACTCACACTTCCTTGAGTGTATGAATCTTGAAAGCAGTAATAACGCCGCTAAATAACTACAGTGATAGACACAATATTGTTATTACAGAATGAAATATAAGACTTTCGTATATAAGGAAAGAAAGGGAAAATCAACCGACAATTTCTCCGAATGCAAACTTCTGTTTCACGGAGTTTATAACAATCTCTACCTCATCCCCCACTTTTGTATTGGGGACGAAAATCACAAAGCCCTTAATTCTTGCTATTCCATCCCCACCTTTTCCGAGGGCTTCTATCTTTACCTTGTATCTTTCTCCAACTTTAACTGGAGGCAATCTTGAGCCTCCTCTGTTCATTCTTCTCTTTCCAAATTTCCTATCCTCCAATTCAGACACCACCAAGCAAGTATCTGCAATATCAATTGTGATGATGAAGGTATTTAAAATTTTTGGTGGTCTCATAACTTTTTCAAACTTTTTGTTTCTTAACTTTGCTTTTTCCTTTGAAAAAACCAAAGTGAAGGGCAATAAAAACCGAGGTATTTTATGAGGACAAAAAGCTTATATCACGAAATAATGAAGGTATTAATGTTAAAAAATCTGTGGAGATGGTAACTATGGGCGAAAAAATGACTGCTATTATGAAGACTAACCCTGCTTACGGTGCTGAGCTTGTTGAAGTTGACATTCCACAGCCAAAAGAAGGAGAAGTCCTTATCAAGGTTCTTGCAACTAGCATCTGCGGAACAGATCTTCACATCTATGAGTGGAACGAATGGGCACAAAGCAGAATAAAGCCCCCACAGATAATGGGGCATGAGGTTGCTGGAGAGGTTGTGGATGTTGGTAAGGGAGTAGATGACATTCAAGTAGGTGACTACATCTCTGCAGAAACCCATATAGTTTGCGGAAAATGTTATCAATGTAAAACTGGCAACTATCACGTTTGCCAGAACACCAAGATATTTGGAGTAGATACAGATGGCGTATTTGCGGAATATGCAATTGTTCCAGCTCAAAATGCATGGAAAACTCCCAAGGAGATTCCTCCGGAATACGCAACCCTTCAAGAGCCGCTAGGCAATGCCGTTGATACCGTCCTAGCTGGGCCAATTTCTGGCAAGACAGTTCTCATAACGGGCGCCGGGCCCCTGGGTCTCTTGGGTGTAACGGTAGCAAAGGCGAGTGGGGCTTCTTTGGTGATAGTAAGCGAGCCAAGTGATTTCAGAAGGGAATTGGCGAAAAAAGTAGGTGCCGATGTGGTTATAAATCCCATGGAGGAGGATGTTGTTAAAGAGGTGAAAGACCTAACGGATGGCAATGGAGTCGATGTTTTCCTCGAGTTTAGCGGTGCCCCAAAGGCCCTTGAACAAGGGTTGCAGGCAGTTACCCCAGCGGGGAGGGTTAGTCTTCTCGGCCTGTTCCCAAAGGAAGTCACCTTCGACATTAACAACCTCGTTATCTTTAAAGCACTGGAAGTTCATGGAATTACCGGAAGACATCTATGGCAAACCTGGTACACTGTCTCTAACCTCCTTAGAAGCGGAAAGTTAAACTTGGATCCAATAATCACACACAAATACAAGGGATTCGATAAGTTCGAGGAAGCTTTTGAACTCATGCGCGCTGGAAAAACGGGTAAGGTTGTTTTCTTCCCCCATAAGCACTGATTTTTCTAATCTTTTTTAAGTCCCACTACCGCAATTTTTAAGTAACTCCAGCAAGACTTCTTTCGGGGGGTTGGTAATGGAGTTAAGCTATCAAGAAAAATTAACTCTCATCAAGCTCAAGGATTTGAAAAATGTAAAATTCGAAGACCTCGTTAAAGAAACGGGACTAGATCAAGTAGCAGTAATGAGAGCCGTCCTCTGGCTCCAGAGTAAGGGGCTTGCAAAGCTCCATGAAAGACAAAAGAGAATTGTAAGAATAACGGAACTGGGGAGGAAATACGCTGAAATTGGGCTTCCAGAAAGGAGAGCTTTGAAGCTACTTGTGGAGAGGGGTAGGGTTTCTCTTGATGACCTCAGGGAAGTGTTGAGCGACGATGAGCTTAAGCCAATTATTGGAATCCTGAGGAGAGAGGGGTGGGCTGCTGTTAGAAAAGAAGGTGGAAAGCTTATTCTTGAGGTTACTGAGAAGGGAAAGGAAGCTCTTTCTAAGGAAAGGCCAATTGATAAAGCATTAAAGCTCCTTGCTGAAAAGGGGGAAGTTGAAGCAAAAGAACTTGAGAAGTTCGTCCCCATTAAGGAGCTAAAGACCAGAAAAATCGGAGAAGAAGATACCAAGGCAGAAAGGGAGGTAGAAATCACGGAAGAAGGAATAAAACTTGCTGAAAAGGGCCTTGAGCTCAAGAGAGAAATATCTGTTTTAACCCCTGAGCTTATAAAGAGTGGCGAGTGGAGAAACGTTGAATTCAAACGCTTTAACATTCAAGCTCCCGTAAGAAGGGTTTATCCCGGCAAGAAGCAGCCTTATAGAGTTTTCCTTGATAAGATAAGAAGAAAGCTTATAGAGATGGGCTTCATTGAAATGACTGCAGAAAGCTTAATAGAAACCCAATTCTGGAATTTTGATGCCCTGTTCCAGCCCCAGAACCATCCGGCAAGGGATTGGACTGATACATATCAGCTAAAGTACCCCAAATATGGCTTTCTCCCGGAGGAAGAGCTCGTGGAGAGAGTTAAAGCGTCTCACGAGCACGGCTGGACAACGGGCTCGAGGGGATGGGGATACAAATGGGATCCAAGGATGGCCATGTTATTAATGCCCAGAGCACATGCAACCGCTCTAAGTGCAAGACAACTCGGTAAGGGAGTTCAAATACCGGGTAAGTACTTTGCAATTCAAAGGGTTTTTAGGCCTGACGTTTTAGACAGGACACATCTAATAGAATTCAACCAGGTTGATGGGTTCGTTGTTGATGAAAGCCTAACCTTTAAGCACCTCCTTGGAATTCTAAAGAGGTTTGCGGTTGAAATTGCTGGAGCAAAGAAAGTTAAGTTCCTTCCGGATTATTACCCATTCACGGAGCCGAGTGTTCAGATGAGTGCCTACCATGAAGAGCTTGGATGGGTAGAATTTGGAGGAGCGGGAGTATTTAGAGAGGAAATGACGAAGCCTTTGGGGATAGATGTGCCAGTAATTGCCTGGGGAATTGGAATTGACAGATTAGCCATGTTCAAACTTGGAATAGATGATATAAGATACCTATTCAGCTATGACTTAAAGTGGTTGAGAGAGGCTAAGCTGGTGTGGTGATGAAAGATGCCGAAGTTCGATGTTGCCAAGCACGACTTGGAGAGATTAGTGGGAAAAGAATTTACAGTTGAAGAATGGGAGGATCTGTTCCTCTATGCGAAGTGTGAGCTTGACGAGATGTGGGAGCATGAGGGAAAAATATACTTTAAGGCTGATGCCAAAGATACCAACAGACCCGATCTATGGAGCGCGGAAGGAATAGCGAGACAAGTGAAGTGGGCTCTTGGGATGGTAAAAGGCTTGCCAAAGTATGAAATCGAAAAAAGCGATGTTGTTGTCTATGTTGATGAGAAATTGAAGGATATAAGACCGTATGGAGTTTACGCAATAGTCGAAAACCTTGAACTTGATGAAGAAGCATTGAGGCAGATAATCCAGCTTCAGGAGAAAGTAGCGCTCACATTTGGGAGGAGAAGAAGGGAAGTCGCTATAGGAACATTTGACTTCGACAAGCTCAAGCCTCCCTTCTATTACAAAGCGGTAGAGCCCGATAAAATAAGATTTGTCCCGCTAAATAGCGACCGAGAAATGAGTGCAGATGAGATACTTGAGGAGCATGAAAAGGGAAAGGAATATGGGCACTTGATTAAAGGAAAGCCGTATTACCCCCTGCTTGTTGATAAAGAAGGGAACGTTTTGTCGATGCCTCCAGTTATAAATTCCGAGACTCATGGAAAGGTTACGGAAGAGACTAAGAGCATCTTCATAGATATCACTGGGTGGGATCTTAACAAGATTATGCTTGCCTTAAACGTCATTGTAACTGCTCTGGCCGAGCGCGGTGGAAAGATAAGAAGCGTTAGAGTAGTTTACAATGATTTTGAAATAGAAACCCCTGACTTGACTCCTAAGGAATTTGAGGTTGATCTTAACTGCATCAAGCAACTTGCTGGGGTTGAGCTCAGTGATGACGAAATAAAAGACCTCTTAGAGCGCATGATGTACGAAGTTGAGATCGTCGATGGGAGGGCAAAGCTGAAGTATCCAGCGTTCAGAGATGATATAATGCATGCGAGGGACATTTTAGAGGATGTTCTCATTGCATACGGGTATAACAATATTCCTCCAGAAGAGCCAGAGCTCGCCGTTCAGGGGAAAGGGGACGATTTTATAGAGTTCGAAAATGCAGTAAGGGATCTCATGGTTGGTTTTGGTCTTCAGGAGGTTATGACCTTTAACCTTACGAATAAGGAAGCCCAGTTTGACAGGATGAATATTCCCGGAGAAGAAATAGTAGAGATAGAAAACCCAATAAGCCAGAGATGGTCGGCATTGAGGAAATGGCTCCTTCCAAGCCTAATGGAGTTTTTAAGTCAGAACACCCATGAGGAGTATCCCCAGAAAATCTTTGAGGTGGGTAATGTAACTCTCATAGATGAAAAGAGAGAAACAAAGACCATCAGTGAGAGCAAGCTTGCCGTTGCCCTTGCACATCCAAAGGTAACCTTCACAGAAGCAAAAGAAATCCTTGATAGCTTAATGCGCTATTTAGATGCCGAATATGAACTTAGGGAAATAGAGCATGGTTCTTTTATTCCGGGTAGAACTGGGGAAATAGTAGTTAACGGAAAGAGCGTTGGAATAATAGGAGAAATCCATCCACGTGTGCTTGAAAACTGGGGAATAGAGATGCCAATTGCAGCTTTTGAAATTTTCCTAAGACCTTTCTATAAGGGGAGCTTTCTCTGACCCCTTCCTTTCTCTTGAATAGGAAGGAGTTAAAAAGACCTCCCTTCTTGGAGAAATTTCTTTGCTAACGTAAACATGATGTCAAAGTTAATTAAGGACTCCATTGTTTCCATGTCAATTTCAGCTACCATTTCACCACCTCCAGTTTCCTTTATGGAGTAGAAGTTTTAGCTTTTATCCTATTTTTATTGTCAAACTTCCAAAAATATTCCCGAATTAACCGGAGATATAGACGCATTGACCTTGATATTCATAAAGAGGGCTAGCCGGTAATCCTTTTATAACTCCAATCCGAATTTCCAAGCATGAGGATAGCTTTAAAAATTGCCTATGATGGGAGAAGGTTTTACGGCTTTCAAAGGCAACCTAAGTTAAGAACCGTCGAAGGTGAGATAATTAAGGCATTAACTAAGCTTGGAATAATTGAAGACCCAAGGGATGCGAATTTTAAGGGTGCTTCAAGGACCGATAGGGGAGTTTCCGCTTTTGGGAATGTCATAGCTTTTAACACATCTAGACCTGAACTCACATATCCCAGGATTCTGAACCATCATTTGAGGGATGTATGGGTTTTAGGAAGGGCACAGGTTCCAGAAGATTTCCATCCAAGATTTTGGAGCAGGGGGAAAGTGTATAGATACTATCTCCTCGACGAAGGATTCGACATTGAGAAAATGAAGTCGTGCGCTGAAGTTTTTGTTGGAATCCATGACTTCTCAAACTTTGCGCGCATTGAGGGGAACAAAAACCCGATAAGAAAAATAGATAAGGTTAGAGTACTCCCAAGCGGGAATGTAATTGTGGTTGAAATTGAAGGAGAGAGCTTTCTTTGGGAGATGGTTAGAAGAATCGTAACGGCTCTCAAGCTTTGTGGCTCTGATGTTCTTTCAATAGAAGAAATAAAAAGAATGCTGAAAGAAAAAGTTGGCAGAAAACTCCCTCCTGCTCCTCCAGAAAACCTCGTTCTCTGGGAAGTTAAGTATGATGGAGTATTCTTTGAAAAAGATCCCTATGCAGTCGAAAAGGTTAAAAAAGAATTCTTCGAAAAATTTGCCCAGCACTTAATAACGGCAAGCATTTTTGAGGACTGGTTTACTTCTTTATGAGTTTCTCTAGTTCTTTATCGTAATATCTGCCGTAATACTGCTTTAGGGCTTTTTGTCTCTCTATAAAGTGGGTAAAGAGCAGTGGATCCTCATCTTTTATGTCAACTATAACCGCGCCGCTTCTCCCTTTGGGCCTTAAGGCCCTACCTATCGTCTGGATTGTCATTATGTCGCTTTTTCCTCCTCCAGCCAGAATTATGGCAGAAATCTCTGGGATATCAACTCCCTCTTTTAGTAATGTAGACACCAAAACGCTAATCTCTCCATTTTTGAACTTTTCAAAAATTTCCCATCTATTTGGACTCTGGGAACTCAAAAACTCCGCATTTATGCCTTTCTTTTTGAGCATCTCTACGAGAATCTTTCCGTGTTCGATTCTTTTGACGTCTATTAAAACACGATGGCCCTGTCTTGAGAGTTTATATGCACTCTCCACTATTGCTTTGTTTCTCTCTTCGTTTTCCATGATCACCTCTTCATAAAGTTCTTTGTAGCGTTCTGCTAGGGATGGCATGAAGAATTCGTATTCAATCACTTTGAACCTCGGTTTCGCTAAGAATTTTTCTTTTATCAGATCTTCGGCTTTAACCTCATAAATTATGGGACCTATTGCTCCCTCTATCTTTAACTCCTCTCCTTTGATCCTCCTCCATGGAGTTGCGGAGAGGCCGAACCTAAATCTTTGTGGCAAGCTTATCCCGAGCTCATAGAACTTTTCTGCAGCCGATGTCCTGTGGCATTCATCAAACACAACAACTGCATATGGAAGCTGGAGCTTATCAACCCCCCTAGAAAGAAGAGTCTGTATCATGGCCACCGTTACTGGTCTTTCTATCCAATTGTTATCCCCTACAAGCCCAGCTTCAACCCCAAGAACTCTCTTTATGTTCTCAGCCCACTGGTAAAGAAGTTCCTTTGTGTGTACAACAACAAGGGCTGAGAGGTTAAGCTCATAAATTATTCTCAACCCGATTATTGTTTTTCCACTTCCCACCGGCAATGCTAAGACTCCCATCCCGGACTTTAATGCCTTCTTGATGGCTTTTTCCTGATATTTTCTTAGTTTATATTCTTCGTTCCACGTTGCGTTTATCTCCAATCCTTCAATTTTTCTTTCATCAATTACCCTAACCCTGTATCCTTTTGAATTCAAAAGTTGCTTTACGCGGGGAATTAGACCCACAGGGAAGGATTTTGTATGGGGATTGTACAGGCTCTCAGGCTTCTCCCATTTGCCGAAACTTTTTCGGTAAGTCAACTCTTCGTATACCATAAAGTATATTCTAGGATCAGCTTTCTCAATATACACCAGTGCGGATTTATCCGGGATTCTTAATATCACGGTCTTCATGGCAACTCAAAAGAAGTTTTTGGAGATCCCCCTTTATAGCTCTTTCTCTATCATTTTGAAAAATATTCAAAAAGAAGCATGAAAAAAGTGAAAGCCTCCAAAAAGTTTATCACGAGATGGGCAAACTTTGGATGGGTGGTGTCATGATACGGGAGATATTGAGACAATTCCAGGATGAGCTCGTTATCATTGATAAGCCGGTTAGCAAGAAACTTGAGATAACCAGATATCTCCTTCAGCACAAAACCAAACCCGTTTTGTTTAAAGATGTCGATGGATGGGAAGTTGCCGGAAACATTTGGAGCACACGAGAGAGAATAGCAAAATACCTCGGAATAAAAAAGGAAGAAATTGCTCACTTCATAATGGAAGCTATGGAGAATTCTGCCCCTTATAGGGAGACACAAACTGCGGAATTTTTTAAGAACTCCACAAGGGACTTTTCCCTTAAAGAGCTGCCAGTTCCTCATTATTTTCCAAAGGATGGCGGACAGTATTTTACCTCGGCGATATACATAGCAAAGGACGAGGATGGCTTTGTTAACCTCTCCTACCACAGAACAATGGTAAAGGACGAAAAAACTGGAACTGTTAGATTGGTTCCTAGACATTTGTATGCAATGTGGAAGGATAAAGCGGAACATGGTGAGGAGCTTGATGTTAGAATAATTGTTGGTAATCCAATCCATATCCTTTTAGCAGCAGCTACAAGTCCTCCCTATGGAGTGAGTGAGCTTAACATAGCATCCTCTATGAGCGAGATGGCCTTTGGAAAGCCTCTGGAAGTTGTAGATGTTAATGGAATTCCAGTTCCAGTAGAGAGTGAATTTGTCTTTGAGGCAAAAATTCTGCCGGAACTCGACAAAGAGGGCCCATTTATTGACATAACTGGAACGTATGACATCGTAAGAGAGCAACCTGTTGTAGTCTTCGAAAAGATGCATCACGTTGAGAAGCCAATTTTCCATGCATTGCTTTCAAGCGGCTACGAGCATTATATGCTCATGGGGCTTCCCAAGGAGCCTCAGATATACAAGAGTGTCAAAGGGGTTGTGCCAAAGGTTCATGGTGTAAGACTGACAGAGGGTGGATGCATGTGGCTCCATGCGGTGATAAGCATCACAAAACAGCACGACGGTGATGGAAAGAATGCTATTTTAGCAGCTTTTTCTGGACATCCGAGCTTAAAGCATGTGGTAGTGGTTGATGAGGATATTAACATCTACGACGACAGGGAGGTAGAATGGGCAATAGCTACAAGATTTCAAGCGGACAAAGACCTAATTGTGATCCCAAATGTAAGAGGGAGCTCCCTTGATCCCTCCGGAGAGAAGGGCTTCACCGCAAAGTGGGGTATTGATGCCACAAAACCTTTGAATAGAGAGGAAAAGTTTGAGAGGGCGAAAATTTAACTTCCTCTATTTATTTGATCTCAAGTGATAGAAGTCTTGACTTCTTTGTCGCGGCATCTATGGCTTTCATTATTGCTGTCCTAAACCTGCTATCTTCAAGCTCAAAAATGCCGTCTATTGTAGTCCCTCCTGGAGTTATCACCATGTCCCTGATCTGAGCCGGGTGGAGGTTCGTTTCAAGCAAAAGCTTTGCCGTGCCTAAAAGTGTCTGTGCACTTGCTAGGAGGGCAATGTCCCTTGGGAGACCTACTTTTAGTCCCCCGTATATCAATGACTCAAGGAATACTGAGGCATATGCCGGTCCAGAACCGCTCAATCCGGTTATGGCATCCATATATTCTTCGTCAACTCTAACACACTTGCCAAAAGCACCAAATATTTTCTCAACAAGTTCAATTTCTTTTCTATCTAAATCATCTGCTGTATACGCGGTAAAAGACTCTTTCACAAGAACTGCTATATTTGGCATTGCTCTCACAAGTTTTGCACCTGTTAGCCTCTTTAGAAAGTTTAGTGAGAGCCCCGCAGCAAATGAAATGAGAATTTTCCCTTCAATGGCAGGATTTATTTCTTCGAGAACTTTTTTGACCTTATTTGGCTTTACTGCGAGGATAATTATATCCGCTTTTTCAGCAGCAGCTTTATTATCATTCGAGACCTTCACTCCATAACTCTCAAGCCACTTCACCTTCTCGACCTTTCTCCTTGTCGCTATTACTTCATACCCCTCTTCAGCCAATGCCTTTGCAACGGCACTTCCTATTGTTCCAGCACCTATTACTGCTATTCTCATGACCCATCACCTAATACAACTTAATGGTGGCATTTTTCCATGACTTATAATATTTTTCAAAATGTCTTTGAATTTTTGACAATATTATAAAAACGCCCGTATAAGAGCTTGATAAAACGCCAATTCTTTAAAACTTTTTGAATAACTTCCCTCTCATGAACAGCGAGACTTTTAAAAGAAAAAGTAAGAAAATGGAATCTCACTCCTTCATTGGCAGGCCATGATCGAAGGAGTAGTAGACCTTCTGGAACTGCCTTCTGAACTCGAAGACTTCTTTCTCAACCTTCTTTGGATCCTCTCTGTCAAGGAGAACTCTCCTCATGAACCTTGCTATCTCTTTCATGTCATCCTCCATCATTCCTACCCTCGTCATTTCCTGCACACCGATTCTTAGGCCGCTTGGCGTGTTGACTTTCTCAAGCGGATCCCATGGCAGGAGGTTCTTGTTGAGGATTATTCCGGCCTCTTCTAAGAGTGGAGCAGCCCATCCTCCACCAGCCTCGTGGAGCTCGCTAACGTCAACTATTACCTGGTGGCTTTCGGTGAACCCTTTATCTTCGCCTATAACTTTGAACCCTTCCTCTGCAAGAGCCTCAGCTAAAGTTTTTGCGTTCTTTACAATCTGCTCTGCATAAGCTTTACCAAATTCAAGCATTTCTGCAGCTGTGATGACTTTTCCAGCCATGTGGTGTAAGTGGTGGTTGCTTAAGACACCTGGGAAGATTGCCCATTGCAGTTTTGCTGTATCTTCTCCAAGGTCTTTGTAGAGTATAGCACCACCCTGTGGACCCGGGAAGGTCTTGTGTGTCGAGGAAGTTACTACATCGGCTCCTTCCCTGAGGGGGTCTTGGAACTTTCCTCCAGCTATTAACCCTAAGACGTGGGCTGCGTCATACACTACGTATGCGCCAACTTCTTTAGCAACTGGGGCAAGCTCCTTGACCGGATGTGGGAATGGGAACAATGAGCCACCGAAGACAATTATCTTAGGCTCGACCTCTCTAATCATCTGGGCCGCTTTGTCGACATCGATGTTAAATTCTTCATTGTCAAAGGGCCATGTGTGAACCTCTAATCCTCTCATACCGGCGGCACCAAAGGGCATATGACTTATATGCCCACCGTGGGAGGTGTGAAGAACAATAGCTTTATCACCGGCATTTGTTAATCCAAAGAACGCAGCTTGGTTTGCGTTAGTTCCGGAGATTGGCCTCAGATCGGCAAAATCGCTCTTGAAGAGCTTGCAGAAGAGGTCAACCCCTATAAGTTCTACCTCATCGATGTACTTACATCCTTGATAATACCTTTGTCTTGGCCATCCCTCAGCGTATTTGTGCATAAATCCACTGGCTACAGCCCTTGTAACGCTTGGAGAAGTTACATTTTCACTTGCAATCAAATTTATCGTTGATGCCCTCCACTTTTCGTGCATCTCAACAAACTCTAAAACCTTGTCTCTATATGTCTGGTAGCTCATAGTATCACCTCATTGGTTTCTTGCATGTGATATTTTATATCCATGTAATTTAAATCTTGCCGTTAGAATACCTTTAAAAATTTCAGGGGAGAATTATAAGGCGATGTCCTATGATTGAGGAGGCGGCCAAATTAATAGCCCATTCTCGCTTTTTGATAGCTTTTACTGGGGCTGGAATAAGTGCCGAAAGCGGAATACCAACTTTTAGAGACAAGGGTGGCTTGTGGGAGAAGTACAAAGTGGAAGAAGTGGCTACTCCAGAGGCTTTTAGAAGCAATCCTTGGCTTGTATGGGAGTTTTACAAGATGAGAATGAAGATCATGAAGGAAGCAAAACCCAACAGAGCCCACTTAGCATTGGCAGAACTTGAGAGAATGAAGCTTTTAAAGGCTATTATAACCCAAAACATCGACAACCTCCACAGAGAGGCCGGAAACAAAAACCTCATAGAGCTCCATGGCAATATTTATCGAGTTAAGTGCACCAACTGTGATTATAGCGAGAACCTTCTCGACTCTGACAGACTTGAAGAGTTTTTAGAGGAGGATTTGCCTAAGTGCCCAAAGTGTGATTCTCTCTTAAGACCTGACGTTGTTTGGTTTGGAGAACCCCTGCCTCACGATGCTCTTCAAAAAGCCTTTAAGCTTGCCGAAAGGTCCGATGTTTGTCTGGTTATCGGAACGAGTGGCCAGGTGTTTCCAGCGGCATATATTCCCTACATTGTAAAGGACAATGGAGGTTATGTAATAGAGATTAACCCAAAGGAAAGCAGCATAACTCCAATATCGGATATCTTTCTGAAAGGGCGGGCAGGGGATGTAATGGAATACCTTTTGACAAAGGTTAAAAGATGTGTAAAAGATAAAGAGTGTTAAGGTGGTGTTATGATACTCCTAATTGGATTTAAAGGGGATGAAGTTTCCAAGATGAAAAACGCCCTTACCGGATTTGAGGTTTATGAAGTCCCAGAATACTGCAGGGACTGGGTTGTGGAAGAAGTTGTAGCAAAGGCTCCTACTTTTGAGGGAAGCGGTAACTGGCACTGGAGAAAGTTTGTCATAATGCACAACCTCTCGAATGAGGATGTAAAGAGGGTTATCAAGGCACTCCGTTCTCAGGGAATCGATGGAATCTTCGCAACCACAACACCAACATCCCTAATGTGGAAGCTTGAAGATCTCCTCAACGAGCTCATTCGGGAGGATGAATACTTTAGAAGGCTAAGAGAAGAAAAGCAAAAGATGAAGTCCTTTTATCTTGATATAGGGAAAAGTTAAATACTTTAGCTTTTTATTTGAGTGGGGGTTAGGATGATAAAGGTTGTGTTTTTTGACCTTGATGATACCATTGTAGATACGTCCCGTCTAGCTGAACTTGCCCGAAAAAACGCCATAGAGAACATGATCCAACACGGATTGCCAGTTGATTTTGACACTGCCTATAATGAACTCCTAGAGCTCATCAACGAATACGGGAGTAATTTTCCTCATCACTTTGATTACCTTCTCAGAAGGCTTGACCTGAAGTACAATCCAAAATGGGTTGCCGCTGGAGTTATTGCCTATCATAATACCAAGTTTGCCCACATAAGGGAGGTCAAGCACGCAAGAAAAACCCTAATCAGACTAAGAGAGATGGGCTACCGCTTAGGCATAATAACAGATGGGAACCCTATAAAGCAGTGGGAAAAAGTTCTAAGGCTTGATCTTGACGACTTCTTCGAGCATGTTATAATCTCAGACTTTGAGGGAGTCAAAAAACCTCATCCAAAAATCTATCAAAAGGCCCTAAAAACATTTGGAGCCTCCCCAGAAGAGGCTTTGATGGTTGGGGACAGGCTTTATTCAGACATCTACGGGGCAAAAAGGGTAGGAATGCATACTGTATGGTTCCGCTATGGAAAATATGCAAATAAAGAGCTTGAATACGAAGAGTGTGCGGACTTCAAAATCAATGATCTTTTGGAACTTCCAGAGATTCTAGAGGTGCTCAACAATGGTTCAAATAAGAAAGTTCCTGCTAATAGATAACACGTACAAGTCCAGAATTCTCAGCGGAAAGAAGACTACGACGATTAGATTTGGAAATTATGAGGCTGAGCCGGGGAGCGAGGTTTATCTTGTCATAACACCCAGTGATACGGCAATTGCAAAGGTAAGGATTACAAAAGTGGAAAAGAAAAGGGTTAAGGAGCTTACAATTCAAGATGCAAAAAAAGACGGCTTTAAAGATGTTAAAGAGCTAGTAAGTGCGTTGAACAAGATATATGGAGAGCTCAATGGTGAAGATGAGGTAACAGTAATTGAATTTGAGGTCACAAAGAAATTCGAGAGTGGAATTCCTTTAAAATGGCTTAAAGGGCTAAACTACAGGGATCCGGAGGATATAGCGAAACTTTACATAGAAAACAGCTTGAGAGAATCCCCCGACGTGGATTTGATCATTAGAAAAGTTTATTCCGAAGGATTGAAAGGTGCAGTGAAAAGATACGGACCAAAAAGGGTAAAGAATGCCCTTCTGAGGGCTTATCACAAGCTTTATGCAGAGGGGAAAATCTAAAGTGGAAGCTCGGTTGTCTCTTTGTGTATCTTCAGCACAACCATCGTGTGCGTTGCTACCACACCTTCTATTTCTCCGATCTTGTCAAGAAATTCATTAAGCTCTTCGCTGTTTCTCGTTCTTATCTTGAGTATCATGTCATAATCACCTGTAGTTTCATAGATTTCCACTATCTCCGGGTAGGAGATGAGTTTTTCGGCAACTTCGGCATATTTTCCAGCTTTTGCCTTTATCAATATGAAAGCTAAGAGATGAAAGCCAAGGGACTCTGGATCTAGGATAATTGTGAATTTCTTTATTATCCCCCGGTGTTTCAGCTTCTTAATTCTTTCATAGACCGTTGACTCTGCAAGTCCGACTCGCTTTGATATCTCCCTTAGTGGGGTGCGACTATTTTTTTGAAGCACTCTCAGGATTTCCTTATCAATTTCATCTAAAAGCCCCTTCATGTTCTCACCACCCTAAAATTTTTCGAGAAAGTATATAAAGTTGATGATAGTTTCACACCATAGATTTATAAAAACCTCTATTATAACCCCAAATGGGCTAGAGAGGGAGAGGTGAACACAGATGCCAACAAACGTAACAGCGGAGTACTTAGCTGCAGAGGAGGAATACAGACAGGCTAAAACAATACCTGAAAAAATAAGGGCCTTAGAAAAAATGTATGCTACCGTTCCGAAGCACAAAGGTACAGAGAAGCTTAGGCTTCAAATAAAGAGAAAGTTGGCGGAGCTTAGGAAGGAGCTGGAAAAGCAGCAAAGCCAGAGAAAAGGTGGAGGTTACTCATTTAGCGTTAAGAAAGAAGGGGCCGCTCAAATCGTCCTTGCAGGCTTGCCCAATGTTGGAAAATCATCACTTCTCAATGTTCTCGCGGACATTGATGTTGATGTTGCCGATTATCCTTTTACAACGGTTGAGCCAATCCCCGGCATGATGAAGCATAAAGACGTTCAGATTCAACTCGTAGAAGTGCCGGGCTTAATAGAAGGAGCTGCTTTGGGAAAGGGTATGGGAACACAGCTTTTGAGTGTTATAAGAAATGCTGATGCCATAGCCATCGTTGTTGACCTCTCTCAAGATCCAGTAAAGCAGATGGAGATAATATTAAAGGAATTTGAACGTGCAGGGATAAAAATAAACAAAAGAAAGCCGAAGGTAGAAATAAAAAGAATGCCGATGGGTGGAATCGTTATAAATGGAGCTCATTTAATCCAAGGAGATACAAGTGAAGTTATGAAAATGCTTAGAGAGGAGGGCATTCACAGTGCCGAGATCACTGTAAAAGAGCCTGTTACTCTTGAAGACTTTTCAGATGCCTTAGATGAAAGCCTTGTATGGAGAAAAGCCATTATTATTGCTAACAAAGGAGATGCACCGGGAAGCAAAGAGAACTACGAGAGGCTCGTTAAGGGCTATGGAGACAGGTTTAAAATAGTTCCTGTTTCTGCTAAAAAGAGGGCAAATATTGAGGCCCTCAAGGAGGAGCTTTATGACCTGGCCGGCATAATAAGGGTCTTCACGAAATCACCGGGTGAGGAGCCAGCTTATCCTCCGATTGCTCTTAAAAAAGGTTCGACGGTTTTGGACGTGGCGGAGAGAATTCATAAAGACTTCGCAAAGAACTTTAAATATGCAAGAGTATGGGGGAAGAGTGCAAAGTTTCCGGG
>CAYNRW010000017.1:13951-17929 GCA_964399725.1 uncultured Thermococci archaeon | reverse complement strand
CTTGCTCCACCGGAATCATTGAGCCCTATTACTGGAGCTCCAGCTTCTAAAGCTAGTTCCATGATACGCTTTATCTTTGCCGCGTGCATTTCTCCAAGAGAACCTCCCATAACCGTGAAATCCTGGGCATAAACAAAAACTAATCTGCCGTCGATTGTTCCATATCCCGTTATCACTCCATCGGCAGGTAGCTCCATCTTATCAAGGCCAAATTCTATGTTTCTGTGCTTAACGAACATCCCTATTTCCACAAAACTTCCTGGATCAAGGAGTTTTTCGATTCTCTCTCTCGCTGTAAGCTTCCCTTTCTCGTGTTGCTTTGCTACCTTTTCCTTTCCACCCATCTTGAGAATTCTCTCCTTCTTTTCATAGAGTCCCTTCACTTTTTCCTCCATGCTCATAAGAGTTGCCCCCATAATCATTTGGTTAACTAATTTGTAGTTTGTAAACCCCTTTAAAAGGATTTTCATAACCATAAAATGCTCAGAAGAATACATGCACACAAATAAAAGTATGAAAGAGGAGTCAGAGATGAGCTATTGGAGTCTCGGCACCACAGGCTTCACACTTCAAGAAGTGGAAGCGGTCTTTCTTGATGATCTTTGTGTCTGGCGAGCCGCATACAGGACATATAACATACTCTTTGAGGTATTTCTTCATTTTGTTTGCTATAAGGTACGGTGTAAAACGTCCTTGGAGTACAGCTCTCCTTCCCTCCAAAACACCTGCCGTAGCAACCTCCCTTAAGATGAACTTAAGCAAGTGATTTGGATCCCTGTTCATGGCTTCGGCGATGTCCCTAAAGTTCTCGATTATTGTTTTGTTGCCCTCAATTGTTACGGCAGCAGCAGGAACCTCAAATCTTGATTCATGATGCTTGACATTCTCTGGAAGTTCTTCATAGGCTTTCTCCAAAAGCTTCTCGTAATCATAATAATCGTACTCCATTTTTCTCACCTCGCTATAGGTTCTAACTTCGCCTTATTAACCTTTTCACAAAACTTTGTAATAGCCTGACCGCGGTTCGTATATCATTGAATTGGCTTTAAGTTCTTCTAATATTTTCTCTACCTCGCTCTTTCCAATCCCATATCTGCTTGCCTCTTTTATTATTTCCTCCCTCGGAGCTCCGTAGTCTTCTAAGTCTTGGAGCTCCTTTATTATGCTGAGGATTTTATCCATCTTATTGATCTTCTTTGATGATTTTCCGACCTCCAAGATGCTGACGTCGATGTTCCCTTCCTCATCCATTGCTGTTTTTCTTAGGGTATATTCCATAAGCTCAATGGCAGCTCTGGCATCTTCTTTTGTAACTATCTCACTTAACCGCATTTTTGCATGGGCTTCACTGAGCCTTATGAGGGCCTCAAGCTGTCTTGCGGTAATTGGAATTGGTTTGATACCCTCTTCATTACCTCCTCTTCCTATTGTCCTTCTCATCTTAACGTAGTAGCGCTTAATCTCTTCCATGGCCTCTTTACTGAGCACAGGTTTGATGTTCTTCCTGGCATAGGCTATGTACTTTTTAAGAAGTTCGTGGGGTATTTTTGGGGCAACTGTTTCTGCTTCACCCTTCCTGACCTTAAGTATGTGCTCGGCTATTTCTGAATCCAGCTTTTCATCGGGCTCATCGAGAAGAACGAAAAGGAGGTCAAATCTGCTTAGAAGAGTTGGAGGCAAATCAACCTGCTCTGGGAGGGATTTCATCCTGTTAAACCTTCCATACTTTGGATTTGCAGCCGCTATAACCGTCGTCCTTGCGTTTAGCGTTGCGGTGATTCCCGCTTTTGAGATGCTTACTGTGTTGTGGAGAACCAGTCCGTGGGAGACAAAGAGATGATATGGCTCGACAGTTACATCGTAGACCCATTCCCAGCGGTCATTAGGCAGTTCCTCGATTTTTGTAACTCTGAGGAAGCGTAGATTGCCTTCGACAATAGTCCTAATCTCTGCAAGTTTTTTCTCAGCTTTTCTCAGTTTTTCGTTCGCGAGTTCAGCCAGTGCTTTAACGGTTTCCTCATGTTTACGTTTGAGTCTGTAAAGCACAGTTGAATAGGGAACATTTATTCTTTTGGATAATTCTCTTACCGTTACGAAACCTCTTATCCTTTCAACGTCTCTTCTTTCAATCGCATCTTTGAGTTCGGCAATTTTTTCCCCTGCCTTCTTTACATACTCTTGCACTCTCTCCCTGTTTGCATTTTGCCTAGCTTTTATGTTTTTTGTCAGACGCCCATCATTTATATGGAGTGAATTGAGAACCACCCTTAGCTCCTCAAGAACTTCTGTAGGGATAACATCACGGTAGTTGCGCTTCTTCCGGGAGGTCTTGAGAAGCTGTTCTATCCTTGTTATCCTAGGGTCGTCCCCAACAATTTCAGCAAAGCGCTCAATATCCTCCGTACCGCTCACAATGACCTTGTAATAAGTAGTCTTTCCACGCCTCTCCTCGAGGATGTATGAGTATATGCCAAGGCTTAGCAAGACATCTTGGAGATCTTCTGCCATTGCCTTTGATGATGTCGTGAAGCCAACCCTGTATTTATCGACAAATCCGTCTCCTTTGAAGAAAGCATTGAGGAAGGCTTTCTTTGCCCTCTCGTCAGCTCCCAGAATTTTTGTTGGAAGTCTCTTCCTCCGAGCTGGCCGTTCATTGCTCTTCTCAGGAAATACCTCCGGAAACTCCTCCTTGAGTTTTAGGTAAAAGTCTTTTGAAATTGTCCGAACTGTGTAGAGCTTCTTTCCACCTGCCCTTTCCCTTATTTGGATAGCGTATTTGGCGCCAAGTTTCTTGAGAAGTCCTTTAAATTCCTCAACAATTCTCTCGTCAGTGTTTGTAAATCCAACCTCGTAGTAGCTGTTTGATGGATTGGCATATGTGAACCCCTCCGAGAGAAGGAAGCCAAGGAACTTCGCTGTTGTTTCATCGAAGTTCTTCCCTTCCATTGGAGTATAACGCCTAACGGCAAGTACGAGATCGCCGGGCCTGATTTTTTCAGCAGGCTTCTCTCTGATTTTCCCCTTCTCCCAGACCATAATTGGATGCTCTGGTGTTACGGTTATTTCTCTCCCGTTCGAGAACTTCAGTCTTATAAACTTCTCCGGGGCCTTATGTCTGCTCACACGGTCAGCCTTGACCTTAACTATTTCTTTCCTCTCAAGGTCGTAGGCGAGTAACTCAATCTCGTCAATTGGCAGGATCTCCGTGTCCTTGCCGAGAATTACCTTATCGCGGTTAGCCTCGATGAGAGAATCCACCAGCTCGCCTATTTTCACCTTCCTACCATCCGCAAGGAGGATCTCGAAGTCGCGGTGATAGCTCTGCTGCTCAAGAGCCTCATGTATGGAACTCCTATCCCTGTCGCTCATTTTGTCAATCTCGTCAATACATGCTATTCCCATATCGGCTAAGACAAGTACTCCCGCCTCTAAAACCCACGAGCCAGTGAGCTCGTCGCGGACGGCCGCTGCCGTGTTGTGAACGACGAAGCCGTTAGCGACAAAGCTATGGGAACCCTCGACCGTGAGATCGTAGACGTAGTCGTATGGAGAGCTTATTCTCTCTGCTGTGGCCTTAACCGGCCCATTATCTGTTATAACATGGTCAACAATGTCCTTTGCTTGTTTCCACCCCTCTGGAGTTAAAAGTCTTGTTTCGGGGGTCACAATGATTTCCCTACCATCTTCGGCACGGATGCGGACAAGCTCTTTAGGGGCTTTCAACTTCCACAAACGAAGGACTTTTTTCATCCCATCTTTTGTTCTAACAGTAAGCCCAAGAGACCCAGCATCAACACTTTTATTATCAGTTACGTCCTCAGGAATGACTTTGTCCACAAGTGAACCTATTTCAAACCTCCCCATGTTGGTCTCGATGATTGAGTCAGGCGCAACGCACAAACCGGCGGCACTTGAACTCTTACCACTCGTATATATTGCTCTTGGTGCTAAATTTGCCACATAACGGAGGAGCTGGCT
>CAYNRW010000017.1:0-13851 GCA_964399725.1 uncultured Thermococci archaeon | reverse complement strand
GGATCCCCCACAAGCAAGACGTGGCTCTCTCCTCTTAGTCTTGTTCCATCAGGAAGCTGCCTCGTGTTACCGCCAAATAAAGCAAGAGCAATGCCTAGTTTTTCCTTTTTCATACCATAAATAGCGGGGGCAATTGAATCAACTATAACGTCAACAATATCCTTCCTTTTTGCAAGCTCTTTGATCTTCTGCTCATCCTCTGGAGTTATTTCAAGCTCTTCTATCTCTTTGCTTAGCTGCTCCACGTAGTTTGCTTCTATTATTTTCCTGAATATTGGTCTCTTGTCCCTTTGCTCCAAAACAACCCTCAGAATTCCAGTTATAATGACCCTATCCCCTGGAAGGGCAATATCTACAAGATCATCAAGCAAAATCACGTCAACAAAACGTGGCATTTGTCCACCTTTAAGGCTTTCAGGCCTGTCTTGAAGCCTAAAGCTTTGAAAATTGAGGAAAGTGCTCTTGTCAACATCAAGCTCAACGTTCCTACTTCCACAGGCTTCACATTTGTTGGGCTTTACTAATGTTGCATATGGCTTTTGAAGCCTTACCATTTCATGTCCGCAGTCTTTGCAGATATAAACCGCTCTGGAAACAAAGGGCTTAACCTCGGTCATTCTTGTTATTATCCCCTCAACTTGGATGAATTTGTTTATGTGCTCACTCCCGAGCTCTTTCACGAGGTAGCTCTTTGGCAGGCCATGAAAACGGGCGTGAATTAGAAACGGCTCCTTCCTGAAAAAGTCCTCTTGAAGGACTATTTGAATAGCATCCTCGGCCGCTAGGATAACCTCCTCAGGATTGTCTATAAGCTCTCCCGCAAGTTCGGGATCAAAGGCATTTAAATGCTCCCAGCTTATTCCAATATACCTCCTAGGGACAACAGTCAGCACGTCTCTTATTTCGTCTAAATAAATCTTATTCCCACTATCATCAGTGTATTCCCGGAGGAATTTCACAAATCTCCCTATCATATCCTCTTTATCCATCACTTCTCACCCAGCCACTCATTCCTAATTTGAGATATCTGGAGATATATCTTCCTTTCCTCCAACGAGAGTCTGCTCAGGATTTCCAAGCTTCCAGGTCTGAACATTATTGCGTTGATTATTTTATTAAAGCGAAGCCTCTTGAGATACTGGTATTTTCTCTTTAAATTGGAAAGCTTGGTCATTTTGGCGTTTAAAACTTCTATATCGACATCTGGCTTAGCTTTTACATAGTTTTCAAGATAGTAAATATAAAATTCTGCTCTCTCGTACAATCCCTCTGGAATTGAGGTTATTGGTTCGCTGTTTTTCTCTTCATTTATAACATTCTCAAGCTCGCGGATGATCTTCTCGCTCTCGTCTATAATCTCCACTATACCACTTTCCCACAGCTCTTTAGCCTTCCAATCCTCAACTAACAGTGTATCTCCGGCTTTCCAGCTTCCAAATGATTTTAGCATCCTAATTGGAATCAATGCCCTGCCAACCAGCATTACCTTTCACCCTCTCATCGTATAGATTGTTGATGTTATTGGCTTATTAAAGGTTTAGCCCTACTAAGATAAAAACTATAAACCCCTGCCCTTGACTATACAGAGGTGGTTAAAATGCTGATAGGGATAATGAGTGACACCCACGATAATCTTCCGGCTATAGCAAAGGCTGTGGGGCTGTTTAACAAGGAAAAAGTAGATCTTGTTCTTCATGCAGGTGATTATGTGGCACCTTTCGTCAAAAAGGAGCTTTCAAAGTTAAACGCTCCCTTAAAGGGAGTCTTCGGCAACAATGATGGAGAAAGAAAAGGCCTCAAAAAGGCAATTGGCGTAGAGGATGAGATCCTCGAGCTGGAAGTAGATGGCCTTAGAATAATTCTCCTCCACGGCACAAACGAGAAAATAGTTGAGGCATTTATAAGAAGCCAGCTTTATGACGTTGTAATAAGGGGACATACTCACAAATATGAGATAAGAGAAACCGGGAGAAGCATCGTTCTCAATCCTGGTGAGGTTTGCGGATACGTCAGTGGAGTAAAAAGTGTAGCATTTCTGGACACGAGAAATAGGGAGATAAGAATAGTAAACCTTGACACAGGAGAACCACTCGGCTTTATGAGCCTCTGAAAAAGAATATAAGAACAAAAAGCAAAGGGAAAATCATGGAGACTGATTTGCTTACACCTAAAGAAAGATACAATGGAGTAGTCTTCATCGGAGTCAGAAGAAATGGCATGGTGGAGTTCATAAAAGTTTATGCTGAAAGCGAAGAGCTTGCCAAGGACATTTTAGAGAGATTCCTCTATGAAAAGGGGATTCACCCAGGGGATTTTGTTGTGGTTGATAAAGGGTATGAGAACGTTGAAGGAAAGGAAATAATAAGCACGCGAACTGAGAATGAGCTTTCTTCATTTCTTGCCCGTCTTGGCTTAAGGCTTCTCTCAAACGGGGTTCTCTACCTTCAAGGAAAGAAGGAGATATACCAGATAACCTCCATCAGCGAAGACCTTCTAAAGGAAATACGCGCCAGAGAAGGATTAAAGGAAGAACCCATTAGGATTGAGCTCGAGAAGCTGACCCTACCATTCAGATTCATTGAAAAGCTCAAAGCGTTAGAGCTCATGGAGGATACGCTGATAATAAACTATGCAGAACTCCCCCTTCCGGAGATTTTAAGGGAGGTACTCAAAGGGGCCGTTAAAATTCCGGAAATACTTGAAATTGGCCCGTTAAAGCTTCAGCTGTTTGACAATGAGCTCCACGAAGTAATAAAGAAAGGAACGCGAGAAGCCCTCATAAAACCCCCGGTAATAGTTTGGGACGGTTACGTTGATTCTCTGGAAGATTTTGAAGTTGAGGAGAAGACCGAGAAGACTTACAATGCCCCCCTATTTCTAAAAGCTCACAAAGGGTTTTTAATTCTCAAAGAACCTCCAAAGGAGCTCGTTGAAAAGCTCTTGAGAATCAAAGAAAAAGGAATTGCCAAAATTAGGGGACTTAAAGTGCCGGTAGAGTTCACATTAATTGTAGACAGCAAGAATTCAGAAAAATACGATCTGCCCGTGAAGATAAAACTGCCATACCTAAGCGAAGAGGAATTTAAGGAGCTTTTAACCAGAAAAGCCAAAGTGGGAGTGCCAAGTGAGGTAGTGGAAAAAATACCCCAACAAAAAAGAACCTTCAAAACCATCACAACCATATCAAAGCTCCTCAAAAAGCTTAGAGAGAGAAAGTCCAACAAAGGACCAGAAGAACTTTTAAAGGAAGCTCTTGTACTGTTTCTCGGTGAAGAAAATGAAGATCATTGATGGGAGTTATGGAGAGGGTGGAGGGCAGATATTAAGAACTGCACTGGCCCTCTCAGCTATAACTGGAGAAGCACTGAAGATAATCAATATTCGGGCCAAGAGACCAAACCCTGGACTAAGGCCACAGCACCTTTACGGTGTTTTAGCCCTGCGAGAGCTTTCAAATGCGGAAGTAAGGGGAGCAAGTGAGGGTTCAACCGAGCTGGAGTTTTATCCCAAAGAGATTAGGGCAAAACATGTTAAAGTTCCAATAAAAACTGCCGGTAGTATAACCCTTGTTCTTCAAGCCCTCTTGCCGGCAATGGTGTTTGGAGATAAAGAGATCACTTTGGAGATAACAGGAGGGACTGATGTATCTTGGAGCCCTCCGGTGGATTATCTCAAATACGTAACCCTCTATGCCCTTGAGAAGATGGGAATTAAGGCGGAAATTGAGATAAGGAGAAGGGGGCACTATCCAAGGGGCGGGGGTTTGGTTGTTGGCAAAGCCTACCCATGGGAAGAAAAGAAACCCCTGATCGCCACAGAGTTTGAGAAAATTTACAGCTTCGAGGGGATAAGCCACGCTGTAAGATTACCCCCTCACGTTTCAATAAGACAGGCAAAGGCCGCAAAGGAGATTCTTAAGAGAGCTTATCCCTCCGTGCCAGTAAAGATTAAGGAAGAATATTACGAGCGAGGAAAAGATCCTCACTTGGGACCGGGCAGTGGGATAGTCGTATGGGCAAACACAGATGTTCTTCGCCTAGGCGGAGATGCCCTTGGGGAAAGAGGGAAGCCTGCTGAGGTTGTAGGGAAGGAAGCCGCTGAAGAACTTCTAAATCAGGTAGAGCTAAAATATGCGGTGGACATGTTCCTTGGAGACCAGCTTATACCGTTTCTAGCCTTTGCGGGAGGAGAAATATGGGTGAGCAAAATCACAAGACACTTAGTAACAAACGTCTGGGTTGTGGAGCAGTTCTTTGGAAAGGTCTTTAAAGTAGAGGGAGAAATCGGAAAGCCCGGGAAAGTAAAGGTGGTGAAAAAGGTGGAGGTTTAGAGTAAACCTCCCAAAATTCTGACCTTCCTCCTGGCAATGGCTAGAACTCAACCCTTCGCCAATAATAAGATGTTTGCGGGCCCCTTACCCTACAGCAGAGCAGTTCGGAGTTATCGCCTCAAAGAGCGCTCAGCTTTAAAAAGATTTCTACTCGAATGCGGATTTTAGAATTACTGCATATCCTAAAGGGTGAAGATTTCAAAAAGATAATCTTTAATAGGGCAACGGTTATCTTTAGAAGGAGGTGGAAACATGCCTGTTGTAGGAGTTAACATAACAAACATTGAAGTCGAAAAACAGGGAGGAACACTCGGCAAGGTTGAAGTGAATCTCTCTCCAAAGATTGAGGAAGTTAGGCTGGGGGAAATAAAGACCCCTTCTGGAAAGGTTAATGGGATTGAGGTGTTCTTCACTTATCAGATAGGATATAACCCTGAAATTGCGAGGGCAGTAATAAAGGGAGCGGTGTTTTATCTGCCGCCCAAAAAAGAGCAGATAGATGAAATCCTAGATAGATGGGAAAAAGAGAAGAAGATACCTCCGGAAATGTTTGCGGAGATAGTAAACTTTGTAACAAACGAAATAACTCCCCTGATAATGGTAATTTCCAAAGAAATGAGAATTCCGTATCCAATCCCACTCCCAAGGGTTACCATAAGACAGCAGTCCTGAAATTGCCTCTATCAAAACTCTTATAAACTCTCTTTTCCCTTCCTTTTTGGTGGTTGTGATGAGGGGGGATTTACTTTGCTTTACCAAAATCAGCACTTCAGGTATTTAACGCTTTAGGAGACAGACCAGTATCTTCTAAGGAACTTGCAAGAAGAACAAACCTTTCTGAAAGGACTGTCCGCTATGCTCTAAAGATTCTCAAGGAAAAAGAGCTTGTTGAGGAGATATTTTTCTTGAGGGATGCCAGAAGGAGAGGTTACAGAAGGAAAGTTATTCTGGGCTGAACCCTTCTACCTTTTGTAATCCTTTTTTAAGTTCTGGGTACCTTGTTTCAAAGATTAGCTCTGCTAAGTCTATTGCTTGTGCGTAGGCTTCTCTTTTTGCATAGAAGTCCATCTGTTCAACAAATTCTAAGTAGTTTCTGCTTCTTTCCTTAGCGGCCAGATAAAGAAGAAGGGCTTTTCTTATTCTGTATCTGTGTTCCAATGTTACCTCTACTTCGGCGATAAGTTCTTTGTAAGATTTGAGACCTTCCAAAAGCTTGTCAAGGGCAAAGAGGGATTGAGCCAGCATTAGCAAGGTATCTCCAAGTTCCTCCATAAACCCTTCCTTTCTGTATTCCCCTGCGAGCTGGTAAAGCATTTTTGTGGTGTTTAGTCCGATGAGTTTTGTTCTCTGGGTGTTTCCTGCTAATAGGTAGGAATACTCAGCGCTAAGAAAGGTTTTTGCAGTATAATGGAGGTTTCCATTGGCATACCATTCCCTACCTGCTCTTTCGTAGTTTCTTCCCGCATTCTCCATGAGCTCCATAAAGTGATCATCATAACCAAAAACATCTTTAACAATAAAGGCAAGCTTAAAAAAGACATCCCCTGCCCGTTGATATTCTTTCTTGGCAACAAATATTTCTGCACCTTTACCATAAAGGTCGATCAGGATACTTGCCATGTCCTCAATACCGCTTGAATCATGGATTATCTTATAGTACCTATGTGCTGCTTCATACGATTCAATTGCTTTCTGAATTTTCTTTCTTTTCATTTGAGTATCGCCCATGGACTTATACATCACGGCAAACTCCCTTGCGTATTTTTCAAATTTGTCCTTCTCACCAAGAATTTCAAATATTCTAAGAATATTGGAGCAGAATTCATCAAGCAGTTCTAAATTGGGCTCCTTAAGCTCGATCTCTCTTTCAAGAACATCCAGGTAATAATATGCACTCTTAAGGAGAAAAGGGCGGGCATCTTTTAAGGCCCGTGGATTGGCATTAAGAAGAAGGTCTCCGATGTATCTATAAATTCGAGCTGCATCTAAAATTCTTTTCTGTTTTTCATACTCTCTCGCAGATTTTATAAGAAGCCGTATACCGGTTTTCAATTCTCCCTTGGTCACCAAGGTCTTCCCAGCTAGTTCAAGTTCACCCGGACTAGACCTTATTATACCCGTTATCAAAAGGGTCACCTCAACCTGGTTTTAGCAGTTGTCTATTATACTCAGGTGTATTTAACGCTTTCTCCGATGGACAATAGAACACATTAAAACTCGAAAAATTTTCGAAAAATTAGACTTTTACCATTCTATATCCAGCTGCTTTCTTGAGCCTGTTCATAACTGCTAACCCTAATCCTTTCTCTTCAACCCCTTCGGCCAGTATTATGTCCACTCCAGACTTGTCGAGTTCTCTAAGGGCTTTAAATAGATTTCTTGCTATTTCTTCTTCGCTTTCTCCTATGTTGAAGTATGCATCCGCCTCATAGAAATCCCCAGTTGCCATTACACCAACTTTCATGCCTTGGGCTTTGTATTCTTTGATAAGTTCCTTGATCTTTTCTTTGACCCTCTTACGTTCCCCTTCAATAACCACAACCTGTGCCTCTGGGGCGTAGTGCTTATACTTCATTCCGGGGGCTTTTGCGAGTTTCACTGGTTTCCCTTTTACGGCTGGATGCATTTTTATTTTCCCAATTACTTTCTCTATCTTCTCGAGGGGCAACCCGCCAGGCCTTAGAAGCACCGGGGGCTCTGTGGTTAGATCTATCACCGTTGACTCGACTCCTATTTTAGTCTCACCTCCGTCTATTATGCACTCTATTTTTCCATAAAAATCATCAGCCACATGTTCCGCTAGGGTGGGACTTGGCTTTCCGCTTATGTTTGCGGAGGGGGCGGCAATTGGTCTCTTGCTTTCCTCTATTAACGCCAGTGCAATCTCATGAGCAGGCATTCTTATTGCCACTGTGTCTAATCCCCCCGTAGTCGCGTAGGGGACTTTATCGCCTTTGGGGAGCACTATCGTTAGTGGCCCCGGCCAGAACTTCTCTGCGAGTATTTTAGCTTTTTCCGGGACTTCTTTTGCAAGCTCGTAAACCTGAGTGAACTTAGCTATATGGACTATTAGGGGGTTATCGGGAGGCCTCCCCTTTGCTTCGAAAATCCTTTTAACGGCACTTTCATTTAGAGCATCTGCCCCGAGCCCATAAACCGTCTCCGTAGGAAACGCAACAAGCTTCCCCTCTTTAATGAATCTCGCACCTATTCTAATTTTTTTCTGATCAACGACATCTCGCATGTTTATTACTATTGTCATGCCTCTCACCCAAAACTTCCCTATAAACTTCCTCAACTTTCTCAGTTATTTTTTCCCATGTATATCTTTCGCTGATTCTTCTTCCGATTCTGCCCATTTTTAAAGCTTTTTTATTATCAAGTAAAAGCTTCACCTTTTCCAAAAGCTCGTCAAAATCTTTGAAGAGGTATCCATTTTTTCCTTCTCTTATGAGCTCCTTTATTCCCCCAACAGCTCTCCCAACCACAGGAACCCCAAGAGAGTTAGCCTCAACTATCACAAGCCCAAATCCTTCTCTTAGGGAAGGCACTATCAACATTTTGCTCTCTGCCAACACATTCTCTATATCCTCCCTATACCCTAGGAACTCAACGTTAGAGGGTGCTTTGCTTTTCAGCTCTTCCATTAGCGGACCATCACCAACTATCAGGAATTTCTCGCTAGGGAAATATTCTGCAAGGCGTATAAACGTTTTTGGATCTTTATAAGGGGTTAATGCTCCGATGAACGTGATGTATCTTTTCACCGCTTTCTTTGGTTTTAATCTTCTTATGCCGTTTGGGATAACCTTTATTTTCCTTGCTCCGAGGTGGAGAGCCTTCTTTTTTAGGTAATGGCTTACGGTTATTGTCATATCGCTCTTTGATACGCTCTCTCTGACAAAATATCCTCCCAAGGGAAGATTTGACATAAAGTCAAGGTCACTCCCGTGAGCCGTTGTGATTAAGGGAGTCTTCAGCTTCTTTTTTGCGAGAACCCCTGCATAACTGGTGGTTCCAATGTAATGAGCATGGATGAGCTCAAAATTCAACTTTTTGTGGAGCTTCACTATCTTAAAAAAAGCTAAGAGGGCAAATAAAATTCCTCTCAAACCAAATACTGAGGGAACCTTAACCTGATAAACTACCTCCTTCTCAAACTCTCGTGGGGTTATCGGCCCGTAAGTTAGAACGTAAACCTCATGCCGCTTTCTAAGCTCTTTAACTAGATTATCAGCATGATTTGCGACTCCTCCTTTATGGGGAGGGTAGTGGCCTACCATCAAAATTCTCATGAATGAAAAATGTAGAAGAGAAGTAAAAAGCCTTTCTATGGTCTACCTCTACCTCTTCCATGCGGTGGATTTACCGGCAAGTACTTCTCCCTTATCCTACCTCTTCCTTGGGTAAAGGCTTCTCTTAGCATGTTTTTAGCATCTTCAATGAGCTCCCTAGCTGTGTCGTAGTCTCCCGCCTGGATTGCGGCTTTTGCAGCGTCTATCTTTTCTCTTATTGCACTGACATCGATTCCTGCCTTTTCGAGAACTTTTATTTTAATTTCAAGCTTGTGTACTTCCTTTTCGATCTGGATATCTACTCTTGCGTGGATAACCTTTTGCCATTCTTTGCTAGCCAACTTAATTACTGCCTCTGCATGAGCTTTTGCGGCTATTGCCTGTCCATAGGCTTTTCCGTAGTTTCCTTCATTGTAGCTCTCGTTTGCGATTTGTATCTCCTTCTCGGCAAGCTCAATCAGCCTTTTAGCGGCTGGAACTGGGAGGTCATCTAACATTTCCTTTGCTGTTTCGGTTTTGTTAATCGCTACCTGTATTGCCTCCCATGCCATCTCGGCTGTTATCGCTACATTTTCTTCGGTTATATCCCCATCTCTGACTCTCTTCCTAACGCGTTCTCTTATTTTTTCGGCAGTCTCGTTGTCCATCAATGGACTCTTGATTATTATAACGCTCTTGGTTTTGAGCAGAGTGCCGATTATTTCAGTTGTGTTTGTCAGATTGTTATCGACGTATAAGATAAACTTCTTCCCTTCTATGCCCTTTGCCTGTTTGATTGCTCCTAGGTCTCTTCCGTGGGCTATAACTATTTTAACTCCCACAAAAAGTTCTGGATACTCTTCAATGGCCTTCTTAAGTACTTCCAAGTTAGTCTCATATCTGTTTTCACCGTACCACCTGACGTATGAAACTCCTAGCTCGTTTAGATCTGTCTCATAGTCCTTTGACACTGCGTCGGGACCACCTATGATTATAACTTTGTCTGGACCATAGCTCATTATCTCTGCCGTTACATTTGGATCGTATACCCCCCACGTTGTTATCACTATGTCTGCGTTTAACAAAGCGGCAAGTTCTTCTGCAAGCGCCGAATCTGCCTCGTTGTCGCTTACGAGGATTACTATTGAAAGGCTCTGTGCCTGTGATAGTGGCACTATGCTGCCTAAAAGTAAAGCACCAAACAACCACGCCAACGTCTTTTTCCCTATCATGGTTTATCACCTCACTTTATTATAGTGAAAAACTTCTATTTAAGCTTTTTTTATGAAATCGTTTTGTTTTGTCTTTGTTTGTTTATTAAAATCTCCTGAGAAATCTTTTTAGCTCTGAGAAAGTTAAAGAAAGTTTAAAACCGTTTATATATGTTCAAAAACCTCATAAAAGACTTTTTCGGCAAATTGCGATATTTTTAATCCTTCTTTTTTTGCTATCTTTTCAAGTAGCTTTTGTGCATTTGTTCCGTACTGGCAGGCTTTCTTCTCCCGGTATGCGACCTCTTTGGGAAGGCCTAGTTCAAGGGCAATCTCTCTTAGGATGGCCTTCCTTATCCCATTCTTTATTTTATACCCCAGAGGCGTTCTAAGTCCACTTCTAACAACGTTGAAATCTAAAAAGGGAAATCTTCCTTCAACACTGTTTAACATGGCAATTTTGTCGTCTCTGGCAAGGTTCTTTTCTCCAATCTCTAATATATCCCTCTCCATTAGCGAAGGATCCCTGAGGTATTTTGCATATCCTCCAAAAAGTTCATCGGCTCCTTGACCTGTTAAAAGTACTTTGGTGTTGTCTTCTTTGGCCAATTTTGTTGCAAAGTATATTGGAATTCCTATTGCAAGGTTCATAGGATTAGGGTCTTCTATGGCGAACATGACTTTTTCAAGAGAGTTCTTAACCTCATCCACGCCAAACACATGCTCTCTAAGCTTTAAACCTAGTTCTTCGCTAACTTTTCTTGCCCACTCCAGGTCTTGACTCCCTTCTGCTCCCGCCGTATAGAGGATGACATTTGAGTATTTTGAAGCAAGAAGGGCTATTAAAGAACTATCCAAACCACCAGAGAATAAAACTCCTATATTTTTTGCACTTCTAATTCTTACAGCATATTCCAGGCTTTTCTTTATGCTTAGCTTTGCCCGTTCATAAGAAAAGTATTTCCCCTTCATTTCTGAGATCGTAAAGAGTTGGACTCTTTCAATGCCTTTTCTGGATATTTTAACGAGCTCTCCAGGATTTACGGGGATAGGTCTCTCGCCTATACTCCAGAGAACCTTCTTTTCCGAGGCGAAGAAACCGTTTTGAGAGTAATAAAGCGGTCTAACTCCAATTGGATCTCTGAAAAGATAAATGTTCTCTTTATCGGAAAATGCTACTGCATAGTCTCCGTTTAGGATTCTCATAAGGTACCTTACACTCTTGGCTATAGAATTACCACTTTCAACTTGAAACTCCAAAAAGCGCAAAATTACTTCCGTATCAACATCGCTCTCAAATTCTACTCCTTTTCTCTCTAGAAACTCTCTTATTTGTGCGTGGTTATATATCTCTCCATTATGGACTAAGACAAAGTTATTAAAAAACGGCTGGATAAAGCTTTTTGAACCTGCCATGGCTAGACGGCACTGGAGAAGGCCTATACTGCCATCTGGAGTCTCGGTAATTTGGGAGAAGTCCTCGCTCTTCAATACTCCTTCATCGGTCCACACACCAAAGGAGTCTCTACCCCTATGCTTCCCAGAGTTTATCATTGTCATGAGTTTGGGTTTTAGATGCCTTCCTATCCCCCCTGCAATGAGACACACTTCCCTCACCGGAACCTCTTGTTCACATGACAATAAAAACTTTCCCAGGTTTTTCCTAAAAAGAATTCATTATTGGAGAAATTTCCTTGAATGGAAGTTCCGTTCTCAGTTTTCTACCGAACTTATGTTAAATCCCCACAGGTGCAGTAATGCTCATAAGCCAAAGTTTCAAGTTCATCAAACCCGTTTCTCTTCTTTGCGGATAAATAAAGCACCCTCACCGGAGGCGAAATCTCTGGCAGAAATTTGCATAACTTGTATGCCAAAAGCCCCTGCATTGAAGTGTCAAGTTTTAAACGGCTTGTGAGGTATTCAATATCCTCAAGATGACTTCTTATCTTTTTCAAATCCTCGAGGATGTCTATCTTGTTCAGAGCCGGCACAGTTGTTGCGCCAAGTCGGAGGTCTATTAAAAGGGCAAAGAATCTGACGAAGCAGTAGTCATGGGGCTTTCTAAGTATTGTTGGGTCAAATAGGTATACAACAAGTGGATTTGGAAGGTTTTCCATTAGCCTAACTCCAAAATCATGAAAGAGAAACGTTTCCATCTGACCTGGGGTGTCTATAAGGACATAGTCGTTTTCTTTTTCTAGCTCTAGTATCTTTCCGATATAATCTTCAAGGTGACTCATCAGGAGGTCATAACTTTCTACAATAGCCCCATTGGGTCCGTATCCCTTTTTCATTAGCTCTTCTACAGTTATATGCTCCCTAACATCTACTGTGGGGATGTAGGGAAGAGTCTTAACCCCAGTATCTAGATTTACGTACCCCACTTTCTTTTCGTTTTCTTCCAAAAACCTGCCAAATTCCCCTGTTAGGGTTGTTTTCCCGCTCCCAGCTGTTCCAACGAATACTACTATCACTCCATTCACCATTGCTCCTCTGTTTCCATTCTCACAAGCTTCTCTGCGAGCTCAAAAAATGCCTTTGCGGCCTTTGAATTTGGTTCGTAAACCACTACGGGCATTCCTTCCAATGTCGCTTCCCTCACTTTTGGATCCTCTGGGACAACTGCCAAGAGCGGAAACTCCATAACCTCTTCTGCGGCTTCCGGCGGTATGTCATTTTTATGTCTGCCGTATCTGTTGAGCACAAACCCCAAGACCTCTCGTCTAGCCTTTTTTAAGATCACCCCCACTTTCATTGTATCGCTTAGGCTTGCTATCTCTGGATTAGTTACTAAGATAACTTCCTCTCCAATTAACATAGCGCTCATGGCGTCTATTTGTAATCCAGCCGGGCAATCTATAAGCACATAGTCAAAATCCTCTTTTAAGTTTGGGATTACCTTGGGGAGATCTCTGGGATCTGCTTTAGCAACGTGCTCCCAATCTACCGCAGCTGGAACTACGTATATGAGTTCGTATCTTGTTGTATGTACAGCTTTCCTTATGTCCTCCCCTTCAATCAGCACATCGTGGATAGTTTTTCCGGCATCATCTAGCCCAAAGTGTAAGCTTAGGTTTGCCATGGTCAGATCTGCATCCACTGCACATACTCTCCTCCCCAGCTTTCCTAGAGCAACTGCCAAGTTTGCTGTAATGGTTGTTTTTCCGGTACCTCCTTTTCCAGAGGCTATTGAGATTATTCTTCCCATATTCATTCCCCACTATAATTCTCCTAAACCTTTATGAACTTTTACCAAAAGGTTATAAGTGGAGAGACAAGCAAAGTGCGAGGTGAGAAAAATGAGGGTATTTGTTGCGGACACGAGTGTTATAGTTGATGGGAGGCTCACCCAGTATCTTAATAGGATTAACGAAAAGGTCAAGGTGATTATTCCGGAAGCAGTCGTTGCTGAGATTGAACACCAAGCAAATGAAGGTAAAGCTATAGGGCATACTGGACTGGAAGAGCTAAAAAAACTCAGAAAGCTTGCGGAGGAGGACAAGATTCTTTTAGAGTTCTATGGTGAGAGACCAGAACTGTGGCAGATTAGAAGGGCAAAAGCCGGAGAAATTGACCACATGATAAGGGAAGTTGCCAGAGAGCTTAACGCGATCCTCATCACTGGGGATCAGGTGCAGAGAGATATTGCCATAGCAAAGGGCATCGAGGTAATCTACTTGGAGAGCAGGAAAGAGGTCAAACACAGACTTGAGGATTTTTTCGATGACCATACAATGAGTGTTCATCTTAAAGCCGGTGTAAAACCTCTGGCAAAGAAGGGAAAGCCCGGTCAGTGGAGACTCGTTCCCATACGGGATGAGGAGCTTACTGATGAGGAGCTTGAGGAGATTGCGGACGATATAGTCGAAAGGGCTAAAAGGGATCCGGAATCTTTCATAGAACTTGACGAACCCGGGGCTACAGTTGTTCAATTGAGGAACTACCGTATAGTTATAGCGAAGCCCCCGTTTGCCGATAGGATAGAAATTACAGCAGTCAGACCAATAACCAAATTGAGCATAGAGGATTACGACCT
>CAYNRW010000016.1:0-18027 GCA_964399725.1 uncultured Thermococci archaeon | reverse complement strand
ATTCTGGACATTGAACTACTGGGAGGAAACTTCTAAAAGAGATCCTTTGCTAGATAGAATATACAAACTTGATCTTGGCTTTGAATGGAATGTGGCTGGAATAGGGTTTCAGAATGACACCCTCGTTGTTAAAGTGGCATACTATGGGATATCAAGAAATCCCAAAAATGGAAGTTTGCTTTTTATAAGCGATGGAAAAATAATCAGAAACATAACTTTACTGCCTTTTGATGATTTTGGGTCATTTGATCTCTCAAAAGATGCTATAGTCATTGGAACTTATAATATTAAGTGGATCAATGAATCTACTTTTACTTTTTCTCCTTTTTATCTTATAGCGTATTCTCCTACAGGGTCTGAGCTCTGGAGGAGAGAATTCAATGTAACATCATTAAGTACAGCTGGTGATTTAATCGTGGCAAGGGGCTATGTAAGGAACGGTAGCGTCGTTAGGGTTTTTGACGTAAGGGGAAACGAGCTCTGGAGCTTAGATTTTGGTGAAAAAGTCGCCACGAATGGAAAAACTGTCGTTGTCGCTGAGAAAGACAGAATTTACCTCTTCTCCAGAGAAGGAAACCTTATAAAGATCATCGAACCATGGAGGGGAACTGTTGGTTCCATAGAACTCACGGACGATGGAAAGGTTGTTGCAACTTTCTACTCGAAGAAAGGCTCATACTTGGGAGTTTATAATGAAAACGGAAGCCTCCTTTGGACAAAGAATTTCTCTTACATAGGGGATTTTACAATGTCTCAAAATTATATCTTAGTGCATGATGGCGCACTGCATATACTCGATTGGTCAGGAAGAGTGCTTTGGGACAATACCCATTATTATCCTCTGTATCCAGATATGGGAATAGCATTGGGGAGAATTGCGATTTCTGGGGATGAGAAGTTTATAGCTCATGGGAGTTCTGGAGTGGGCTTAACCATAAATCCCCTCTTTGATCATGACAAAGATGGCATCATGGATGAAAGCGATTTTATCCCTTTCAACAATGGGCTTTTCTATAGAACTCTGCTGACAATTGCCGTAGGTATTGTTGCAATATGGGTAAACAGGAGAGAACTACAAAAGAGTAGGGAAGAAGCAAGAAAGAAATATGAAGAACTTAAAAACGCCTTAGACTCTAAACTTTAACATCCAACGTCTTAACGACGAAAGCAAGCATTTCCGTTAGTTCCCTAATCCTAGTTTCCGCTGATGCCCCCATGTGGCCGCTCTTTGTTTCTACCCTTAGGTAAACCGGTGCGCCGATATCTTTGAGCTTCTTTGCGAACTTAAGTGCATGAGCTGGATGAACTCTGTCATCGTGCAAACCGGTGTAGATTAGCGTCGGTGGGTACTTTTGGACTTTCACGTTGTGATACGGGGAATATTTGAGCAAGAACTCCCTATCTTTGGGGTTATCTGGATTACCATATTCCGGTATCCATACGCTTCCAATGTAGAGTTTGTGGAAGCGTAGCATGTCTATAACAGGGTAGCCTATTAAAGCGGCATCCATTAGATCGGGTCTCTGTGTCAGCACGGCTGAAACCAAAAGTCCGCCGTTGCTCCTTCCCCATGCCGCAACTTTGTACCCCTCTTTTTTGAGTTTTTCAAGGACGGCCATGAAATCATTAAATACGTTCTGTTTGTTCTCTCTCATTCCTGCCCTATGCCATTCTTCGCCGTACTCACTCCCTCCTCTGAGGTTTGCCATCACAAAGGTTCCGCCGCGCTTTATAAATGGAATCACATGCGGGAAGAACCTTGGCTTTAACGCGATGTTGAAGCCTCCGTAGCCAAAGGTCCATGCCTTTCTGTCATCTTCCTCTCCTCCAACGATGAAGTAGTGAACTCTGGTTCCGTCTTTAGAGGTTGCAAAGTCTTCGCCAACTTTAAAGTCTCCCTCAACCTTCACTTCACTCACAACTTCGAGCTTCTTCTCAAATCTATACACTCTATATGGAACTGTGAAGCTCTCGTATCTGAGCAGGGCTTTTTTACCATCATTGTCCAGTGGATACACCTGTCCGGGCAATTCAAAAGTTATTTCATCCAATAATCTGCCATCCAATGTAAAGAGCTTTAACATCGATGATGCATGAACCATATAACCAGCAAGTATCTTCCCGTTTACAATGATCGCCCATTCCAGCGGGAACTCTCCTTCAGGTATCACTTCCTTTGCCCCTTCACCGTCTAATGCAATAACCTTTCCGAGCCCTCTCCCCTCTCTTGTGTATATGTAAAACTTTCCATTGATGTAGTCTATCGGATAAGCTGGAACCTCACTTGAATACACTTTTTTCCATTTTTCTGGCTCCTCAAGGGGTCCAAAGTAAATCTCTGCTTTGTTCCATCCAAAGCTCACGGTAAGCATTGCCCACTTTCCATCGGTGCTCTTCCGGAGGTTCATGAAATAACCTGAAACAAGCCCTTCACCAAAGATCATCTTTTCTTTTTCCTTTTTCTTAAGGAAGATTCTTTCTGCTGGAGCAGGAACTCCGTCTGGTGTTTTTTCCTTCCTGTAGAAGCGAGCAAAATAATAGCCGTCCTCGAAGAAAACGATGTTCCATATTGAGGGCTTTATTTCTTCAATAATTTCTCTGCTTTCGAGGTCTATTATTCTCGTTATTCCCTCATCGGCACCCCCAATTGAGAAGCTGTAAGCTAACCTTCTGCCTTTTTTATCTGCCATGAACCCGTGAAGAAGAACCTCATCGTTAAGCTCTTTTTCGAGTTCCTTCGAATCAATTATTACTTCCCCACTTTCGAGGATTTTGATAACCTGTCTCCCCATTTCATTTACCTGTACAAAAGTTCCTTTCTCGGTGATTTGAGCTTTCACGATGTTTGGAAGGTAGTAGTATTCTCTAACTTCTTCAATAAGCTTTTCGGGTAAATCTCCAATGAATTCTCTAAAGCGTGCGTTTTCCTCTTGAATAAATTTCAGAACTCTCTCGTCCTTTAGATCTTCCATCCAAATGTAAGGATCTTCCATGTCGATCCCCTTATTAGATGTGCAACTTAGCGTTGTTAAATGTATCGCTACGCTCAACCTTTAAATATCCCTTTATCCAATTATTCTTGGTGATATTTTATGATAATTCGAGGGAAAGTCGTTGGCAGTGAAATTCCTCGCTTTAAGCACCGATGGTTTGGGATTCTTGAAGTTGAAGCTAAGGGAGAAAGGTATAAGCTCTACATGAGTGGTGTTGCTCAATGGTTTGTAACTGGAGATGACGTGGAGATCCATATCAAAAATAGGCCCAAAAAGGGCAACGTGCTCGACTTTGATGATTATGAACTCTACAAATTTTACGAAGGAGAGAAAATAAAAGTCTGGCCACTTTGGGAAAAGAAATATGAAGCAAAGCGCTTTTCTCCTTTGACTGGAGAGCTCTTATACATTTATCGGATAAAAGCAAGGGAAGCAACTTATGAAAGCGATTTTGAGGCAATAGCAGAGCTTGAACAGTATCACTACGCATCACAAAAGGAGAAAGTTGCACTGTGGAGATGCGAGAATGGGCATACATTTGAAGCAAACACAAAACAAGCCTGTCCGGTCTGTGGGAATGAAAAAGTCCATATCCTTGAGATTAAAGGTTCCACACCAGCCTCACGCTTCCTAATTCTTGAACTTGAGAACAGAGAGGAATATGAGCCGAGAATTTTGGCATACGTCAGGGTTGACCCTCCGATTCCGCTGATGCACCGTCGCTTGCCCAATGGAGAGATAGAAAAGAACATAAGAGAGAAGGTTTTCCCGGAGGGCTGGTTTAAGCCCTCGTTCTGGCCAGAAAGAATTATGAAAGAGCTTTATGAAGAGCTTAGGAAGAAATATCCCAGAAAAGTTGCCCGTTCAATGCTCTGGGAGAAGGCAAAATGGCAGGCTTTAAGAGAGAGCAACACCGCTGGGGCTAGAATAGCGAGAGTAGTCGTTCATCCAGACTATAGAAGTGATGGACTTGGTCAATTGAGCGTTAAAGCCTCTATTGAGTGGATAAGTGAAAGAAGAATCCCCGAGATGAGAAAGAGAAAGCACATTGTAGAAACCATAGCACAAATGGCACGTTTCAATCCATTCTTTGAGAAAGTTGGATTTAAATTTCTCTGGGAAACCGCAAGCGGAAGGCCCGTGCTTTTCTATCCTCTAACAGATGAAGCGAAGGAGTACATCGAAAAATTCCTCAGGGAGGATCCACATGCCCCTAAAGATGGGAGACTGTGGAGACCGAGTTATGGAAAGGTCGAACCTTTAAAGGAGCCAATAGTTTTTGAAAATGTAAGCAAAGTTTTTGAAAGTGAACTGGATATAAAGGGCCTTCCAGAGGAGATAAAGTTCCTTTTGGAGGCTTTTGGAGTCAGACATAGGGTAATACAGAGACCGGTTTTGAGGAATTTGAACTTTGAAATTAAGCCTGGCGAAATAGTTGTGGTAGTTGGGGCTAGTGGGGCTGGAAAAACGACTTTAATTAGGCTCCTCCTTGGAGCTGCATTAGGTTATTGGGAGGAGAAATACCGGCCTAGCAGTGGGAAAATCAAAGTGCCGGAGAATGCTAAAGTTTCAGCCTTATTGCCCGGAGAGCAGGAACCTACCTTCGGTAGTGAAAGCATTTTGGAGCATGTTTACAGGAAGATAGGCAATTTGAACGCAGCTGTTGAAGTTCTAAACCGCTCTGGGTTAAGTGATGCAGTACTTTATAGGGCAAAGTTCAGTGAGCTTTCAACGGGTCAAAAGGAGAGGGCAAAGATAGCCTCTTTGCTTGCAGAAAAGCCAAACCTTTTATTAATGGATGAATTTGCGGCACATTTAGACACCCTTACCGCCATGAGGGTTGCCAAGAAAGTGAGCGAAATCTTGAGGGAAGCCGGCATAACCGCTTTAATAATAACCCATAGGCCTGAGGTCGTTAAGGCCTTAGATCCTGATAAAGTCCTTTTTGTGGGTTATGGAACTGCAAAGTTAACTGATCAATTTTGACCACATTTTTCTTTTCCTTTGACCACACCATATTTAACTAGGGGGTGGAGAACATGATAGAAGTTGTTGAGAGGGAGTATAAAGTAGGGGAAGGAACAAAGCTAAAAATTGGAAACGTAAGTGGCACCATAAAGATTGAAGGCTATAATGGGGATGCGATAAAACTGAGAGCTGAGAAAAAGTGGGGGCTTTTGGGTGCAGAACCAAAAATAAAGGTCAAAAAAGAAGGAAACGTGCTTGTGATTAAAGCTGAACAGAAAAGGAGCTTTGGTATAAACATTGGAGGAAGTGCTGTTAATTTTGAAATTCTGATTCCTAAGGGGACAGAGATCGAGAAAGCTGGAACTGTTAATGGCTCGATAAGTATCAAAGGCGTCAGAGAGATTGGAAAGGCATCAGCTGTGAATGGGGGTATAATCCTTGAGAACTGTTTCTTTGAGAAAGCTTCAACTGTGAACGGAGCTATAAAAGCCGTTTTCTCAGTGATAAGAGGGGATAGTGCAATTTCAACTGTAAATGGAAGTATTGAAGTCTATATTCCAAGAAAGGCAGATGTAGAGGTAAAAGCAAGCAGCGTTAATGGGAAGATAACGTCAGAATTCCCTGGAGAATTAAAATCCTCCCATGGTCCGAAATCCTTTGAAGCGGTTCTCGGAGAAGGAAGATATAAGATTAAGATCTCAACTGTAAATGGGAGCATAGCTATTAGAGCACTATGAGCAAGTCAAAAACTACTGCACCAATCCAGTGGAGAAGGAAGCTTGGCAGAAAGCTCTCGCTTTTTAAATCAATTTTTGCAAAAACTACTCCCGCTATGAACGAGTATGGAATTTCCAGTGGCGGCTTGCCTATGTGAACAAGAGTGTAGGGGATGTTTTGGACGATTATGCCGAGCCACTCGTTTTTCTTAGCAAGAGGAAAGAAAAGAATTCCGCGGTAAAAAGCTTCGTGGGCAAACATAATAACGCCAATTAAAATCTCCTTGAAGAGAAAATCCCTCGGAGAGGTGTAGGTGAATATTGGGTAATAAGTTTCGAAGCTTTCCAGCCGGGATGCGTAAAGGCTTATGGGAAAGGAGAGAATAAAAAGAACAAGTGCCCAGATATAGCCTTCTTTTCTTCCTATTTTAAAACCGAGCTCATGAGGCTTAAAGCCGAGAAGATAAGCGGCTGTTAGGGGCATGAGTATATAGAAAAAAGCGTCATAAAAAGCCCACTCATAAATGCTTCTCCCAAGGTTCTGGTTGAGAAGTATAAGAAAAATTGAAATCAAATATAGAGCCATGAGCCTCAATTTGCACACCCGCATCTATTTTCCTCATACTCTCAGCAGGGGTTTTTGCTGGCTAATAACATAAAATTAAACAGAGAAAAAGAGTTGGCTTTATTCTTTTTCTTCGATTTCTTCTTCATCTTGAGATTTTTCGCTTACTTCTTCCTCCTCATCCTCTTCGTTTATTTCTTCACTTGTTTCCTTTTCTTCTGGAGCTTCTTCTGCTTTTTGCTTCTCTTCAGCCTTTTCTTCGATTTCGGCTTCTTCCTTGGCTTCTGGTGGCTTCAAAAGCTCTTCAATAGTTGGCTTGAACTCAATCTTTTCGTATCCTAGGAACTTAAGGTCACTCTCAAGAAGGATTTCCCCTAAAACAAGGGTTCTCGGATCTAATGTTTGCTCCCCGAAATCTATTTTAACGTCATTTTCACCTACTTCGATCTGCACCTTTCCAAAGTCTATTCTCGGGATTCTAAGTTCGATTAAGGCCTTTACCTTTTCTATTGGGTCATCTATTTTTTCAAGTACCTCAACCTCATAAACAACGGTTTTTCCCGCGTATGGGTGGTTGAAATCAACCCTAACCCTACCGCTTGAGACGCTCATTACCCTGCCTTTAAGCTTCTTCCCGCTCTCTGTCTCGATTTCCACATCAAGACCGGGGAAGGGATGGATACCCTGCCTCCTGAACTGGCCAATTGTAAACGTCTTTATGAGCTTTGGATCCCTTCTTCCAAATGCTTTCTCTGGTGGAACTTCAATAGTGCACTTCTTTCCGACTTCCAAGCCTTCAAGGGCTTCATCAAGGCCCTTTATTACATGCCCAGCGCCAACCGCTATCGGAACTGGTCCATAAATTCCCTTCTCGCTGTAGATTCCAGCTTCCTTTGCAACATCCTCGTAAGTCGTGTCAAATATCTCCCCTGTTTCTTTTATCCTTCCAGTGTAGTGGAGCCTTATTACGTCTTTCTTTGATACTTTCATAATCATAACCTCCTTCTTTCCTTTTTTCAAAAACTGGTTTAGATTATGGAGGTGGGTTTTTAAGCTTTGCACTTGCCGAAAGCGATAATCTAATAAAAACTTTAGAGAACTCCCTTTTGGTGATTGGGATGAAAGTTTATAACACGATGTCCAAGCAAAAGGAGGAGTTTAAACCCCTAAGAGATGGCGAGGTTAAGATGTACGTCTGCGGGCCAACGGTTTACGATTACACTCATCTGGGCCATGCAAGAACTTATATAGCGTTTGACGTTATCCGGAGATACTTGGAGCATAAGGGATATACGGTTTTGATGGTAATGAACTTCACCGATATAGACGACAAGATCATTAGAAGAGCAAACGAGACCGGAGAAGATCCAAAGGAGCTGGCCGAGAAATTCTTGAAGTATTTCCTTGAAGACATGAAGGCTCTGAAGGTAAAGCCGGCTGATATTTATCCCAGGGTAACGGAACACATTCAAGATATAATTGAATTTGTGAAGAAGCTTGAGGAAAAGGGTTATGCCTATGAAGGAAGCGACGGCGTTTATTTTGAAGTCAGAAAATACCAGGAGTATGGAAAGCTGAGCAAGATAAATCTTGAGGAGCTTAGAAAAGGTGCTAGAGTGGAGCCAGGAGAAGGGAAGAAAAGTCCGGAAGACTTTGCCCTGTGGAAGAAAGCCAAGCCCGGCGAGCCTAAGTGGTCTTCACCATGGGGTGAAGGAAGACCTGGCTGGCACATAGAATGCTCCACCATGAGCACTAAGTACCTTGGTGAGCAGTTCGACATTCACGGAGGCGGAAATGACCTTATCTTCCCCCATCATGAAAACGAAATAGCCCAGACAGAGGCATGCACCGGCAAAGAATGGGTGCGCTACTGGCTTCACACGGGTTTTGTAATGGTAAAAGGAGAGAAAATGAGCAAGAGCCTTGGAAACTTTGTTACCATCAGGGAGCTCCTTCAGAGATACTCAGCTGAGGTTATTAGGTTCTTCGTACTTCAAAAGCACTACCGCTCTCCGCTAGATTACACGGAAGAGGGAATTCAGCACGCAAAGAACAATCTTGAGAGGCTTTATAACACACTCGAAAACATAAGAATAGCCCTTGAAAAGGCAGAAACACCGTTTAAATGGGGTAAGGAAGAGTTCGAGCTTTATGAGACAATAAGGGATGCAAGGCGGAAGTTTTATGACGCTATGGACGACGATTTCAATACAGCTGAAGCTATGAAGCCAATATTTGAGGTTGCAAATGCCGTAAATAGATACCTGGAAAGGGTTGAAAAACCCAAGGAAAGCGTGCTCAGGAAAGCCCTTGAGTTTTTCAGGATGATAAGCGAGGTCTTTGGCATCTTCGAGGACTACTTCAAAGAGGCCAAGAAGATAAAAGAAGAAGAGTTGATAGAGCTCCTAATTGAAGTGAGGAGTGCACTTAGAAAACAGAAAAACTTTGAGCTTGCGGATAGAATAAGGAGCCAGCTCAGGGAGCTTGGGATTCAGCTTGAAGACACGCCTCAAGGGACGATCTGGAAAAGAATAGAGGTTTAGCAAAGCCTACTCCTGATAAAAAGGAGAGCAAACTAGCCTCCTTCCTGCCATGAACGGCAAGGCTTTCAAAAGAAAAATGTAATTTGAGTATTTGGATGTTTTGACGTCCTCGAAAGCCTCAACAGGGTCGGAACTATTTACTCACTCCTTTTTCTTCTTAAACTCTGCCAAGAGCTCCTTTGTTGTCTGTACCATTTCTTTGAGGCTTGCTTTGTCGTGGGTTATTCCGATGGCTATCTTTGCATTTGTCGTTGTATATGAGAAATAAAGCATGTTTCCCTTAGTCTCGGCGAAAAACTGCTCTCAAAGAGCATTGGCACTCGAGTGAAAAATTCTTAAATATCATTTCGATGAAGATCTTAATGGTGTCGCCTATGGAGGTTGTTGAACTTCTTTCGGAACTGGTAAAATTTGACACAACAAACAACCCAACAAGGGGAATAAAACCCTCAAAGGAATGCCCAAAGTTTATACTGGATACTCTCTATTCATGGGGCATTGAAGCTGAGTTGATAGAGAAGGACGGCTATTATGCAGTCTACGGAGAAATAGGAGAAGGAAATCCAAAAATTCTTTTCATGGCTCACTTTGACGTTGTCCCTGTAAATAGGGAAGAGTGGGAAACTGAACCTTTTGAGTTGGTCATCAAGGAAAATAGAGCATACGGAAGGGGAAGTGCTGACGATAAGGGGAATGTGGCCTCAATAATGCTTGCGCTAAAGGAGCTCTCAAAAATGAATCTTAAGGGCAAAGTTCTATTCGCATTTACTGGCGATGAAGAAATCGGCGGAGCTTTGGCAATGCACATTGCGGAGAAGCTGAAGAGCAAAAATAACCTCCCTGAATATATGATAAATGCAGATGGCATCGGAATGAAACCTATAATACGCAGGAGAAAGGGGTTTGGAGTTACAATAAGCGTGCCTTCTGAGAAAGTTAAGCTTAGGGGAACCTTGAGGGAGAGGAAATTTAAGGTAAGCACTCCAATCCTTGAGACGAGGCACGCTGCTTATTTCCTTCCCGGAGTTGATACTCATCCGATGATAGCACTGTCGCACTTTTTGAGAACCTCAAATGTTCTAGCAATTTCTCTCGAGGGAAAATTCATTAAGGGGAACGTTGTGCCAAGTGAGGTAATCCTCAAATACCTCGAACCGGGAGAAGGAGACGAAATTGAGGTAGATATGGGCTTGACAAGGCTTTTAAGGGCTATAGTTCCCCTAGTGAGGGCACCGGTAAAGGCCGAAAAATATAGTGATTATGGAGTCTCGATAACCCCTAACCTCTATTCATTCAACGAGGGCAAACACGTTTTGAGGCTTGACGTAAGGGCGATGAGCTATTCCCCTGAAGGTATCGAGCGGACTATAGAGGAAGTGGTTGCTTTTAACATCCCCAATGCCGAAATTACCGTGAGGAGTAATGAGAAAGCTGGGTATCTCTTTACCCATCCAGAGGAGGAAATAGTAAGGGCAATGCTTGAAATACTTGAAAAATTTGGGGAGAAGGCTGAACCCATAGAGGGTCCCGGAGCGGCTGACTCCAGGTTCTTCACACCATATGGTGTTAAGGCAATAGATTTTGGGCCTAAGGGAGGTAACATTCACGGGCCAAATGAGTATGTTGATTTAGATTCGCTTAAACTTCTTCCAGAGGTGTACAAAGAGGTTACACTCAGGTTGATTAGAGGATAGTTTTGGTTCTTTTTCTCTGTTTTTCTGTGGGAAAAGCTTAAATATTTCTTGTTTATTAACGTCAGTAAGGGAAATCATGAAGAAGTTTCCGGCATATTTGGCATCTTGGGACGATATAGAGAAGTGGGCCAAGGAAGGAGCTCTCAAGGTTCTTGAGGAAGGCTGGATGCCAGACGTTGTTGTGGGTCTTGCAAGAGGGGGCTGGATCGCAGCAAGGCTCTACTGTGACTATCTTGGCGTCAAAGACCTTGTAAGTGTCAAAGTGGAACACTGGGGAGTTACGGCAACGCCGGATGGAAAGGCCAGGTTGAAATACGGTAGCCAATACAATTTTGAGGGCAAGAAAGTTTTAATAATTGATGATATAGCAGATACAGGAGAAAGCTTGACTCTAGCGAAGAATTACGTTGAGGGCAAAAGTCCAGCTGAAATAAAAGTTGCAACTCTTTTGACAATAAAAACCTCAAAGTTTAGACCTGATTACTTTGGAGAGGAAATTGATTGGGCATGGATAGTATTTCCATGGAACTTTGTTGAGGACATGATAAACCTCGTAAACAACCTGTTTGAGGAAAAAGAAGCCCTCACTTCGGATGAAATAATTGAGCTGTTTAAAGAGCTCCATGGTATGGAGGTCCCGAAGGAAAAGTTGGAAGAGGCATTAAAATTTGCCCAGATGAGAAAAATATTTAAATGGGATGGGCAATCTTGGCGCAAAGCTTAAGGTTGTGATACCTTGGATAAGGAGGATGTGATAAAATCAATAAGGGAGCACAGCAACTACTCCAGAGAAATCTACGACATGCACGAAGACGTGATAAACGATGCTCTTGAACACTATGATGAGCTTAAGGAGGAATATTTGAGCGATCATTCGCGTGCTAGAATCGTTAGGATAGTAATAAACGAAGACAATAATCTGCCGTTGGCTATGGAATTCCACCGCAAGGATGATTCCTTTAAGGGCTTCAGCATAGCAATTGGCAAGCCCTACATAAAAAATGGAAAGAGCAATGGCCATCAAGAGTTATCAGAAAAATGAGTTAGGAATGTCAAGAACTTGTCTTTCATAGACATCGTAATATTTCTTTCTTCGTTGTATTTAAATTTCTCTGAAAAACTTTAAAATACCTCATCCCAATTCTGTTAGGGTGACCTAAAATGAGAAAGATAGCAACGTTACTGTTTACACTTATCCTGCTGTCTCCTTTAACTCTGGCTCAGGAGAAGCCTTTGGTAGTTACGAGCATATCTCCTATAGCTGAGATACTCAAGGAGGCCTTTGGAGAGACTGTTCAAGTGGAATACCTTATCCCTCCTGGCGTTGATCCGCACCAATACCAGCTTACACCAGAACAGATTGAAGAACTTCAAAGGGCAGATGTTATAGTTACAATAAGCCACTTGCCCAGTGAGGAGAAGATAGAAGAGCTTGAACAAGAAGGCATCTTAAAAGGGAAAGTTCTTGGGATAAAGGATTATCAAAAACATGGCTTCCGTTATCTGCCCGAGAGATGGTACAATAACAAGTACAATCCTCACGGCATCTGGCTGGATCCGTATAATGCCCTTGCAATAGCAGAAACTGTAAGAGATGTTCTAGTGGAGTTCTACCCATCTTATAGCCTCTTAGATTCTCAATTTTCGGAGTTTAAGGCAAAACTGGATGGGATTATCTTGGCATACCAAAAGCTGGGCTTAAAAGGAAAGAAGGCCGTGATAGAACTTCCCTCTCAACAGTATGCTTTGGAGTGGATGGGAATTGTGGCAGTTGATTCTATAAAGCCCGAAGAAGAAGTCCCAGCTAAGAGTGTAGATGACCTCTTGGAGATTGCTAAATCCGTTGATGTGATAATATATTCCGAAGATTCTCCGGAGCAGTTGAAAAATGCTGCCCTTGAGCTTTCAAAAAGGGCAGGAGTTTCAGCAGTCGAAGTTTCCATCATGTGGAGCGGGAGAAACTATACGGAGGTTTTAACTCAAAATTCGGCTAACATAGTTTCTGCATTTAGAACTTATCCCCTACAGCAGGTTTCCCAACAAACAAATCTCAACACGGCGTATATCCTCCTTGCCCTTATAGTGGGCATTACCCTCGGAACGGCTCTCGGTGTGATAATAAAAAAGTAATAGAGAGCTCACTCTCTCTTGTATGGCTTTCCGTCGGCCTTTGGAGGTCTTACCTTTCCTATTATTCCTGCCACGATGATCAATGTCACTAGGTATGGAAGTGTAGCAACGAACTGCCATGGAATGATTCTCTGAACCTCTGGATTTGTTCTTACCCATACTGAAAGGTTGTCAAAGAATCCAAAGATGAAGCCTCCAAGAAGAGCTCTCAATGGATTCCATCCACTGAATACCATGTTCGCCAACGCAATAAAACCTCTACCAGCCGAAAGCTGCTTTGTGACCGTTCCAAGCCAATCAACGCTCATAAATGCTCCTCCAAGTCCCGCTAGAGTTGCCCCGTAGACTGTTGCTAGAAACCTGTAGCGCTCAACGTTTATACCTAAAGCATCTGCTGCCTCCGGATTTTCACCTACCGACCGTATTCTAAGGCCCAGAGGTGTTCTAAAGAGTACCCAGTGGGTTAAGATTGCTATGAGGATCGTTACAAGAACCATTGGGCTCAAGCTTCCGTAGGGGGTGTTTATTATGGGCACAACTCTGAAGTTCGTCGGAACTTGATGCTGACCTGCGGTTCCCCAATACGCAGGGATTCCAAAAGCTACAACACCCAGTGCAAGGAGGTTAACACCTATGCCCGGAATAACATGATCTCCTTTTAAATAAACCGTAATAAATCCGTGAAGCATTCCAAGGAGCATACCCACAAAGGCTCCACCAAGAAGGCCTATCCATGGACTTCCGGTGATTTCCGCAAATATTGCCCCAAAGAAGGCACTCATGAGGAGTATTCCCTCGTATCCTATATTTACCACCCCAGCTCTTTCGCTTACCACAGCTCCTACACTTGTAAGCACCAGTGGTACCATTGCCGTTAGTGCTCCGATAAGTGTTGAAATAACAGCTTCTATCATCTTCTCACCACCCTCTTTAGAAGGTCTAAAAGTCCGGGGATTGCAACGGCCACAACTATAACACCCTGGACCATTCTTACCATCTCTAACGGAACTCCGGCTTCAATCTGCATAGCTGTGGCTCCTGCTTTAAGCATTCCAAAGAAGATTCCGCTGAATATTATCCCAAGTGGGTGGTTTCTTCCAACCAGTGAAACGCCTATTCCATCGAATCCATAACCATAAATGTTCGCCATTCCTTGGCTTATTGCATAGCTTGGAGGTCTTCCCATTACTTCTGTTGCCCCGGCGAGACCACTCATAATGCCTCCAAGTAGGAACGACCATATCACTGCTTTCTTTGGATTTATCCCACCATAACGGGCCGCTCTCTCATTATATCCGCTCACTCTAAGTTCGTATCCCAGTTCCGTGTGCCAGAGGATGTAGTATGTGATGAGGGCAGCTATTACTGAAATTGCAAAGGCCCATGAAAGCTCACTTCCTTTCATTATGATTGGAAATCTCGCACTAATTGGAACCGCTATTGTCTTATTCGGGTCTTCTGGACTGGGTATTTTCTGCAGGACTATGTAGAGGGCTATGAAGTAGGCCATCCAGTTAAGCATGATTGTTGATACAACTTCGTTTACTCCCCTAAGAACCTTTAAAAAGGCAGGAATTGCCATCCATGCGATTCCGGCTATTATTCCACCTAGAAGCCCCATCAAAATGTTTCCCCATAGGTTTGTTAGTAAAATTGCCGCTATTGCTCCAAAATACACTGTTCCTTCTCCACCAATGTTAAAGAGTCCTGTTCTCGCTCCTATCCCAAAGGTCAATGCAGTTAGAATTATTGGGGTTGCAGCGCTTAGTGTCATGGCCCATCCGTACTTTGAGCCTACAGCTCCGTCAAAAAGTGCCACGTAAGCCTTAACTGGGCTGTAGCCGGAGAATGCCAATATAATGCCCCCTACCACGATTCCTACTACTACTGCTATCAGGCTTTCTATAAGTGGCTTTGCGAATCCTTTGATGTCAACTCTCATGCTTAATACCTCCCATCATTAGTCCTATTTGCTCTTCGGTAACCTCCTCGGGCTTCACTATACCCACGAATTGGCCTTCATAGATTATTGCCATTCTATCACTAAGCTGTAGCACTTCATCTAAGTCCGCAGAAACAAGAAGAACGGCTTTGTTTTCGTTTCTAAGCTTTATCAGGTAGTTTCGTATATACTCAGTTGATGCTACATCCACACCTCTCGTAGGTTGAGATGCGATTATAAATTCGGGCTCTTTGCTAACTTCCCTCGCAACTATGAGCTTTTGCTGATTTCCTCCACTCAAGCTTTTTACTGGGGCATCTATACCGGGGACAACAACCTCAAAATCCCTTACAAGTTTTGCTGAATGTTCTTTAACCTTGTCCCACCTTATAAGCCCTAGCGGGCCTCTGAAATTCTTTCTCCAGTGAAGTCCAAGAATGGAATTCTCGGCCACGCTCATTTCTGTGATTAGTCCCATATGAATTCTATCCTCTGGAATGTGGGCCACTCCAAGAGCATAAAGCTCTCTTGGTGATCTCCCGGTTATGTCTTTTCCGTTAAGTATTACCTTGCCTTTTTCTATCTTCCTTAACCCACTTATCGCTTCTATAAGTTCGGTCTGCCCGTTGCCTTCTACACCAGCTATTCCGAATATTTCTCCAGCTCTCACTTCAAATGTAAGTCCCTTTACTGCATCTTCTCCTCTATCTCCTTTTACCCATAGGTCTTTTACTTCAAGCACAGGTTTTCCAGCTTCCTTCGGTGGTTTCTCTATTCTGAGGACGACTTCCCTCCCAACCATCATTTTGGCTAGTTCTTTTGGAGAGGTCTCACTTGTGTTGACTGTTCCTATTACCTCTCCTTTTCTTAGAACGGTTACCCTGTCGGTTATCTCCATGACTTCTCTGAGCTTGTGGCTTATGAATATTATCGTTGTACCCTGCGATTTTAGCTTTCTGAGCACATCAAAGAGCTCCTTGACCTCTATTGGTGTTAGCACTGCAGTTGGTTCGTCCAAAATGAGAACGTCAACGTCTCTGTAGAGGGTTTTTAATATCTCAATTCTCTGCTGAACGCCTACCGGGAGGTTTTCGACGGGTACATCTAAGGGAACTTGGAAGTTTAGTTCATCCATAAGTTTTTGTAACTTCTCCTTCGCTTTCTCGACATCTATCTTGGAGAAAAGACCGTGACCTTCCATTCCAAGTATAATATTATGAAGCCCATCAAAAACATCAACGAGAGTAAAATGCTGATGAACCATCCCAATTCCGTTTGCAAGGGCATCAGCCGGACTTTTAAATCTCACTTCTTTACCGTTAACGAAGATTTTACCCTCCGTTGGGTGGAGCATTCCAGAGAGGATTTTCATTAAAGTGGTTTTCCCAGCTCCGTTCTCACCTAACAAACCGTGAATCTCACCTTTTTTTACAGAAAAATCAACACCTTTCAGAGCCTTTGTTCCATCTGGGTATATTTTGACGATTCCTTTCATTTCGATAATTGGAACTTCTTCCATAGTGCACCCCCCAAGAAGCTGTAAAAGTTAAAATAGAAAAGAGAAATCAACCGCTTTCCCACTGCTTTGCTAATTCTTCCATCTCTTGCCATGTTTGGGCATTTCTTATGGCTTCTATTTGATCTTTGGTGGTTGCCATTGGGACTTTTACTTCCCCGCTCTTGATCTTCTCTTCAAGCTCTTTTACAGCATCCCAGATCCAGTCTGGGATCTGCTTCCTTGTCTCTTCAAGCTTGGCGAATAGCTCGTCTTCGCTTGTAAAGCCAAGTTCTTTAAGTTTCTGCTTCTTTGTATCTTCTGGAAGTGAGTTGAACATCTCCTTAACATCGTCAATGGTGCTTACTCCAACACCGCCTTCTTTGAGTCCAAGTTCCATTATTCCTCCTTGCCAGTTGCCTTTGACGGCCATCTCTACGGCTCTGTAAACACCAACATCAACTCTCTTCATCATTGAGGCAATTATAACTCCCGGCTTAATCCAATCTTGGGCTGAATCAACACCAACTGCAAACGGTGGTCCCATGTCTTTTCCTTGGCTCTGAAGGTATTCATAGACGGCATCGAAGACTCCTAATCCCACAGCGCCTGCGATTTGGTAAATAACCCATGCTCCCTGGCCGAGCTGAGCTTGAGCTGCGGTTTTGCCTTTTGCAGGGTCTGTGAATGAACCGGTGTAAGTGTAAAGAATGTCAATGTTAACTTCTTTTCCAGTCTTTTGCTTGTAATAATCTTCGGCCCAAGCGACACCAAATCTGTATCCACCTTCGAATTTATACAGAACTGGGATTTCAATACCGAGAACAGCACCTACTTTGTCTTTACCATCGTTTGCAGCTATTAATCCTGCTAAAGCTCCTATTAGAGCTGAACCCTCATTTTCTTTGAAGAGGATGCTTACAACGTTTGGCTTGTCTGGGACAAAGCCATCAACAATGGCGAACTTCTGGTTTGGGAACTCGTCGGCAACTTGTTTTATTGCATCAGTCATCATGAATCCAACTGCGATAATAATGTCATACTCTCCCTTTTGGGCTAGACTCCTGAGGTTTGGCAGGTAATCGGATTCGCTGTTGCTTTGTACTTCCTTAAGCTCAAGGTTAAAGTCCTTTGCAGCTCTTGAAGCTCCGAGGTATGCCATATCGTTGAAGCTTAAATCTCCCCTTCCACCAACATCATAAACCACTGCAATTTTTCCCGCGTATTGGGGAGTACTTGTTTGTGTTTCTGTGCTTTTTCCACCAATACATCCACTCATGGCAACGCTAAATAGTAAAATTCCTACTAAAAGCACCGCTGCCCCTTTATTTTTCATCAGATCGACCTCCATGGGAAGTTATCGTATGAGAGTGAGAACGATAGAATATATACTTTATGGTCATTTTTGTGATTGCCTCAGGTTTTTAAGGAGGTTTAATTCTATTAACTAGAGGGTGTCACGTGCTTAAGGAGATAGCAAACCTTGAAGGGGGCGTAGTGTTACTCACGGGAGATGCTAAGAAGCTTGCAAAGATATTTCTCAATGTATGGCTTTCTAAAGGTAAAGTTTTCCTTGTGGAGTATCTTCCCTTTGACGTGGAGTATCTGGAAAATGTCTTTATAGGAAATATAGACGAAGGGGTTGGATTTGACGGCTACTTGCTCTATTCTCTCCTTTCGAGACCAAAATCAGAAAGGACTAGGTATTATTCGTTCATAGCGGAACATAGAGATAAGCTTATCCTCATATATGAGCCTAAGTACTTTAGGGATTCTGTTTTTAGGTATGCTCTTAAGAACTTTATAGATTATCTGGTCGCTTACAAGCGTGAGACTATGGGAATGGAAAGAATTGATGTTTACAAGCTCGAAGAGGGTAGAGTTATTAAAAAGAAAACCTACATAAGGAGATTTTGAGAAGAACAGAATAAAAAATTTTTTAACTTAGTCTCGTATTTCTTAGCGTTTAATGTTCATCGAG
>CAYNRW010000015.1:0-18705 GCA_964399725.1 uncultured Thermococci archaeon | reverse complement strand
AAACCAAAAAACAAAAACCTAAACGTGATATGAAAAAATCCTTAGCTACTCGCTCACATAGTAGTATTCCCCTATCTCCTTCTGCTCCCTATCCTTAACGCTTCCCTCTTTGTTTGCCCTTGGCCTTCCTGTGTCCGGATCTCTTCTGAAGGTTATGCCCACATTTGCCAAGAACCTGTTCATTCCTTCTCTCATCCCCACTGGGGGCAAAGCTTTACCGTGCTTTCCGGGTTCGCCTTCAAAGACCATTATACGATCGCTTATGTAGTCGATCATCAGCACATCGTGTTCAACTACAAGTGCGGTTTTCTCGTTCTTCTCCATTAGATGTCTTATGGCCCTTGAAACAGCTAAACGTTGCTCAACATCAAGATACGCTGAAGGTTCATCTAAAAGATATAAGTCGGCATCCCTTAAGAGGCATGCTGCTATTGCCACTCTTTGCAGTTCACCCCCGCTTAACTCGTTTACCGCCCTATCATAGAGGTCAGGAATTCCTAAGGGGTTGAGAAGCTCGGTTTTGTAAAAGTTGCTCATAAGTTTTGCCGCATCGATTTTGCTTAAAAGCTCATAGACTGTTCCCTCGTACTCGGCTTTTATGTACTGTGGTTTATAGCTTACCTTAAGCTCCCACTCGACTTTTCCTTCCGTTGGATCCTCAACGCCGGCGAGCATCTTCACAAACGTCGTCTTACCTATACCGTTAGGTCCTACTATACTTACAACCTCTCCCTTGTAAAGCTCTCCCCCCTCTGCCTCAAGTTTAAAGCCCCCATAGTCTTTTACCAGTCTTGGATACTCCACTAAAACTTCTCCAGCCTGGCTGTGCCTCTCACTAAGCTTTGTAAACCTTATTTGATACGGCCTGAATCTAACGTTTTCCTCCGGTAGATAACCTTCCAAGAAGGTGTTTATGCCAACTCTTGTCCCTTTTGGCATGGAGAAAATACCGTAGGCTCCGGGCTTACCATAGACTATGTGTATAATGTCGCTTAAATAATCCAGAACCGCCAAGTCGTGCTCAACAACTATAACTGATTTTCCTTCTTCTGCCAGTTTTCTAATGGCTCTGGCAACTTTAAGCCTCTGCCTTATATCAAGATATGAAGATGGCTCGTCAAAGAAGTAGAAATCTGCATCTCTAGCTATAGCTGCTGCTATCGCTACTCTCTGCAGCTCACCCCCACTTAGTTGCTGGATCTCTCTATCTAGGATATTCGAAAGCTCAAGCTCTTTAACGAGCTTATCTAATATTCCTTTTTCATCGGCTCTCTGGAGGAGGTCTCTTACTTTTCCTTTAACGACTTTGGGGATTAAATCAACGTATTGAGGTTTAACCACCTTCTTTACGTTGCCCTCTTTGAGCCTCTCAAAATAGTTCTGGAGCTCATTTCCCCTAAACATTCTTATAACATTGTCCCAGCTCTCGTTTGAACCGCAGAGATTAGGGATCATCTCCCCTGAGAGTATCCTAACTGCGGTTGTTTTACCTGTACCGTTTGGGCCTAAGATGCCGACCACCATTCCCTCTTTGAGCACTGGCAACCTGTAAAGGGCAAAACCATTGACTCCATACCTGTGTACACATCCTTCTTTCAACTCTTCAGGCAGGTTAACTATTGTTATTGCGTTGAATGGGCACTTATGCACACATATCCCACAACCGGTACAGCTTGCCTCTTGGATAATGGGCTTATAGTTATCCTCGTCGATGATTATAGCTTCTCCGCCCATTCGGTTCACTGGACAAACTCTCTCACACAAGAAATGACCACACTTGTCTGGGTTACACTTATCATAATCGATGACCGCGATCCTCATAACCCTCACCGCTTACCATTTCTGGAATGCCTTTAAAAAGTTGTTGAAGAATGGAAAACAATTTAAATCTAAAAGAAGGAGTTGCTATGATGGAAATTTTTAAAGAGCTCGAAAGTGAAATTGTAACCCTCAGAGAATTTAAGGCCAAGGAGGGGATATATGACGCTTTTGAATTTAAAAACTCTGAGATAAATCGGTTAGTTGAAGAGATGGGATTTAAGCTTTACAAACACCAGGTTGATGCATTGAAAGCTCTATACTCTGGAGAGAACATAGTTGTGACAACTCCGACTGCCTCTGGCAAAAGCGAAATTTTTAGGCTGGCGATATTTGATAACTACCTATCAAACCCCCAAGACACATATCTTCTCGTCTATCCAACAAGGGCATTGATAAACAACCAATATGAGAAGTTCAGTGTTGAAAACTTTCGTTTCTTTCAAATAACGGGCAAAATGATTAATGCAAGGATTCTAACAGGCGACGTGGAGTGGAGCGAGAGGAGGAAGCTCATTAGGGAAAAACCGAGAGTTGTTTTCACAACTCCGGATATGCTTCACTACAATGTTTTAAGGAGCAGAAAAGACTATGAGTGGCTTTTGAGAAACGTGAGGTATCTCGTGGTTGATGAGCTTCACATTTACAGAGGCGTTTTTGGAACTAATGCTGTTTACCTTTTTAGAAGGCTTCTCAAGGCGCTGGAAAGATATGGAAGAAGGCCCCAAATAATAGCCCTTTCGGCAACGTTGAGGAATCCAAAAGAGTTTGCAGAAACCTTTTTTGGAAAGCCATTCAAACCCATTACGAAGCCTGCAAATCCTTTTCCAAAAAGATATCTCGTGATGCTGGAGCCAAGAAGACTAAATGAGATGCAACTTTTAAGAGCTATTGTCGAAAAACTGGCCGAAAAGGGTATTAAAACCCTCGTTTTCTTCGACTCCCGTAAGGGGACTGAGAAGCTTATGCGATTCCTTTTAACATCTCCTGCAGTCTACAAGACCACCACCTACAAAGGCACCCTTCCCAAAAACATTCGATGGGAAATCGAGAAGGATTTTAAGGAAGGAAAACTACTTGTATTATTAACTACAAACGCTCTGGAACTTGGTATCGACATAGGCGACCTAGATGCCGTAATAAACTACGGAATACCCCCAGATGGGTTGTTTTCTCTTATCCAGCGCTTTGGAAGGGCGGGGAGAAAAAGGGAGAGGGAAGCTATAAATGCCATCGTTTTAAGGAAGAATGGTCTCGATTACTACTATAAGGAGCACGTGGACGAGCTGGTGGAAAAACTTGAAAAGGGGATAATTGAATACATGCCCATAAATCTCAAAAACAGGCTTGTTGTGAAAAAACATCTCCACTATCTTTTGAGTGAGCTTAAGATCCTTGATTGGGAGGAGCTGAATGATTTTGAGAAAGAGCTTATCCTAGAGCTGGTGGAGGAGAAAAAAGCAAAGCTTTACGACAATCCAATTACTGGCAAAAGAGAAGTTCGGGTCTTGAGGCCGGCCTTCAATTATTCCTCTATAAGAACGGCAAGTGACGAGACTTATTTTCTTGTCCTTGAAGAGCCATGGATAAGGTACAAACTTTTGGAAAAGTCCAATTTAAGGGATCTGATTCGATTTATAAACTGGCTCAAGCTTAAAGGGTACATAATAGAGGAAGTGGACAAGCCTGAATACTACAGGTCGCTCTTACCGGGAATGGCGTATTTCTCGAGGGGAGGGTTGTATATTGCAAGGGATAAGCTGAGCCTCGGAAAGTTCCACTTTATCTTTGTTTCTCCGCTCAACAAGTTCTGGGAGGTAGATACATTTCCTTCAAAGAGAGAGGAAGTAGAGATCCTCGATATTTACAAGGAGAAGGAGCACATGGGTGTTGAAATTTACATCGGTCGGCTGAGGGTTAGACATCACTACTGGGGATTTGCTGTCAAGGGGAAGGACGTTCCTTTGTATCTTCAGGAGCTTTTGAAGCTTAAGGAGGAAGGGATTTTAAAGGCAGAACTTTACTCCCCAATGCTGGAGTTTGAAGAGAATGCCGAAGTTAATGAAGAGTGGAGCATCCTCAACTGGGAGAAATTTGCAAAAGTTGAATTTGATGAGCCTTTAACATGGGAATTTGAAACAGACGGAATCTGGCTTATATTTCCAGAAAGAATTAAAGAGATTGCAAACGAGGAGTTTAGGGAGTTCTTCAAGGTTGCAGTGAAAAAAGGCCATGAAGAGATTGCCTTTAATCTCTACGAGCGCTTAGATAGAAAATCACTTTTTCCCGAACTTTTAGGCGCAACAACTCATTATCTAAAGAACTACATCAAGGAGAGCCTAAAGACGTTAAAGATTGAAGATGAAAGGCTTGCCTTTGCCATAAAGAAAATGATAGACAGCAAAGACGGAATTGGGAGCGGGCTCCATGCAATTGAGCATAATATGATTAAAATAGCCCCTATCTTCACGTACGTGGACAGCAGAGAACTCGGTGGATATAGTTATGAGAGCTTTCCAAACCCTCCTTTTGTGGGCAAGCCCATAGTGTTCATTTACGACGGAAATGAAGGAGGCTTCGGACTGGCAGAAATTCTCTATGAAAACTCCGAAAAGCTTATGGAGAAAAGCCTGGAGCACCTGAAAAGTTGTGGATGCAAAGATGGATGTCCTTTATGTGTTTATTCACCAAAGTGCGGTACCTTCAATGAGTTTCTTGACAAGTGGCAGGCCATAAAGGTGTGGGAAATGGTTTTTATTGGAGATAATACTGAATGAGTTCTCTAAGCTCTGGATTTCGCTCTATCTTTTTTCTTAAAAAGCGCTTTAACTGGGAATTTTCTGCCAGAAGGCCGCTAAGCTCGATGGCAAGGATTTTGTTGTCTTCACTAACCCCATATGCTTTATACCTTAACGGTGCCCACTCTTTCTCCAGCCTCCCTACTTTCTTCTCAAGCTCCCTAACCGCGTTCTCAAGGGTCTCTGTATCAGTTTCCGGTTCTTTGAAGCTTCCGGATAGTATTATCTCGAGAACTTTTTTCTCACTAACATTATAGCGCTTGCTGAGGTTTTTTATCTTCTCTGCAAGTTCATTTGAAAGCTCAACTTCAATTTTCCCAAACCCCCTTTTAGGTCTTATTATTAATTTCATGCTTCTTCGCCTCCAGCTCCCTTTTAAGCTTCTCGTTCTCCTTTCTCAGCTTTTCTCTAACGTTTCTCATCAACTCTTTATCCTTCAAAGCCTTTTCATAGAAAATCTTTAGTTCTTCTAGCTCATCTTCGATTTCCTTCAGCTTCTTCTCAAGCTTTGCTTTTTTCTCAAGGAGAAACTCCTCTCTTTCAGCTTGCAAAGTTCTCTCAGCTTTTAAGAGGTTGCTCTCTATTAGCTCCAGGATATCGAGCTCCTTTAGCTCTTTAAATCTTCTTCTTTCTACCCTTATTTCTATTGGCATTTTTCATCATCTCGGTTTTCCTATCATAGCAGAGAATATAAAAAGCGAGCAGAGACTTCCATTTTCCATAGGGCTCAAGAATTTCCCTAACATCCTTTTCTCTTACTTCCTTAGGATTCAAATGCAATATTTTTGCTATTCCCCTTCTGAGCCCCAAATCCCCAGCCGGGTATGTGTTTTTCCCGAGACCATAAGCCAAGAAGAGCTCCGCACTCCATTTCCCAATCCCTTTAAACTTGGTGAGGTACTTTATGGCTTCTCCTTCATTAAATTCCTCAAGGTTTAAGTTCAAATTTCCCTTAACATACTCCTTCGTGAGGGACTTTATGTAAGCTCCCCTATAACCGAGTTTTGTCTTCTTAAACTCTTCGTCGCTTAAATTTAAAATATCTTCCGGCTTTGGAAATAGGTAAAGGTCTTCAATTTTTCTTCCCACGAGTTTTACGAGATTGTTAATTGTCCTCATTGCAAACTCAAAGCTTACCTGTTGCTGAGCTATTACCTCTACAAGGGCCTGGTATTTGTTCGGCGCCCTGGGGATGGTTAGCCCATAGAACTCTTCAATTAAAAACGAGAACTTTGAATCCCCTATTTCTGAATAAAACCCCTCAAGGTCAATGTCCAAACCAAGAATGAATTCAAGCTTCTTTTTGGCATCTCTTTGCTCTTTTCTTGAAAAATAGTCTGGAAAATAAAAGTTCTCTCCGTCAAAACCCACTATCCCCTTCTCTAACGCTTGTCTAAATATCCCATCTTCAAACTTCCAGGTGCCGTTTTTTATCATCTCATGAGCTACTTTCTGGAGGTCGATCACTTCAGCCATCTGTCCAGTTTAACAGGGTTCTCCTTTATATCTTTTAGTGTTGAGACATAGAGCCTTTTTCCATCCACGGAACGGTGAATTTCAAGTTCTCCACTTTCTTCCAAAAAGCGCATGATTTCTTTAATGTCTTTCTCCCTTATCCCGAAGTTTTCTTTTAAGAAGTCCCAGTAAGGTTCTGCATGGGAGTATTTGGCTATCTTCTTAATTATGCTCCAAGCGACTTTGATTTTCTTATCTCCTCTGGATAGTTTGAACTTCTTTATCTCCTCTTTCATACCTCCTCATATGATTTTGGGTTCAGTTCTTATTAACTTTTCTTGAGAAAACTTAATTAAGCTGAAGAACCAATACCTACACAAGGTGGTGGTTATGAGAAAGATCATTCTCATCTCGTTGTTTCTGCTTATATTTCTAGGCCCTGCTTTAGCTGAAGCAAAAACCGTTTATGTTGCTCAAATAAAGGGAGAAATTACTTCTTATACCTACGACCAGTTCGACAGATACATAAGCGAGGCAGAGAGGGAAGATGCAAACGCAATCATAATCCTCCTCGATACTCTTGGAGGTAGGGGAGATGCAATGCAGAACATAATTGAGAGAATAAAGTCTGCCGATGTTCCCGTTATAACTTATATTTATCCATCTGGGGCTATGGCAGCCTCCGCTGGAACATACATAGCCTTAGGTTCACATTTGATAGCCATGGCCCCTGGAACAAGCATTGGTTCATGCAGACCTATTCTGGGGTATTCTCAAAATGGAAGTATTATAGAGGCCCCTCCAAAGGTGGTCAACTTCTACATCTCCTACATAAAAAGCTTAGCAAAGGCCAGCGGAAGAAATGAAACAATGGCAGAAAAGTTCATAACCGAGGATTTGGCCATAGATCCCGAAGAAGCCTTAAAGTATGGAGTTATTGAGGTTGTTGCAAACGATGTAAATGATCTTTTGGAGAAAGCAGATGGCATGAAAACCAAGGTCCCCGTAAGGGGAGAATACGTTATTCTGGATCTTAAGGGAGCTGAGGTAAGATACTTAGAACCGAGCTTGAAGGATAGAGTTATAACATACATTACTGACCCAGCCGTTGCCTACGTTCTCCTAACACTCGGCATATGGGCCCTTGTTTTGGGATTCTTAAGTCCGGGATGGCACGTTCCGGAAACAGTAGGAGCAATAATGATTGTCTTAGCCATAATAGGTCTCGGGTACTTCGGCTACAGAAGTGCGGGATTACTGTTGATATTCCTGGCAGTGATATTCTTCATAGCAGAAGCCTTAACGCCCACCTTTGGTCTCTTTACCGTTGCCGGCTTTATAACGTTTGTTTTAGGCAGCATAATGCTCTTCAGTGGAGGTGGGGAAGTGGACTATCTAGTTTCAAGAGAGGTTTATTCCCAGATTAGGTTGATAATAATAACAATTGGAGTGTTGCTTGCTGTGTTCTTCGCATTCGGAATGGCCGCAGTGATAAGAGCCCATAGAAGAAGAGCACAGACTGGAAAGGAAGAAATGGTAGGTCTCTCAGGGGAAGTGGTGGAACCCTTAGCCCCGGAGGGAATGATAAGGGTTAGGGGTGAGCTCTGGAGGGCAAGAAGCAAGGACGGAGAAACAATAAACGTTGGGGAGAATGTTAAAGTTGTTGGGATGGATGGGCTTAAACTCATTGTGGTTAGGGAAAAAGAGAAAAAGTATGAAAAAGAAAATACTAATGAGGTGAAGTAGAATGGCCTTTGAGTGGATTGTGTATATTATTATTTTGGTTTTTATTTTGGTGTTTTTGGCCTCGGCCATAAAGATAGTGAAGGAGTATGAAAGGGCAGTAATCTTTAGGCTTGGTAGAGTTGTTGGAGCAAGGGGTCCTGGATTGTTCTTCATAATTCCAATATTCGAAAAGGCTGTGAGAGTTGACTTGAGAACTCAGGTTTTAGATGTTCCAGTGCAGGAAACGATAACAAAGGACAACGTGCCAGTAAGAGTCAACGCCGTTGTTTACTTTAGAGTTGTTGAGCCGGTAAAAGCCGTTACTCAGGTTAAGAACTTCATAATGGCAACCTCTCAGATTTCCCAAACAACTTTAAGAAGCGTAATCGGGCAGGCTCACTTGGATGAACTCCTTAGTGAGAGAGAAAAACTTAACAGAGAATTACAGAGGATAATTGACGAGGCAACCGACCCATGGGGAATAAAAGTTACCGCTGTGGAGATCAAAGACGTCGAGCTTCCAGCAGGAATGCAGAGAGCCATGGCAAGACAGGCAGAGGCAGAGAGAGAAAGAAGGGCTAGAATTACACTTGCCGAGGCAGAAAGACAGGCTGCTGAGAAGCTTAGAGAAGCTGCCGAGATTATCTCCGAACATCCGATGGCACTTCAGCTTAGAACTTTGCAAACAATAAGCGACGTAGCAGGTGATAAAAGCAACGTCATAGTCTTAACACTCCCAATGGAGATGCTAAAACTGTTCAGGAGCCTTTCCGATACAGCTGAGCTTGCAAAGCAAAAATTAGAGGAAGGGAAAGAATAGGTTTTTCTTTATGTTTTGACAATCCTTTAATTCTTTTTTGATGATAAGTTAACTATAAAAAGTTAGACATCAACATATAAGTTAGATGCATTGATTACAAATTTCGTACATTGGATTTAAAAGACATGGAGGGATTAAATTGGGAAGGTCTATTGTCTTCGCCTCTGGAAAAGGCGGCACAGGTAAAACCACAGCACTGGCAAATGTTGGTGTTGCTTTGGCACAATTTGGAAAAGAGGTCATAGTGATAGATGCGGATATTACCATGGCAAACCTGAGCCTTGTCCTTGGTATGGAGGACATTCCAATAACCCTCCACGATGTTCTCTCAGGAGATGCGGAACTCAGGGATGCGATTTATGAGGGCCCAGCGGGTGTTAAAGTCATCCCAGGTGGACTGAGCCTTGAAAAAATAAAGAAAGTAAAGAACCCAGAACGGTTGAAGGGGCTTATAAGAGAGATTTCATCAATGGCGGATTTTGTTTTAATCGATGCTCCTGCTGGCCTTGAGATGACCTCAATCACTGCTCTTCTCATAGGAAAGGAACTTATTTTGGTAACAAATCCCGAGATTTCTGCGATCACAGATTCTCTTAAAACAAAGCTCGTGGCAGAAAAGCTTGGGACACTTCCGTTAGGAGCTATTTTAAACAGGGTAACGAACGAAAAAACAGAACTAACCAGAGAGGACATTGAGGCCATCTTGGAAGTCCCTGTACTTGCCATAATACCCGAAGACCCAGAAGTAAAGAGGGCTAGCGCTTATGGAATTCCCCTTGTTATCAAAAATCCAATGTCACCGGCAGCAATAGCCTATAAACAACTCGCTGCGAAGCTTGCGGGAGTTAAATATAAGCCTCCAGAACCAGAAAGCCCAATAAAAAGAATTTTCAAAGCTCTGTTTGGAGGGGGAAGAAGATGAGTCTGCTTACTTTTTTGGTTGTTGTTCTTCTAGCCACAAATATAATCTTGGCAATACTGTATATAACGGAGAGGAGGGCTCCTGCCTACACCGTATATGACGCAGAAACAAAGAATACCCTCAAGAGGAGGGTTATCCATCTAAAAGAAGAGCTAGAGTCGGAATTAGTTGAGTTTGATGTTGAGGAATGGGAAAGAGCCCTTGAAGAATCTCTAGAAGAGGAAATACGAAACTTGTGAGGATCTTTATATTCTTTTTTGTCTTTAAGAAAAGCTTAAGTATTCTCGAGTAATACTGCTATATCCCATTCATTTAGGAGGGTAAAACATGAGGGCAAAGGTGAAGATTTTGGACATAGAGACTGGAAGATTTATGGTAGTAATTAACGAAGAAGACGCAAAGAGAGCAAAACTTCACCCAGAGGATCTAATTAAAATAGAAACCGCAAAAAGGACAATATACGGAGATGTGGTTATAAGCAACATGGTTCAGCCGGGAGAGATAGGGGTTACAAAGGACATAATGCGTGCTTATGCCTTTTCTGAAGGAGAAATAGTAAATGTCGTTCCAGCTGGAACTCCCGAAAGTGTGAGATATGTCAAGAAAAAGATGAACGGTCAAAAGCTTAAGAAAGTTGAAATAGAAGCTATTGTGAAGGATATCGTCGATAGAAAGCTTAGGGATATAGAAATAAGTTCTTTTGTGACCTCTCTTGAGATAAACGGGCTTGACATGGATGAGATTGCTTGGCTTACGATGGCAATGGCAGAGACCGGAGATATGCTTGATATAGATAGAAAGCCAATTATGGATGTCCATAGCATAGGCGGTGTTCCCGGAAACAAGACAAATGTGCTTGTAGTCCCCATTGTCGCTGCAGCTGGCTTGACAATTCCCAAGACATCCTCAAGAGCAATAACAAGTGCCGCCGGAACGGCTGATGTCGTGGAGGTCCTTGCCCCAGTAACTCACTCTCTGGATGAAATAAAGAGGATTGTGGAAAAAATCGGTGCCTGCCTGGTCTGGGGTGGAGCCCTTAATTTAGCTCCTGCCGATGATCTAACGATTAAAGCTGAGAGGGCGTTGAGCATTGACCCAAGAGGGCTTATGCTTGCGAGCATAATGTCAAAGAAATACGCTATGGGGTCTCAGTATGTCCTCATTGATATTCCAACGGGAGAGGGAGTAAAAGTTGAAACCATAGAAGAGGCAAGATCTCTAGCAAAAGATTTCATAGAACTGGGGAAGAGGCTCGGCCAGTACGTAGAAACAGCAATTACCTATGGTGGTCAGCCTATAGGTCATACTGTTGGTCCCGCTCTCGAGGCCAAAGAGGCCTTGGAAACGATAATGACGGGCAAAGGCCCGGGGAGCTTGGTAGAGAAGGCCACGGGACTTGCTGGAATCCTGCTTGAGATGGGGGGAGTGGCACCGGCAGGAATGGGCAAAAAGATGGCAAAGGAAATCCTCGAAAGCGGAAAAGCATATGAGAAGTTAAAAGAGATAATAGCTGAGCAGGGCGGGGATCCAAATATAAAGCCAGATGACATCCCAATAGGCGACAAAACCTACACCTTCGTAGCTCAAACCTCAGGATACGTGACAAAGATTGATAATAAAGCAATAGCAACAATAGCAAGAGCCGCTGGAGCTCCCGAGGACAAAGGTGCCGGAATTTTGCTCCACGTTAAAGTCGGGGAAAAAGTTAAGGAAGGAGATCCTCTCTTTACGATACATGCAGAAAGTGAAGTTAGACTTGATCAAGCAATAATTCATGCAAGGAGAATGGAGCCGATAAGAATAGAAGGGATGGTGCTCCAAAGAATTGGGAATATCTAACGCTTTCTATGCCTTTCGTACCATCCCCACTCTTTTTTGCTTCCAAAACTTCTTACTCCTTCTTTTACAAGCTTTATTCTGAGCTCCTTGGCCAGCTCAGAAGTTATCTCCCCATGCTCTTCCATCCAGTTGATAATCTCCAAAGCCTCTTCGTCGGTCTCGCATCTTCTTATGAAGTCAATAACTGTTGGATTGTATCCAGAAAAATCTATTGATTCCTCTTCCTCCTCTTCTACTCGGTATCCTTCAATAACAAGCCCGGGCTTTTCCTCAAGCTCTCTAGCTAGATGAGGATATTTCTCTTCAAATTCCTCCTTGTCATATTCCTGCCAGGGGAACTCATCAATGGGGCGTTTTTTCTTTTTATCTACCATATTGGGCACCTCTTTTCAAATTCTACTCTGTTGGTCTGCTTTATATACTTTGTTGCCTTGCCCTTGCAAAGGGCTTATATATCTTCTCATCGATCTTCAAACATGAGAGGCTCGTATCTCCTTGTGATCTATTTAGATAAGGATACAAAAATAAAAACAAAAGCCAGAGAGTTCTGTTTGAAGAAGGGGTATTACATCTACGTCGGCTCTGCTATGAATTCCCTTGAAAAAAGAGTTGCAAGGCATTTTAAAAAAGAAAAACGCCTTCATTGGCACATTGATTTTCTTCTTCAAAAAGCACAGCTTTTGAGTGCTTATTTAATACCCAGCAGGGGGAGGATTGAGGAGACACTTTCTCAAATTGTAGGAGGGGTTTTTCAGGGGGTTGAGGGCTTTGGGGCGAGCGATCTTAGCGTAAAGACAAATTTATATTACTCTATGCATCCTCCAGATGAAACAATATGTAACATCTTAAACTCAAAGGGGCTTAGTTGGAAAAGGGTTAAAAGTTCTAGAGAGATTATGGATTGGAGGGAAGAGAATGTTGAGGATAGGAAAAGTTGAATCATATATTCACGAGAAGCTCGAGAAGGAGAAACTTCACTTTGTTCTCCTAGACCCGGATGATGTTTCTCCTAACGTTGCCGGAAAGCTTGCTAAAATGAGTGAAGAAGTAGGCGTGGATGCGATAATGGTAGGGGGTTCTACAGGAGCGGAGGGAGAGGTCCTTGATGAAGTTGTTAGATCAATAAAAGAGAGCTCCAGCTTACCGGTGATACTCTTTCCCGGCTCACATGGTGGAATAAGTAAATACGCAGATGCCATATTCTTCATGAGCCTTCTCAATTCACGAAATCCCTTTTTCATTACTGGGGCTCAGGCACTTGGGGCTTTTGCAGTAAAGCGCTATGGAATTGAACCAATACCCATGGCGTATCTGATCATCGAGCCGGGTGAAACAGCTGGATGGATAAGTGATGCCAAGCCTATTCCAAGGCATAAACCGAAAATTGCAGCTGCTTATGCTCTGGCTGGCCAGTATATGGGGATGAGGCTTGTTTACCTTGAAGCCGGTAGTGGTGCTCAAAAGCATGTGCCGAATGAAATGATTAAGGTAGTTAAAGCTGCCATTGAAGTACCGCTCATTGTTGGAGGTGGCATAAGGAGTTATGAGGACGCAAAAGAAGTAGCAATGGCCGGTGCAGATATCATAGTTACTGGAACGGCAATAGAGAAAGCAGGCTCCCTTGAAGAAGCCAGAAAAAGACTGAAAAACATAATAAAGGGGATTAAGGAAGTTAACCCTTGATCAGTTCTTTTCTTCCTTTTAGAAATATATTTTAAGAATTAAGCGAATTCTTTGTTTGGTGGTACTATGAAGGCTTTTATCTCCGTTGATTTGGAGGGGATGCCGTTCATAGTGAGCCCTCAGCATCTAGTGGAGAAAGGTGCCCTCTACAATGAAGCTCGAAAAATAGCCACAGAAATAACTTTAACAGCTGCAGATGCCCTTCATCGGGCTGGTTTTGAGGAGGTAGTAGTGGCTGATAGTCATGGCCCCATGGTAAACCTTCTTCCAGAGAACCTTCCTGAATATGTTTATCTCGTCAGAGGATACCCAAGACCAATTGCCATGATCGCTGGAGCTGAAAAATGCGATGTTGCACTATTCTTAGGCTACCATGCAAAGGCTGGAACTCCTTATGCGATTTTCGACCACACCTACAGCGGCGCAAATGTTGCTAAGCTTGAACTAAACGGCATTGAGGTTAGTGAATTCCTCCTAAACGGCTATGCTGTCGGTCATTTTAACATACCGGTAATCCTCGTTGGTGGAGATGAAAAGCTCCTTGAGGGGGATGTAAGAAGTTTTACTCCCTGGGCGGAGAGAATAGCGTTTAAGAAAGCATTTTCACGTTATTCCGCTATAAGTCCAAGCCTGAAGAAAATAAAGACAGACCTCGAGAATGCGGTCTTTAGGGCCGTTGAAAAATACAAAAAAGGTGAAACAAAGCCTTTAAAACTTGAATATCCCGTTAGGGTAAAACTCACCTATAACAACAGCGGCATGGCGGACGTTGGAGAGCTTCTCCCTGGGGCAAGAAGAATGGATGGAAAGACAATAGAGTTTGAAGCAAAAGATATTATCGAGGCATACAAAGCATTTCAGCTACTGGTGTTTGCTGCCACAGGAGTTACCTCAATACTCCGGCGTTAGGCCTCGCTTAAGACCTTGAAGCTGACTTTTCCATCTCTAACTATCTTTTTGATATCTGCGAGAAGTTTTTGAACGTTCTCTTCTGCAACTTCCATCCTTATTTCACTAACACCTTTGCTTGTGGGGGGCAAAAAGTGTATATCCTTAAGCTTTCCCCTAACCATGTTTAAAATTTTAATCAAAACTTTTCCTCTTTTTTCATAGGGCAATTTTATGTCCAGTTCAACAATTTTCATAGCTGTCACCATTTTATTTTAGAAAAGAAGACCTATATAACCTTTTTCATGAATCAGAGGCATGTAGCTTTTCGGGATTTATTCCTCCCAGTTATGAGAAGGTTTTTGATTTTTTCCATCTAACTGTTAATGCCCCGGAGAAACCGCGGGGGATGAGCGAGTGGCGAGCTGTGAGTCCCCTTCGCTCCTCCGGGGCACACTCTAAATGTTAAGTGGCTTACGAATGTTTATCCTAAATTCGTCTTTTTCCTCGATTGAGATAACCGCCGTTGCAATTTCCTCCATAATGGGCAAGATTTCTGGAAAGGTCGATTTTATCAAATCTACGTTGATGAAGTAAAAGGCAATTCTCTTTTTGTTTCCTAGGTATTTCAGCATCCTATATATAGCATTGAGGTAGTCTTTTCTGTCGTTATAGAGAATAAAAAGCTTATCGAAGCCCAGTACTGGATTTATTATTTTGTCTTCAGACAACTTATTGAAAATCTTGTCATATTCTCCCTCCAAAACTGCACTCTCAGTTACTGAAATCTTTCCTAGAATGTTTCCTATCTTTATGCTTCCTCCCATCTTTATCACATTGAGATCCTTAAGAGGAGACGTATCTATCCCCGCAATCTCCATTTGGACTTTGTACATATGAAGCGTGTCCAGGAAATCATCTACAAGGACCGGGTAGTTATTTTCCTTGCTCCATTTTATAAGTTCATGGAAGAGCAGATAAACTGGGGCTTTTGAGGAGTACTCCACTAGGACGGTTTCACCAAATTTCAGGTCTTCTAGGATAGAAAGAAGATTGCGCACAGTACCACCCCTTCTGTAATTTCTTTATAACTCAGATATTTTTGAAAATCTTATATATTTTTCTCTTCCTTCTCTTCATACGGAGCCGTTATGACTTTTCTTATTTCCCTGGCGATTTTCTCTCCAATTCCCTCCACCTGCATTAGTTCGCTCTCTTTTGCCATGAAAACTCTCTCTACACTTCCAAAATGCTTAAGGAGCCTCTTTGCCAAGGTTGCCGATACATAGGGAAGCCCTTCAACGATTAGTCTCTGCCTTTCTGCCAGGGTAAGAGCTTTTTTCTCACTCCTAACGGCCACTTCTTTTTTTCTCTCCTCCTGTTCGCGTTTGGCTATAAGGTAGATGTAGCTGGCAACCTCGCCTGCATCTTTGGCAAAAAGAACTGGAATCTCCCAATCCACGGTTAAAGCAGCCAAAGCTCCCCTAATGGCATTGGGATGTATGTTCCTAATTCCGTAGACCTCTCCTTCTATAATGATAACCGGTCGGGCATAGACTTCCTTTAAACGTTTTGCTTGGTCAAAAAGCCTTCCGTCTATTATTGACTGGATAAAATCATTGGCAGCTTTCCTTTCTATGGCCACATCCTCGCTCACTATGTAATCTCCAACATCGAGGGTTTTGATCTCCAAATGAGCACCAAGCTCCTTTAGCACTTTTGGAACTTGGCTCTTAAGTTCACGTGAATCAATATAAATGACAATTCCCTTTGGTCTTTTTACAAAAACTGGCTTTATGGGGAGTTTTTCATACACTTCTTTCTCTGATTCTTTCATCTTTTCGCAAACTTCCCTAGATTTTTCATCTTCCCCTTTGGGCTTTACAAAACCTAGGAGAGAAGCCTGTTTTTCCTTTTTAACCATATCTTCCACCTTCTTTAAGAGAGAAATCATCTGCTTCTCCTTATGGCGGGAACTCCAGTAATAAGCTTCATCCCTTGTGCCCTTTGCCATTAGTATAATAACTCTACCGGGTCTATGTCTTCCAGTTCTTCCCCTTCTCTGAATGCTTCTTATTGCTGATGGAACCGGTTCATAAAAGATAACCAAATCTACCTCGGGGACATCCAATCCCTCTTCGCCAACGCTTGTGGCTACGAGAACATTAAATTCTCCTTGCGAGAAGAGATCTAAGATCTGCTTTTGCTTCTTTTGGCTTAAGCCCTTGTCGTTCTCCCTGTTGGCCTGTCCTACAAAACGCATGCTCCTGATCTGCTCTTGAAGGAGTTCTTTTACGATCTTTTTTGCAGTTTCCCTGTAGTTTGTGAAGACGATTATCTTCGAGGATGGCTTCTTACTCAGTTGCCCTTTAACCACTTCCTTCATTTTATCGAGCTTTGGATGATCAATTCCTAATTCTTTTGCCTGGACAAGAAGGGCTATTGCTTTTTTCATCCTTTGATCCTGCATGAGCTCTTTTGTCGATTTTGCCCTCCCTCTCTTGGCTTCTTCGTAGAGCTTCTTGAGATAAGCCCTTAAAGCAGATAATCCCTGAGTTTCGAGAAGCTCTATTGCATGGTGGAGCTTTAAGGCTTTTGCTTGGTAGAACATAAGCTTTCCGATATCGTAGTTGCCTTTTGCCATCTCGGCATTTATTATTTGCCCCGCTTTGAGAATTTCTTTTTTTGGAATGTCCGGAGAAGCCCCTTCTATAAGACCCGCTTCAGCCAGAGGCTTCAACGAGTCTTTGAGCATCTCTCTTAGAATTTTTCTGACCTCTTTGTAAATTCCCGGCAGTTCTACTTTAACCCACTCAAACTTTATTCCCTGAACGTAAGGCTTGACATCTGGAGAGTTCTCGGTTCTGACCTCAATGTGCTCTATGAAGAGATTTTTAACAATCTCGCGAATCTTTACCTCATCACTCCCGGGAGAAGCTGTGAGTCCCAGAATAAGCGGATACTTTGCTTGCCTCATATACTCCTTTGCTATGTAAACGTAGGCGTAGTTTCCTACTGCTCTATGGGCTTCATCAAAAACGAGCAAAACAACATCTTCGAGAGTTATTCTCCCAACAACAAGGTCGTTTTCTATCGTTTGAGGAGTGGCGGTTATTATAATGCTCTTTCTCCAGATTTCGGCTCTTTTTTCCGGGGGAATCTCCCCGGTCAGAGTATTTATCTTCCCCTCCGGAAGGTCAAAAAGCCTTAAAAAGCTCTCCCTATGTTGAAGTGCCAAGGGCTTTGTTGGTGCGAGCATTAAAACCCTTCCTCCGTACTTAGAAAGCCGATAATCCGCTATCATCTGGGCTATTAAAGTCTTCCCTAACCCTGTTGGCAGAACAACTAGGCTGTTTTTGTCTTTGCATTTTGCGTAGATTACCTCTTGATAAACCCTTGGCTGGATAAGGTCTTTTCGCAGATACATTAGTTTATATTTTGATAGGAGGTTTATAAATACGCCGCCCACACAAAACCTAAAAAGGTGAAATTCAAACTGTAGTTTAGGTGTTAAAATGCCACGCGGGATGGGTTGGAGACGAGGGAGAAGACGGAAAATGCGATTTATAGGATTTATTCCTGAGGTTAGGCACTTTTATCCTGCCAAACCACCATTTGGCCCACCACAGCCGCCAGTTTTCATGACTTATGAGGAGTTTGAAGCACTAAGGTTAGTGGATTACGAAGGCTTAACCCAAGAGGAAGCTGGGCATAGAATGGGGGTCTCAAGGGGCACAGTGTGGAGAGCTTTAACATCTGCAAGGAAGAAAGTTGCCCAGATGCTCGTTGAGGGGAGAGAGCTTATAATCCTCGCTCAGGGAGATGAAGTCCCTAAATCATCTCAAGAGCCAGAAGTTACCGATGAAGACTCGTTTTAGTCCTTCTTTTCTAGCGATTGTACAAACTCTCTCCATTTGTCTCTTGCTTGTGGTTGGGACGTCATGCATTAAATGCTGAGGAGCGAACGCCAGAAGAATGTATGGAATGTAGGGGTTTATGCGAGAGAGATACCTTGCTATTCCTCTAACCTCTTCTTCATCTATGTAATGAGGCACCACTAGTGTGCTTACAACCAGTAAGGGCGGCTCTTTTCTTTCGTCCATTGATGATATAACCCTTATGTTTTCCTTTATTCTCTGAAGGGCTTTCTCTCCATTAATTCCCGTTAAAGCCTCGTAGACACTTGGCGTATAAGCTTTCCAATCAATTTTTATTATTCCTCCGCTTTCAAGGCTTAATCTTGCCATCTCGCGAATTATATTGGGGTTTTCAAGCCCATTTGTTTCCCAGCAGATTCGTTTTATGCTCTTTACTTTTTCTGCCCGCTTTAGGATTTCTCTTGAGGTTTTAATTGCATAAGGTGCGTGTGGGGTGGGATCTCCACCGAAGTAACATACACAAGAGACTTCTCTTTTCATAGCAACATTAACAAGTTCTTCTGAGCTCATAATGATTCCTTCAAAAGGATCCATTTTTCCGTCTTTTATCATGTACTTGTGCTCTATGTTCTGACAGAAAAGACAATCTAGGTTGCAGCCAGCAAAGAAAACCGCCAAGTTGTAAAACCCTCTATGATTCTTTTCTGGACAAACGGGCCCTGCAACGCAGTTTGTTGGATGTGGATCGAGATACCAGTGGAGATATGCATAATCATAGCTTCCCGTTATTGGAATTAATCCTCCACCCTTGTTCCATACTATCCCGCAGTAGCCAGAGCCTTCCTCTGGGATCTCACATTCATTCACGCAAAGGGAGCA
>CAYNRW010000014.1:0-19109 GCA_964399725.1 uncultured Thermococci archaeon | reverse complement strand
CACGCTCTAAGAGCATCAGCTCCTCCAATAGTAACAATGACAATATTCAGTCTTCTTGGTTCAATTGGTGGTGCCATTATTACCGAGAGTGTTTTTAACTGGCCAGGAATGGGAAGATTGTACTGGACTGCTCTGCAACAAAACGAGACCAGATTATTGATGGGTGTAACATTCGTTACAGTAGCATTGTATTTGATAGCAATGATTATTGCAGACTTGGCATACGGATATCTAGACCCAAGAGTCAAAGTTGGTGCATCCCAACAAACATGAGGTGAGGAACAATGAGATGGGTTGATGTAAAAGCGAGCTTAAAGGACTTCTGGTTCGAATTTAGAAGACAAAAAGGTGGATTATTCGGACTAGCATTGCTTTTCCTGTTGATATTCACTGCCCTTGCAGCACCATACATAACTGAACCAGACATTCCTAAGAAATGGACACAGTATTGGGAAGGGAACCCTGTAACAGTACCTCCGGTTTGGTACAATTACTTTACAGCCAAAAAACTGGCTCCCCACGAAGTTTTAACAAGTAAGGATCTCAAAATAACTGCCGATGGACAGGATATCGGTGGAGGTATGAAGTACTATAGTTTTGAATTCACTTACGAAAACAATTACGATGTTCCTCCTTCAGATATCATAATAAGAGACATTGGAGTTAAACTGGCAAATATAAATTCTCCTGCTCAAATCATTGTCACAGTAATAAGACCCGATGGCAACAAGATAGAACTCCTTAACACCGAACTAAGAGAGGGTTCCATATATCAACTGGCAAAAGACGGAAAAGTTAGAGCTGCCGTGTTCCAATGGGCTTCTCAATTCGAAAACCCAGAAAAGATTGCAGAAGGTGGAGAGACCCTAAAGAACACAATGGACACTATGAGAGTAATATTTGCGAAAGCTCAAGAGGGTATTTTAACAAATCCAGAGACCCTTAAGGGGGCATATACATTCCAAGTAGAAATCTTTACCTTCACAGAAGGTGACCAAATAGACCTAAGCACCACAGAAGTCATCCTTTCAGGAAGAACATATGGATTAATGGGAACCGACTATAAGGCTAGAGACCTCTGGACAGGCCTTGTATGGGGAACAAGAGTGTCGCTCACAGTTGGTGTTACTGTAGCAGTTCTTACGGTCCTTATAGGCATATTTTATGGAGTTACAAGTGCCTATCTCGGTGGATGGAAAGACGAATTTATGCAGAGGGTTAACGAGTTCTGGGCTTCAATACCAACACTGCCAATACTTATTCTCCTTGGTGCTGCATTCAAGGGTCACGTAAGCCTCTGGACGATAGTCTTCCTAATGGTAGCATTTTACTGGACGGGAATTGCAAAAGTCGCAAGAAGTATGGCACTGCAGATTAAGGAACAAACTTATGTAGAGGCGGCAATTGCTCTCGGTGCTGGTACTGGAAGGATAATCTTTAAGCACATAATGCCTCAGATCATGCCATATGCCTTTGCAGCAATGGCCCTTAACGTTCCCGGTGCTGTTTTAACCGAAGCATCACTTAGCTTCCTTGGATTGGGTGATCCAACTGCAGTTACCTGGGGACAGATACTCTACGATGCACAGACTCAGAGTGCAACAATTAACGGATACTGGTGGTGGGTCATCCCACCTGGACTAGCTATTACACTAGTAGCATTCACATTCGTGTTACTTGGAATATCACTTGATAGGGTACTTAACCCAAGACTGAAGAGGCTGTGAGGTGGATAAAATGGCCAAGAATGTGCTCGAAGTTAAAGATCTTAAAATGTACTACTTCACTTCAAGAGGGGCTGTGAGGGCAGTTGACAACATCACATTTGAGCTCAAAAAAGGCGAAGTCTTAGGCTTAGCAGGAGAAAGTGGATGTGGAAAATCCTCACTAGGTTTCACATTAATGGGAATGCCCACACCGCCTGGAAAGATCGTTGGAGGAAGCATAAAAATAGATGGCAGGGAGATCGTTGGACTGCCTGAAGATGTGCTTAGGAGAGAAATTAGATGGCAGAAAATCTCAATGATATTCCAAGGTGCTATGAATGCTTTAAATCCAGTTTATACTGTTGGATATCAGATGATAGAACCATTAATTTATCATAAAGGTATGGAGAAGGAAGAAGCTCTAGATAAGGCTATGAGGTACCTAGAACTTGTGGGACTTGCTCCAGAGATAGTCTATAGATATCCACACGAGCTCAGTGGTGGAATGAAGCAAAGAGTTGTTATTGCTACTGCATTGCTCCTAGAACCAGAATTAGTCATTGCGGATGAACCGACAACAGCTTTGGATGTAGTTGTCCAAGCTCAGATAATAAACCTCATGAAGAAGCTGAAAAAAGAACTTGGCCTGTCAATGATATTCATCACCCATGACTTGAGCATTCTCGCGGAGGTAAGTGATAGAGTAGCAATAATGTATGCAGGAAAAATAGTAGAAATCGGAGACAGTGAAAAGATATACTATGAACCAGCACACCCCTACACCCAAAAACTCCTGGCAGCAATCCCAAGATTGCATGAAGACGTTGAGAAGCTCGAGTTTATACCGGGACAACCCCCTAACTTAATACACCCACCCAGTGGATGTCGCTTCCACCCAAGATGTCCATATGCAATGCAACAATGTAAGGAACAAATTCCAGAGCTAAAAGAGATTGAGAAAGATCACTATGCCGCATGCTGGTTGTTGTGAGGGATGAAAAATGGCGAAAGCAATATTAAAGGTTGAAAATCTCAAGAAGTACTTTCCGATTAAGAGAGGCCTAATAGCGGGACTTAGAGGTGAACCTCATAGGTTCGTCAGAGCAGTAGATGGAATTAGCTTTGAAGTCCATAAACAAGAGGTTTTTGCCCTAGTAGGAGAGAGCGGATGTGGAAAAACTACCACTGGAAAATTAGTAATGAAGCTCCTTGAACCAACTGACGGTAAAATATATTTGGAAGGCCAAGATGTGACCGAGTTAAGAACTCAAGAAGAAATCAAAGCATATAGAAGAAAAGTCCAGATGGTTTTCCAAGATCCGTTTTCTTCAATGAATCCAAGATTCAGAATCTACGACGTATTAGAAGAACCACTATTGATTCACGGAATTGGTGAGACCAAAGCAGAAAGAGAAGAGCTCATCTATAAGGCGCTCGAGATGGTTAAAATCGTCCCGCCTGAAGACTACGTAGGCAGGCACCCCCACATGCTCTCTGGTGGTCAGAGACAGAGAGTAGCTATTGCAAGAGCTTTAATACTTAACCCAACATTTATAGTGGCGGACGAGCCAGTTTCAATGCTTGATGTTTCAATTAGAGCAGAGATTCTTGAATTGATGAAAGAACTCAAAGAAAAAATGGGTGTTACATACCTTTACATTACCCACGACCTTTCAACAGCCAGATACTTTGCCGACTATATTGCAGTCATGTACTTAGGAAGAATTGTCGAAATGGGGCCTGCAAAAGTTGTTATTGACAATCCGATACATCCCTACACAAGAGCTTTGCTTGCGGCAGTGCCAGAGCCAATCCCAGAGAGAAGAAATATAATCAAGGAGGTCCCAATTAAGGGTGAAGTCCCAAATGCTGCAAACATTCCACCAGGCTGCAGATTCCATCCAAGATGTCTCTACATGGAGAAGGGGCTCTGTGATGTCAGACACCCACAATTAGTAGAGTACGAACACGATCATTGGGTAGAATGCTGGTTGGCTGGAAAGATTTAATCTATTCTTACCCCAATCTTTATATTTTTGTTTTGAAAATGCTTTGTGGGTGGTGTAATGGTAACTTTTAAAGATGCACTCAGATATCCTTTAATAAAAGCAGGTCTGCTTTTCTTATTCTTGGCCATAATACTCGCTTTCATTTCTATGTATAGCATTCCAAAAACCGGTAATTGGCATGGGACTCTACAAAAAGGCCAATATTCAATTGGGGATTCTCAATTTGAAGAAGAGTACTTCATAAGCAACAGAACCCTTATATTATATTCCCAAAACGCATCAGTGATCATTGTTCATGGAAACAAAGTTGATGTGTATAATTTAAACAATAATTCCGTAACGTTGAATCCACTTTCTCAGCCCCAGATAAATGTGGAAAGTGGAAATGTTTCTTATGTGTACGATGTAGAAGGAGTTCAATATCCCTACTCCTCTCTAGCATGGATAGCATTTATCTCAATGCTCGTGGGAAGTGCTTTAAGTCTTATTGGATACGTGAGATTTATGGAAGAACTAAAGGGAGGCTAGAAAATGAGAGAATTAAATTTCGAAGAGGTCATTAGTAAGCTCATCTCCTTTATAAAAGAGAAAACAGAAGAAGCAGAAGCTAAGGGAGTAGTGATTGGGATTAGTGGCGGTGTAGACAGCGCAACTGTTGCCCATCTTGCAACAAAAGCCCTTGGAAAGGAGAAAGTACTTGGTCTTATAATCCCATATTACATGAACCAAGACGTAGAAGATGCCTTATTAGTATGCAAAAAACTCGGAATCAAACATAAGGTCATCAACATAAAGGAGATCGTGGATGAATTTGAGAAGAGTATCGGATTTGAACTTGACAAGGTCTCCAAGGGAAATTTAATGGCAAGAACAAGAATGATACTCTTATACGCTCACGCAAACTCAAGAAACTACCTTGTTTTAGGGACTTCTAATAAAAGTGAATTTTTGACGGGATACTTTACAAAATGGGGAGATGGGGCTAGCGATTATGCTCCCTTAATTAACCTATACAAGACAGAAGTCTGGGAAGTTGCTAAGAGAATCGGAGTTCCAGAAAAGATAATAAGCAAAAAACCGAGTGCTGGACTATGGGAAGGACAAAGTGACGAAGACGAACTAGGAATTAGCTACAAACTTTTAGATGAAATCCTCTATAGATTGGTGGATTTAAAAATGGAAAAGAGCAAAATTGCCAAAGAGTTAAGTATCCCAGTAGAGAAAGTCGAGTACGTCGAGTATCTAGTCAAAAAAAGCGAGCACAAAAGAAGACTCCCTATGGGACCAGAAATTTGAGGGTGAAGCGCGTTGAAAAAGGGGTATATACTGGTCTTTTTAGCGGCAAGTATGTGGGGAACTCTCGGCATTTTTGCTAAATTGCTCTATGGATTCGGATTAGACCCTTTTACAGTAACATTCTACAGAGCCTCCATAGCATTCGCTCTTCTTTTTGTTTACAACCTTTCCAAAGGCTTCCAGATTAAAAAACGTAGACTACCTTTCTATGCATTCTATGGATTTTTTGCAGTATTCTTGTTTTACATATTGTATTTTTACACTGTCAGGATTTCATCGGTCTCTTTGGCAGTTCTCCTGCTGTATTCCGCCCCAGTTTATTCCACGATACTGGGATACTTCATCTTTAACGAAAGAATCACATCCATAAAGCTCACGGCACTTGTAGTGGCAATAATAGGGGTTCTCCTAGTTGTTAATCCTAACGGAGAGAATGTGAGTAGAATAGCCATAGTACTGGGGCTTCTTTCAGGGCTTACATATGCCCTCTATGGAATTTTGGCAAAATTTGCCATAAAAAACGAAAAACCAGAAGAAGCTCTTCTTTACACAATAGGTTTTGGAGCCCTTTTTCTGGCTCCGTTTTCGAATTTTAAAATTCCTGCCCCAGCTATACCCTATCTTTTCGGGCTGGCATTCTTTCCAACATTCCTGGCATATATTTTATACAACACTGCACTTAAGGAAATAGAAGTTAGCAGAGCATCAATAATTGCCACAGTAGAACCTGTGGTTGCTTTAATCCTTGCTTATTTTCTATTCCACGAAAGTCTAACAACTAAACAAATGATTGGAGCTACACTAATAATCCTAGGCTCTCTTATGTTACATGCAGAAGAGAGAAGAACGAAAAAAATTAGAGATAAAAGTAGCGCTCAAGTTCCCATTCCGTGACCTTCATTGTTTTTCTGTCAATCCCCTTCTTTTCTAAATACTCTTGATACTCCTCCCATTCCCTTGTTTTGTATTCTATAAAGTTGTGATGAGCCTTTCCAAGAGCCTCTTTGACTGCTTTATCCTTCTTTAGCTCTCTAAGAGCTTCTTCCAAAGTACCTGGTAGAAGGTCTATTCCTAGAGAATCCCTTTCTTTTTCTCCCAATTCATATACATTCTCTTCCACATAGGCGAATGGTTCGAGCTTGTGTTTTATCCCATCCATGCCAGCCATTAAGAGGGCTGCAAACGCAAGATATGGGTTTGCACTTGGATCCGGACAGCGATATTCTATCCTCGCACCATCCCCTACATATGCAGGAACCCTTATCAGTGCACTCCTGTTTTTGTACCCCCACGAGACATATACTGGAGCTTCATATCCCGGTACGAGACGTTTGTAGGAATTAACAGTAGGATTGGTTATAGCTGTTAAAGCCTTTGCATGCTTTAAAATGCCTCCTATAAAGTAAAGGGCCTCATCACTTAGCCCCTTCTCTCCTTTAAAGATGTTCTTCCCATCTTTCCAAAGACTTATGTGTAAGTGCATTCCATTGCCGGGTTTACCAAAAAGGGGCTTTGGCATAAAGGTAGCATAAAGACCATAACTTTCTGCCACTGCTTTAACCAGATACTTGAACCTAACTATATTGTCGGCAGTTGTTAATGCATCTGCAAAGCGAAAATTTATTTCATGCTGTCCTGGACCAACTTCATGATGCAAAACTTCTGGAATTAGCTTGAATGCAGGCATATAATGGGCTATAATCCTTTTCATTTCTCTCGCTTTGTCCAAATTAACAAGGTCAAAATATCCTCCTCCATCAGGAAGCTTGAGCTCCCACGAGCCGTTCTTTTCAAATAGATAAAATTCTGGTTCAGGGCCTATATATGCTGTTATTCCCTTCTCGTTCAGCTTTTCCACAACTGAGCTTAATATCCTCCTAGGATCAGCATGGTAGGGTTTGCCATCTTTATATATATACCCGAATACCTTTGCAATCCCTTCCCAGGGAACCTCCACGTAAGTGGTTGGGTCTGCTTTGAAGAGAAGATCGCTGTCTTCTATTCCTTGGAAGCCTGGGATTGAAGAGCCATCAAAGGATATTCCATCAGTCACTGCCTCCTCATACCTTTCAATTGGAACCTCCATTCCTTTTGGAATTCCATTTATATCAACAAAAACCAGTTGTAAGAACTTGGGTTTATGTGAATTATAATTGGTGAATGGTCTAGTTTCGTTCATTTTTATCTCACCTCTTTGGTGATATTTTCATTATTAGACACGCACCTTTATACAATGTTTATAATATAAGCTTTTCTATTGAACTATTGGCAAAATGCCAAATGATCTCAGCTATATCAGATTTATGTCTAAAATTGCTATATTAAATAAAAAATTTTGACTTTTTCTTGTCAACAGTATCTCAAGGAAAGTTTTTTATCCTCTCTAAAAAGAATACTAATATGCCTAAAGAAGACGAACTAATCCAAAAAGAGCTCTCCCGGTTAAATTTTCACTTACCTAAAAGCAGAAAGAGTCTCAAAACTCTCCTCGAGGAGGAAGAACCTAAGGTACAGCTTAGAGATGGACAGTTTCATTTTTTTAAACGAAAAGAGCTGAAGTATCTTAGCACTTTACTTGATAACTATGAATACAACTCTCTTTATCTCCCCATAGTACTTGAGATTACTCCAACATGGCACGGATATTTTAGAGTTAGGGGAAAGACTGCAGTTAAGGTTATTGAAAAGATACTTGGAACATATGACCCATTGGAGGAAAAAAGTGAAGCGATACTTCCCCGTTATTTAATTCCAGAAATTCGAAAAAAGTTACCTACAACAACAACCTATGCGTTTATAATAGAGTAAGTTTGGGGTGATAAAATGGACGAAAACAAAACTCTGCTTCATTACTACATGTTCACGATTCCTCACATAACAGTCTTTGCCGGAGCAATACTCGGCATCCTTCTCATCTTACATATTGATATGAAGAAAGCACTCGGAGTATTTGCTACTTTTTACGGGATTTTGCTCATTATAATAGCTGCATTAGTTAGAAATCAGTTTTCAAAATTGCCATTATACCGAATAAGTTTGTTGTTTTTTACAATGTTCACACTCTTAGGCATTCTATTGCTTATAATGTGAAACTTTATATTTATCGAATTACAAATTATCTAGGGGAAGAGTTATGAAGAAGATCATCACAGCCCTTATAATATTACTTATGATCTCTTCGTTGGTGTCTTCTCAATACCTATTTTTCTCGACAGTAGAAAGCAATATCATTATAGTCTCAGGGGACTATAGAGAAGGAACCCTCACTATTGTGAATAATGAAGATAAAGAGTTTCAAGTGGTAAGCTATCGAAGGTATTACACAGTCGATGAAAACAATAAAGAAATTCATGGAATTAGGCTAGAAATCTATAAGTCCACAGGAGAACCAATATCTCCCGGAGTCATCTACACATATTGGAAACCTGGTGAGGCAAGAACCTTGCGGTACAAAATTCATGTCAATGAAAGTGTAAAACCGGGAAAGTATACCCTCTTCATAATTCTTTGGGGATTCTCGGAATCAGGAGAAATAAGCATTATTACAGTTCCCGTTTCACTTGAGGTTACTGATATTCCGTTAATATTCAAAGAAACCCTTGTGCGGATAAAAGAACGCGGTGTTCCAACTTTCCACGTATTAAATGGAGAGATACTGGAGATACATTCAACAATATACAATCTCAAAAATTCTCCTGTATCTGTAAAAGGAAGCGTGTATTTAGAAAGAGATGAGAAACAATATCTTAAAAAAGACATGAGAGTAAACTTAACCCCAGGAGAGAACTCAGTTCAGATAAACGTTCCAATTCCTTATGAGCTCCCTTCTGGACAGTACAAGCTGGTATACACTATTATGTATCCACGAGGAACATATTTGTTTTCGAAAGATTTCTACATATCCTTCGGAGTTGATTTAGTGGACGTCTCTCTAGAAAAAATCCAAATAATGGAAGATGAGTCCAATACTGCATATCTTACAATATTGTCTGAGAGAATTATCCCAGTAAATCTCAGTATTGAAGTGTATGGAAGCAACAACAAGCATATATATAACCAAACCAAAGAGATAATGCTTAATGAAGGTAGCAACGTTGTGAGAGTAGACCTTCCTCCTTTACCACCTGGTAGCAAGAAAATAATAGGGAAAATAGCGTTTAGGAACATAGTACTCGATCAAGAGTCTTCTAATTACGATGTATTAGCATATCCAAAGATTAAAAAAGTTTCATACCAAAAGCTCTCCCTAGTTCCAACTAAAGGACAAGTCAAGTTTTTGGTAGAAATCAGCAACAGAAACCCTCACGAAATGAAAGGAACCCTATCTTACAGCTTTTTTGGTGTTAATGGTACGATACTAAAATCCTCTAAAGACCTCATATTAATGCCGGGAAAAAACGAAATAGAGTTCACCGTAGAACTCCCCCTAGGAGAAATCGGGTACGAAATTTCTCTGGAAAGTTATGGAAAAGAACAAGAGGTCCGCGGAACTTTAAAACTGGAACTTCCAAGGCCCACAACTACCTCTTCAACTCAAAGCTTCTCTTCATTAACAAGCTCATCCCCGAGTCGAGTCCCCCCTGAGGAGACTTCAACAAAATACTATGCTGTTGCCATAGCTTTGTTTATACTGCTTCTCCTGCTTCTGTTTGGTTACTACTCGAAACATAAAAAACCAAGAAGAAAAAGAAAACGACCTAAACCAAGGAGGAAATCTCCATTAGGTAAATTTAGAAAGCCAAAGAAACCTGAGACTAGAGAGTATAAGGAGTTGCCCAAAAAATAACCAAATCTTTATAATGTTTTTCTTTAATTCTAACACGGTGAGGGGGCTGGGGCTCTCCGCAAGGAGGAAGTTCCGCCCACCCCACCGGGGCCGCGGTGCCGCAAGGCACCTCCCGAGAGGGAGGGCAACGGCGCAGAAACGACACGTCCCCTCAAAGATGAGAATGAAAGCGGTGAAGGGAGTTCGTGAGGGCTCCCGAGTTAACCCGCAGACGATTTGAGGGGGAGCGGTGAAACGGCCGTCCCGCGGGGTGCAAGGCCGAGAAAGGGGCAATGAGTTCCCGGTGTGAGCTCCGTGGTAGGCCGCTTAGTCGAATGCCTCCTCAATACAGAAGGCGGACTATAGCCCCCTCACCTCATCTTTAAATCCAAACTAGAGGCCAGTGACCTACCGCCCTAAAGGGCGAGATTTTCGGAAGATAGAGGCTATTTAGCCTTCCATAGGTCATAAGTGCTCCTCCATGTCCTCTTTCCATACATTATACGCTTCTTTGACTTCTTTTTCCCTGAATTTAGGGACGGCATTTTTAAACGGGTCAAAAGATTCCACTTCGCTCTCGCTACTTCCTATATATGTAGCAATAAGACCCACCTTCGAATGAAGAGAAGAAGGCAAACGGAGAATCCTCTTTACGTCAACAGTTACTTTTCCATCAAAGTATGCTTTTGAAAATATAGTAGATAAGCCAAACAACCTTAAAAGAGTCTTATATCCAACACCCTGAGGAAAGGCTGTCAATATGGCTTTTTTTACAAAATTCTCATAAATCTCGTCCCTGCTCTCTATTATTAGATTTATTTGTTTTCTATTCAATCCAATGTTCCTTAGGTGATACTCAGAGATTCTCTTGATGAAGTAACCAAACCTCAGTCTAAAGACCCTATAATAACCTGAAGACAGCAACATCTTTCTTTCTTGAATGTCTTCAAATGTAACCTCCTCAGCACTGGAGATATAGCTCAAAATTCTTTCCCTGGCTTTTGAATCCAACTCCAGGGCCCAATCGTCTAGAACTCTAATATGATAACCTCTACCAGAATAAACAACGTGAATGTTTTCAAACCCGAAGTCTTCTCTCAGGATAACAAGAGTATCCTTCGTCAGTTCCTTGGCATCCTCAAGACATATCGGACATACCACTCCGGCTTCATGACTACACCTCTTTAAGGGAAGATCTTTTGCGTCTATGTCAAAAACCAGTTCCGCTCCAAGCCAACCACTCATATTTTTTGGATCCTCATACAAGGCTACACTGGAATAGATTGAATAGGGGGCAGTGATTTTTACATAATCTTCGAGATCTTTAACATCTTGGAACACATTTTTCCTGTCATTAGGACCTTCACCAGTATGATCAAATCCAAACTCTCTATTTTCTAAGGTGTCGATAATAAACTTTGGAATTTTCTTTGAACTCCATTCTTTTGAATAGTATTTTGCCCTCTCCTCTTTGCTGACTTCCCTAAATAGACTGCTCATTCTTTTTCACCTTGATTCTTCTTACTTAAATACAGTTTCCTGAGATAATAAGTTAAAGGATTTTTGATGTATCTACAGTCTTTGTCCGGCTTACAAAGAGAAGGAGCACTGGATCGTATTTTCTCACAATTGGGGGGAAAATACCACGTTGAATTTCCGCTGTCTTCTAAACTCGGTTCCAAGGTGTAACCAAAACCTAAATGATACCATATGTTTTTGATCTCATTCGGCTGATCTTGGAATAAAGGAGGCCTGCATCTGTTGCCTGCCTGAATTATCAGGGGCAGGATTTCCTCTTTTATTACCCTGAGATCATTTATGCAGTCCTTAACTTTAACATCCCTTTTAGGAGGGTTAGGACATATCCTAGCATAGCTCAAGAAAGAAGTTAGCAATACTGTTATAGCATAGTTTCTTAATCCACTCGGAACGCCCCCTAGTGCTATTTTAACACAAGGAGGAAAGAGATCAAAACGCAACGGCTGAGCAGCAGTGCTGAATTTTTCAATCCTCTCTTTGAAATATTCTCGAGCGAGCTCACTTAGTCTGGAATAAAGTTCCACATAGTAGTGAGGCAGTTCTTCTCTGATGTCATAGAGAATGTTAACCGCCTTTTCGAGGTTTTTCTCGAAGCTCTTCTTCCACAGCTTGATCACCTGTGTTTTGTTTAAATACACGTACCCGTTTCTTATGTAAAAATCCTTAAGAGATCCTTCGTTTAAGGAAAGAAACTCCTTCAGAGGCATTTTGTATTTAAGAACTATTTTCTCTTTTTCTTCATGAGGCAACTCTTCATGGAGGGTTTTCTCAATTATTGTCCTATCTCTCTTCGGAATTTCATTTCCTGATGTTTTTTCTAAGGGAAGTGCAAGTTCATCAAAGTTTTCTGACAATTCTATCTTTGTCAGATATATCTTCAGGTTTGCCTCCTTAACAAGTTCCATTTCTACCCCATAGGGAGAAAATGCCAAAGCACCCAAGAGGGCATAAAAACTTATCAAATCCTTCCAATCATTTAAACTTAACAAATAATCAGGAATTCTACCAGTATTTACCCATCGAACTCTCTCTAGTGCTAGCTCTATGTCTAAATAGCTGGGAATAACATCAAGTAGCTCGTTGATAGTTTCAAATTCGTTTAACAACTCCTGGGCTCGTCTTCCGAATGGATCTAACATTGGCTCACCTTTTAGGATACTATCCATTTTGCAATAAAACTCTTTTGTTGATAAATTATCATAAAAGTTTATCAACTTGTTAGAAATTTTACAACATCTCCAGCATAGTCGGATACGAACTCCAAAAACCTTATATTTTAAAAGGTAATAAATTCAATGAGACGAAAAAGAGCATGAAGTATGCTAATAAGGGTGATTCATTATGGTAGCCGATTTTTCCAAAAGAAGGGTAAGAAGCGGGATTCCGGGATTTGATGATTTAATCGGAGGAGGATTCCCTGAGGAATCAACTGTCCTGATCACAGGTAGCACTGGAACTGGCAAAACTACTTTTGTGGCTCAATATATATACAAGGGTGCGGAGGAATATGGAGAGCCGGGAGTTTTAGTAACCCTAGAAGAGAGAGCAAAAGACATCAGAAGAGAAATGGCACAATTTGGATGGGACTTCAAAAAACACGAAAAAGAGGGATTAATAGCAATTGTTGATGGAGTCAGTGCAATTTCTGGAATACCATCTGAGGAGAGATTTGTCCTAGAAGATAGAATCAACGTGGATAGCTTCCTGAGGTACATATACCGGGTTGTCAAAGCTATAAATGCAAAGAGAATCGCTATCGATTCTGTACCCTCGATAGCTTTTAGACTTCAAAATGAGAGGGATATTAGGGGAGTTCTCTTAAAGTTAAATACAATTCTTCTCGAGATGGGTGTCACAACACTCCTCACTACAGAAGCTCCAGACCCAAAAGCCGGGAGAATTAGCAGATATGGAATAGAGGAGTATATAGCAAAAGGTGTTGTTATTCTTGATCTTCAAGAGAAAAACATAGAGCTTAAGCGCTATCTTTTAATCCGGAAGATGAGAGGAACTAAACATTCTATGAGAAAATATCCTTTTGAGATAACTGATCATGGAGTTGTTGTATATCCCAGTGGCGAAATCTACTAGGAGGGGCTAAATTGAATCTAGAGCTAGGCTTTCCATCCCAAGCAGAAATAGAAGAAAGGGTAGAGCGAGTTTCCACAGGAATCATTGACTCCTTATTAATGGGTGGGATACCGAAGGGTAGCGTTGTTTTGTTGATTGGAGATCCTAAATCGGGCAAAACTACTTTTATAACTCAGTTCATGTATAATCAACTCACTTCTGGAGCGAATGTTATAGGACTTCTAGTTGACGTATCCAGATATGAATTCATAAGCAATGCACTCGATTTTGGATGGGGACTAATGGGTTATTTAAATGATAAGCTTTATATCCTCGATGCATACACCCAAAGAATACGTGGAGGTCCAAAATTCTCATTTACGGAAGAGGTAATACCTGATATTAGGGATACTTCTCAAATAATAGATGTAATAAAGGACATAACTACTAGAATAATCTTAAACGATCCTCATGTTGAAAATCCTCCAGTCATTGGGACAGTTTCATCTCTAACCCCTATGTTCTTTGAAACCGAGGAAAAACAAATATACAAGTTTTTGGAAGATTTAAAGGCATTTGCCCACAAGAACAAACAGGTATGGATACTAGAAATGAACTCAGGGGTAGAGGAGCCACATGTCGAAACGATAATCAAGGCAATAGCGGATGGAATCATAGAAATGAAGCTATTTGAAGAAGGGAGAACTTTAAGAAGATACCTGAGAGTCTATGGAATGAGAAGAACACGTCATGCTCTTTCTTGGATACCTTATGAGATAACAGAAAAGGGAATTGTACTGCAGAACCAAAATTTGTGAACACTCTTTTGAATGTTATCAATCGCAAACTTTTTAACTTTACCTATATTACTATTGATCATGATTAAATTAACGAAACTTGGAATAGTTTTAATGGCAGCATCTCTTCTCTCTATTTTACTACTCTATCTAATAGGGGCAGAAACTACTAGCCCGGTACCATTAGAAAGGGCAGAGAAGGGGAATTTAGTAAACTTTACAGGCGTTTGTGTTTACTCACAAGAAGACTTTAGCATTTTATACGACGGAAAAGAGACAATTGTTGTATATGAGGCTCTGGAAGTGGATAAAAGCTACAAAATCATAGGTAAACTCCTTGATGAATCAAAACATTCTGTAGAAGCCTTGGAGATAAATGAAGTTCCCTATACTGCCTTGAACTTAGAATCACTTCAAGGTGCATTCTGGATGGACTCTTCGTGCTATCTTTTAACCCCTCAGAAAATCAAACTAAGCAAGTGCTTAAATGCCAGCAAGGGAGAAAAAGTCGAGGTTTATGGCCTTTTCTATGGAGGCAAATTTCATGTTGTTGATTACACTCCCATGGGATTTTTGAAAACTCCTGTGGACAGAATGCCCTTTAAAATTGAAGGAGTTGTAATTCAAAATATAACTCCGGCGACAATATGGAATGGAAGTGAGAAAATTAATGTGTATTTGCCCTACAAAACCAAGCTGGCACTTGGCGATGAGGTCGAGATAGTAGGAATTGCGAGGCTTTACTCAACACTAACCATCTATGTGAGTTCCCCCAGAGACGTAAATGTTATTGGAAAGGCAAAAACTGTATCTGTTGGAAAAGAAAGGATTGGGGAGATAGCACATGGGATATGCCAAGTCACAAAAGCAAGTGTTTCTTTAAGCTTAAACTGCACAGAGTTGAAATTGTATGGATTCTCGACTAACTTTGGAGACATCATAGAGTTCTACAGTATAAGAAGGAAAAACTCGCTGTATTGCATCAAATGTATGGTAAAAATTCCCAGAGAGCAGCTTCCAAATTCAATCTGTGCCCCACTCCCTAACGTTCCACTTAAAATACAAGGAAAAGTAGAATGGATAAAGAGGTACAAAAATGGCTTTGGGCTAGCCAATGTTACCAATAAAAACTGCTGGATATTGCTTAAACTACCCAAATCCTTAGGAATCTCCTTAGAGGTGAATGAAACAATTACCGCTTTTGGTTTTTATACTACCTACCGAGGAGAACCTGCCTTTGAAGTACCATCAAGGGATGATATATGCTTAAATGGATCCTGTTAGGCATTTTGTTTGGGACACTAACAGGTATTACACCTGCCTTGCATGTTAATACCCTAGCATCTATTGTTGAAAGTTTCCTAATCTCGCCGGGAGGGTTTTCGTATGTGCTACTTCTTTATTCGATGGGTTTGACACATACATTCTTGGATGCATTCCCCTCAACATTCTTTGGTATTCCAGATGAAGAAACAGCAGTAAGTGTTCTTCCAGCCCATAAACTTGCTCTTCAAGGACAAGGCCTTGAGGTTATAAACATATCTTTAAAAGCAAGTCTTTTAGCGGTAGTGTTCTCTATTCCCTTGGCTTTTCCTTACGTTATATTGGCAGAGCATTACACAAATTCCATTGGAAAAGTTGCTGTGTTTTTACTCGCTTTCTTTCTCATAATCACAGAAAAAGGTGTAAAAAGAATATATGCCACGTTAATTTTCCTCCTTTCTGGAGTCTTTGGGCTTGTTGTTGATAGGCTTCCTCTTAAAGAGCCATATTTTCATATTTTTGTTGGATTATTTGGAGTCCCTGCAATATTGTTTTCCCTGAAAAACAGCCAAATGATTGAAATAGGGAACCCAGAGATTCAGATGTCAAAAAGAAAGTTTTTACAATTCTCCTTTATTGGCACATGTTTTGGGATGCTTGCTTCCCTCTTGCCAACGTTTACGTCATCTCAAGCTGCACTCTTAGGAAGTTTCCTCTCAAAGGATGAACGAACTTTCTTAACAATAGCATTCTCAGTCAACACCTCAAACTTTATTTTCAGCTTGATCAATTTTTATGTAACCGGAAAAACTCGAAACGGTGTCTTAGTTCTAATCAAAGATTTATATTATCCCCTAAGCTCCAAAGAACTAATTATCTTGCTTCTTGCAACCATGGTAACAAGTGGCGTTGTTAATCTTTACGGCATATCACTTTCAAAGATAATTGGGAGAGCAATATCAAAAATCAACTACACAACACTAAATTCGGTGGTGTTACTTTTTATAGCAACTGCCTCTCTCTATTTTGATGGGCTCCTTGGATTAGCAGTTCTTTTAACAGCTGCAACAATAGGTGTTAGTGCTACTATTCTCAGAATAAAGCGAACAACCTGTATGGGTGTTTTAATGCTTAAAATAATGATAAATTGAGCATAGAAAGATAAGAGAACTAAAGTTCTTCCTTCTTTTCTTTCAATATCCTCTGGAACTCTCCATAATTTGTAACAATCTTAACTCCTTCAAGTGTCTCGAAATATGCTTTTTTGATTTTAATCTTCCTAGCATCAGTATATTTCATCTCCGGGGGATCATATGAACCAGGTTCAACAACTTCATCTTCTATTACATACGTTTTAATATCGGGCTGCCCTACATACTTCCAAACTTCATAAAAAACCTCTGGGGCTAAATGGATTTCCCCCTCCACCTCTGTATAGTCTGCTCCAATCGCATCCAGAAACTCTTTTATTACTTCTAAATTCATAGAACTCACCCAACATAATATATAGAGGTCAATGGTTAAATACCTATCGCCTTAACTTTGGAAGGGTGAGAAAAATGGGTAAAGTGTATGTTGATGCTCAAGCCTATAGAGCGATTGAGAAGGGAGCAATGATTGTTTTTAAAAAGGGTGTGATAAGAACAGAAGGTGAGATTAAACCGGGAGATATAGTGGAAGTCTACTCTAGGGGAGGGAAATTCTTAGGGAAAGGATTTGTCAATCCCAATTCGAACATAATGGTTCGCTTAGTTACAAAGGAGAGAGATGTAGAGATAAATAAAGAGTTGTTCAAGGAACGCATAAAAAAGGCAAACGAGTACAGAAAGAAAATTTTAGGATATGACAAAGCCTATAGAATGGTGTACGGGGAGGCAGATTATCTGCCAGGCTTGATCGTGGATAGGTTTAACGATATAGCATCCCTCCAGATTTCAAGTGCAGGAATGGAGAGATTTAAGCTTGACGTTGCAGAGGCAATTCTCGAAGTAGAACCTGAAATCGAGACAGTTTTTGAGAAAAATACCGGAAGATCAAGAAGAAGGGAAGGATTACCTGAGATAGAAAGGGTTTTGCTTGGAAAAGAAAAATACCGTACAATTATCGAAGAAGGGAAGGCAAAGTTCATCGTGGATATGAGGGGTCAAAAAACCGGGTTCTTCTTAGATCAGAGAGAAAATAGAATTGCACTGGAAAAGTACATCAAAGGTGGGGAAAAAGTACTTGATGTTTTCACATATACAGGTGGTTTTGCGATTCATGCCGCAGTTGCAGGAGCAGAGAAAGTTATTGCGGTTGATAAGTCCCCATCGGCAATAGAACAAGCAAAAGAGAATGCCAAGCTTAACGGTGTTGAAGATAAAATGGAGTTTATTGTCGGGTCAGCATTTGGAGTCATGGAAAAACTACAGAAAAGAGGAGAAAAATTCGACATCGTGATCTTAGATCCTCCAGCATTTGTTCAGCATGAGAAAGACCTTAAGAGAGGCCTTAGAGCATACTTCAATGTAAATTATCAAGGGCTAAGACTGGTTAAGAACGGTGGTATCTTAGTAACCGCCTCATGCTCCCAACATGTTGACATGCAGATGTTCAAGGACATGATAATAGCCGCCGCAGCAAAAGCAGGGAAGTTTCTAAAACTCATTGAACCTTACAGAACCCAAGCACCGGATCATCCAATATTAATGGCATCTAAAGACACTGAGTATCTGAAGTGCCTGTTCCTTTACGTGGAAGAGATGAAGTAAGTTTTTATTTTTGGCATCAGACCGTGGGCGTGTCTTCATCGCAATGCTCAGTGGAGGTGCTTTCTCCTCATTTGCCATATGGATTTTAAAACCTCTCAATATAAGTTTATCGTTTAAAGAATATCAGTGAGTGCCGGCATCTAGTTCCTACCTTAAATTTGATATCACGGTATGTATAACCTAACTCAACAGCCCTTTTGATCACCACTTCGAGCAAGGTTGATTTGTCCGGTAAAAACAGCGCCACTTTTCCATTTTTCTTCAAGTATTGCCTTCCTTCTTCAAGAATTCTTATGGAAAAAGCCTCCCCATATCTACCCCCACCGACGCCTTCGCGTTCAGTTAAAACCCCTTTTGTAGGTTTCTCGTAGTAGGGAGGGGCAGAAAATATCACATCAAACTTCTCCCTTTTTGGTATTATTCCCTTGATGATTTCCCCACTACTTTTTATAAGCCGTACTTTAGAATTATTTGCAGAAATATTGCTCCTTGCATACTCAAAGAACTCATCATCCACTTCAGTTGCCCATACTTCACAGTTAAAAAGTTTATCTGCCATTATTGCCATTAAAGCAGAATGTCCCGTTCCTATTTCCAGAACTTTTTCTCTTCCCTTCAGAAAAGTCTTTAAGAAGATAAAACGAGAAATTGGCGTTGTGATAAGTCCCTTGGGATGATATTCCACCTCAATATCAAAAACAACCCTCGCAATTGCTTTGTTATACAGGACCCTTGCCCTTCTGTTTGATAAATCTAATCTGCCTCTTTCATCAAGGTATTTTTCAAGCTCGGGGAAAATTTTAATCGCTTCTCTAACCGGTAGCCCAAGTTTTCCATCTCTCCACGATGGCATGAAAATGGTTAGAAAGAAAACTTAAAAGCTTAGCCTCTCGGATCCATCAGCCTGCCGATGA
>CAYNRW010000013.1:17318-19129 GCA_964399725.1 uncultured Thermococci archaeon | reverse complement strand
ATTGCGGATTGACTAAAGGCTTCCACGATCCTTCTGTGAAATTCTTCAGAAATCTGCCGGTTGGAGCGGTGTGTGAGGGTGGAAATTGGAGAAAAATAGGTGTGTTTAAGCTTAGGGGTGCAAAGATAAGAGGGGACAAGGATGCGTTTCTTGTGGAGATGAATGGATTGAAGTTGTTCCAAAGACCGATGATGGAATATAAAGGAGAATTCAGGGATTTGTGCGTGATAAGCAAAGTCCCAGAAGACATCTTTGAGGCATCTGACTTCAGGGAGATAGAAACATATGATGGAGTCATTCCAATTGACAAAGAAAAGTTTGAATATAAAATAGGGTGGGGAACTCCCCCTCTTAAAGTTGGAAAAGATGAATATCTCTTAATTCTCCATGCTGCAGACATGGATGCAGTTTACAGAGCCTTTGCAGCCCTCATGAACGAGGAAGGGAAAATAACCGCGATCACACCCCATTACATAATGGAACCCAAGGAAATCTATGAAAAATACGGAGACAGACCACATGTGGTCTTTCCAACAGGCATAGGACTTTTAGACGATGAAGTCATAATTTCATATGGAGCAGCCGACACCTTCATTGGAATTGGAAAAATAGACCTAAGCGAAATCATGTCCACTCTCGACTCTAACAGAATCTAACCTTCTTTTTCATTTTTAAAATTAGAGCATTAAGTTTTCCAAGTTTTGATCACCTGAATAAGGTTTAACAGAATTTTCCCAAATCTCCTTCAGTTTAATAAACGGCACACCACCCTTATCGCCAACTGCACATTCTACCGAACCAAATAACCAGGATCAGCCAATCTTCCGTCTTTGTATACTGTGTAAGGTTCTAGTAGGTTATAAACTACGTTTTTTAATGCTCTGAACACTTCTTTGTCTGAAAGGTTTCTTAATTGTTCGCACTTGACCCAGCTTATTTTTCAGTTTTCTTTTCTGCAGCGTGGTTTACCGCTCTCATTCTACCTCAAAAACTTCACTCACGATTTTTGCTCACTCAAAAAATTTATAACGAGTTGAGGAGAACTCAGATATTAGAAGCCCCCAAGTATAACCAGGGGTGAGTGTTGCGTATGTTAACCATTGACGAGATTGACAAGAAAATACTGCAGTTGCTAAAAAATAATGCCCGGATTTCTCTTACTGAAATTGCAAAAAAAGTGGGGCTAAGTGTTATGGGAGTGAAGAACAGAATAAGCAGACTCGAAAAAAAGGGCATAATAACAAATTACTCAGTTAACATAGACTATACAAAATTGGGGTATAATATAATAGCTTTTGTGGGTATAAGTGTTGAAATTAAAAAGAGGACGAAAGTTCTAGAAGAGCTTAAGAAACACAAGGAGGTTATAGAACTATATGAAGTGACTGGAGTATATGACCTTATCGCAAAAATTATTGTCAAAGATATGGAAGAATTAAGAAAATTCCTGGCTGTCACGATGGCGGAGATAGAAGGGATAACTGCAACATACACTATGCTCATAACTAAAGAGCATGAGATACAGTTTAACAAACAGCTTTTGGAGGAAAACTGAGATGTCAATGGATATTGCAGCTTTTTTGTTCATTGGAACAGAACCCAAGAACAAACAAATTCCTGTAGAAAACGAAATAGCTAAAATAAAAGGAGTGGTTCACATATATGAAGTTCTTGGAGAATATGACATGTGTGTCTATGTGCAAGCAAAAAACAGAGAGGACCTCGGAAGGATTATATACTCTATTTCCACAATTGAGGGGGTTAAAACAGTAACTACCATTGTTATTTCGAAAAAAGTCAAGTAACCAAAA
>CAYNRW010000013.1:0-17218 GCA_964399725.1 uncultured Thermococci archaeon | reverse complement strand
AAAAAAGCAACTTTCTGATGCATAGTGCTTATAGTTAGATGTTGGGATTTTATTGTATTAAGTTTTATAGTTAATGAATACTTATTCGCCCGAAATTACTGTTCTTGTTTTCAAATATAGATGAGTTAGGGTTTGACAAGCAAATTAAGTCTGTATAAGGCTATGTTGACAAATTAAAGTAAATATTCAGGATCTCCTGATTGTCTTGGTTTTAAATTTTAAAAGAAACGCTTATATATTTCTTACATTTTCAACATAAAGTGAAAATGACCATGGAGGGTTTAACTATGAATAACGATATGTTGGCTGCAGTTTTGTATGCAAAGTGGGATCCAAAGCCAGAATACAAACCAACACCAAAGGATGTTGAGGGAAAGCTAACATACCTTGGAGGATTGGTCTGGAGGTATCCCGAATTAAGACTAGAGCGCAGACCCATTCCAAAGATCAAAGAAGACGAAGTTTTAATAAGGGTTAAAGCCTGCGGTATCTGCGGATCAGACATACACATGTACGAATCAACTCCAGATGGATACATCCTCTACCCCGGACTCACGGCATTCCCATGTGTACTTGGACATGAGTTCTCAGGTGAAATCGTTAAGGTTGGAGAAAAAGCATACAACCAATGGGGTGAAAAGTTTGAGGTTGGAACTCCAGTAACAGCGGAGGAAATGGTGTGGTGTGGATACTGCAGGCATTGTAGGGATGGATATCCAAATCACTGTATTAATCTCCAAGAAATAGGCTTCAGCAGGGATGGGGCTTTTGCCGAATACATTGCAGTTCCAGCAAGAGTCGTTTGGGAGATCACTGACATAGTTGAGAAGTATGGAGAGGAGAAAGGATATGAGGCAGGAGCTCTTGTTGAGCCAACTTCTGTTGCATATAACGGAATCTTTGAAAGAGGAGGAGGCTTTAGACCTGGAGCTTACGTGGTGATTTTTGGAGCTGGGCCAATAGGATTAGCTGCGATTGCTCTCTCTAAAGCAGCAGGTGCTGCAAAAGTCATCGCCGTGGAGATTGCTGAGACAAGACAAAAGTTAGCAAAGGAAATGGGAGCTGATTTTGTAATTGATCCTACTAAAGTGGATTCAGTATCTGGCAAAATCCTTGAGATAACAAATGGAGAAGGTGCAGATATGTATGTGGAAGCCGCTGGAGCCTTTCCAAAGACCTGGCCAGTAATGGAAGAGACTATATGGAACGGAGAAAAGGTAAATGCAAAAGTTGTGGCAATTGGAAGAGCAGTAACCCACGTTCCCGTCCAGTTTGAGGTTCTCCAAGTAAGAAGAGGCCAGATATTTGGAGCCCAAGGACATTCAGGTCATGGGATATTCCCAAGCGTTATAAATCTGATGGCTTCCGGCAGGATCGACATGACAAAGATTATAACACACCGCTTCAAGCTTGAAGAAGCATTAGAAGCAATGAAATTCGCAAGCGAACAGAAGAGCAACATTGGAAAGGTTTTAATTAAACCATAAGGGGGAAGTAACATGGTTCGTGAGATTCCAAAAGATTTGATATTTGAAAACACCCCAGTCGGACAACTGGAAAAAGAAATATGGACTGCAAGCGACAAGGAAATTGATGAAATTCTCAAGGAGTTTGGTATTCCCAGCCCACCAGAACTGGCAAACCCTGGCACTTATATACAAACAACCCCTGGATATAAAGTTTTTGAGGAGGTTAGACAGTGCGATGTAGTTCTAATTCCTATAGGGAGCACAGAATTCCACGGAAATCATTTACCTTCGGGAACGGATACCCTCTACGTCACACAGATCTGTGAGGCAGTTAGAAGACATATGAAAAAGAAAGGTAAGCCCGTTGCTATCACTTGGCCAATTACATATGGTTCTCACCCATGGCACCACTATGGAATGCCAGGAACGGTCATAATTGAAGAGGAACACCTCAAGAGCTATATAATGGATGTAATGCTTGGGCTCTGGAATATGGGCTACAGAAAGCAGATACTGATTAACAACCATGGTCACTTCTGGGTTCTTGAATCTGCAATTCAAGAGTTCATGAAAAAATATCAACTGCCGGGAATATACATAGCTCTTGACTGGCACAGAGCTGCCGGAAAGTTCTTTAGAACCAAAGAGAAAGGAGGAGAATTTGAGACAGACTTCGTTCATGCAGATGAGGCCGAAACATCTCTCGCGCTTCTCTTGTTCCCAGAGGAAATGGTTGACATGAGCAAAGCCGTTGATACAACCCCAAGAAGTTATCTTCCAGATGGACACTTTGATAAAGCCGTTGATGGTCTGCTAAGACCCATGCGCTGGAGCAGTGCCGAGGGTCACATGCCAATCGAGATAGTCAATACCCCGGAGGGAGTGGTAGGAAAGGCAACACTTGCCGATGCTAAAAAGGCTAAAAGACCTGTGGCATTCATACTTAAATACTTAGAGTTGCTTATCGAACAGATTTTGGAGAAATTCCCACCTGGAACAGTTCCTCCTGTTGAAGAGGTTACGTTTAGAACAAAGGAGGAAATGGAGGCCTATCTTAAACTTCCTGGAGATGAGGGTTGGAAGCCTGTTTATGGGCTTGTAAAGCGTCTAGGCGGAGAAGGTTGAGTTTAAACCTTTTCTTTTTTCTTTGTTATCATTCCCATAGATGAAGGTGATGAAAGATGAAAGCTTTGGTGAAGTATGCTAAAGGACCTTGGAATATAAGGTTGGAGGACGTTCCGGAGCCTCAAACAAAGGATGGATACATAATAGTGGATGTAAAAGCTGCAGGAATATGTGCGTCGGATCTCTTAATAATCCACGACAAAGGGCATCCCTACGAGCCTCCAGTTATACTTGGACATGAGTTTTCGGGAGTTGTCGCTGAGGACAAAGGAGAATGGAGGAAAGGAGATAGGGTAACATCTCAAACAACGTTTTCAACATGCGGAAAGTGCTACCTCTGCAGGTCCGGTTATCCCCAGCACTGTCCTGAGAAGAGAGTTATAGGAGTAAAGGCAAATGGTGCATTTACAGAAAAAATATTAGTGCCGATTGATGGCCTACACAGAATCCCAAACAACCTGTCTTTTGAAGAAGCTGCCATTACAGAAATTGGAGCAGATGTTCTTTATGCTTTGAACGAGCGTGCAGGACTGCAACCAGGCCAATTTGTTGTTATTTTTGGTCCTGGAGCTGTTGGGCTGTTTGCTGTGCAGGTTGCAAAGGCTACAGGAGCAGAGGTAGCAGTTGTAGGAACCAAAACAGAGAGAGATGAATATAGGCTAAACCTCGCAGAGAGACTTGGAGCAGACTATGTTCTTTACGCTGAAGAAGATCCAGTTTCCGAGGTAAAAAAGCTGACAAATGGAACTGGAGCAGACATCACATTTGAAGCCAGCGGCGCTCCACCCGCTATTCTGCAAGCTCTTGAAGCGACAAGAAACTTAGGAAAGCTCATAGCATTTGGAATTCCAAAGAGGGAAGTAACAATACCATGGAATAGGATGGTCTTCAAGGCAATAGAGGTAATATTCCACCTCTCTTCCTCATGGACATCATGGGAAAAGATTCTAACCCTAATGAAAGAGGGGAAAGTAAAAACAAGACCTCTGATATCTAAGGTCTATAGGCTAGAGGAATGGGAGAAAGCTCTGGAAGAAGCCGAACACGGATATGGACCTAGAGTGGTGTTAAAACCATGAAAGCCGTGATCATGGACGAAAAAGACAATGTTGCAACTGCAATCGTCCCTATAAAAAAAGGAGAAAGAGTTCGAATTGGAGAAAAGGAAATAGAAGTATTAGATGATATACCGCAAGGACACAAATTTGCAATCAAAAAAATAAAAGCTGGAGAGGCAGTTATAAAGTATGGGGAAGTTATTGGCATTGCAACTAAAGAGATAACACCCGGAGAATACGTTCATATCCACAATGTAAAAAGCCGATATCAAGGGGATATAAAATGAGTGAGATACGGGGATGGAGAAGGGGTAACGGAGATTTTGGAATCAGAAACCATATCATTGTTTTATCTTCGGTAGCATGTGCAAATCATGCCGCCTTAGAAATTGCCAAAAGAACGGGTGCTATTCCAATAGTGCAAGAGGAAGGAGCATGTGGAATGTTCGGGGAGGACAGAAAAAGATTCATCAGATGCATGGTGGGAATTGGCGCCCATCCAAACGTTGCTTGGACTCTAGTAGTTGGACTAGGATGTGAAGGGGTGGACTCTCATCAGCTGGCAGATAAAATAGCAAATAAAGGAAGGGAGGCAGAATCACTGCTTATTCAAGAAGAGGGAATGAATGAAACCATAGAAAAAGGTGTGGAGCTGGTTAATAAGGCAAGAGAGTCACTGAACCCAAGAAAAGAAAGTGGAACACTCGATGAGCTCGTAATAGGCTTAAAATGTGGAGCGTCCGATTACACCTCCGGATTGATATCAAACCCAGCAGTTGGAAAAGCGGTGGACTTCCTAATAGAGCAAGGGGCAACGGTAATGTTTACAGAAAGACTTGAGGTTGTCGGTGGGGAGCATATCTTAGCAAAGAGAGCTAGAAATAAGGAAGTAGCTGAAGACTTCCTAAGGAGGATTAAAAAGGCAGTGGAAGATGTTAACAAGATTGGAGTCGACTGGGTTGGTTCACAGCCCTCTATGGGGAACATACGTGGTGGTTTAACCACAATAGAGGAGAAATCTCTGGGAGCCATAAAGAAGACGGGAAGTGCCCCCCTAGAGGGGTGCGTAGAGTATGGGGAGAGACCAAAAGGAAAGGGCCTCTACTTCATGGACGGCCCTGGTTATGATGTAAAAGCTGTGAGTGGGCTTATGTGCGGAGGAGCCCACATCATCCTATTCACAACCGGACTAGGCACGTACCTTGGTTCTCCAGTTTCCCCCGTGATAAAAATTACTGGAAACCCAAAAACAGCCAAGTTCCTATCTGATGCCATAGATGTTGATCTGAGCTTTATTTTAGAGGAAATAATCTCAAAGGACGCTCCTTTCGAGAAACTGCTAGAGTTTGGAGGAAAAAAGATAGTAGAGGAAATAATAGACGTGGCAAATGGGAAGCTAACAAAAGCCGAGAAATCTGGTCATATTGAGTTTTCAATTGAAAGAATTGGGGTGACTGCTTAAGGGGAGGGTTGACGATTGACCCCCTCTGTTGTTGCCTTTGGAGAAACTATGATTAGATTTTCCACAAAGAACTTTGAGAGAATCGAACAAGCTAAAGAACTTGCAATTGGAATTGGTGGTACAGAATCAAACTTTGCAATTGCCTTCGCAAGGCTTGGAGGAAGAGCGGCATGGATTAGCAAATTAACGAACAATCCTCTCGGAAGATTCATCGTAAATAAAATTAGAGAGCATGGTGTAGATGTTTCACATATAATTTGGACAGACAAATATCGGGTTGGATTGTACTTCATCGAGTTTGGAAAGAAGCCCAGGCCCACGCAAGTAATATATGACAGAAAAAACTCGGCTATAGCTAATATTGATCCAAATGAAGTGAACTGGGAAGTTTTGAAGGATTATGATGCTTTCCATACTACTGGAATTACTGTTGCACTTAGCGAGAACTGTAAAAAAGCTGTGGAGATCGGAATAAGTAAAGCAAAGGAGTTCGGTACAAAAGTTTCGTTTGACGTCAACTATCGCTCAAAGCTCTGGTCTCCAGAAGAAGCCTTTAAGGCTCTTGATCCAATCTTAAGGAATGTTGACATACTGCTTGTTACAAAAGACGATGTAAAAAACGTCCTAAAAGTTCAAGGAACTTATGAGGAAATGATAACTAAACTAGATGAGAAGTACAACCCAGAAGTCGTTGTTCTCACCTTAGGCTCGGAGGGAGCAATGGCCCTCAAGGACGGTAAGATTTACAGAGCCGAACCATATGAGCTTGAAGTTGTTGATAGAATAGGAGCTGGAGATGCCTTTGATGCAGGTTTTGTGTACGAATACTTAAGGACAGGAAATGTTGAAAGGGCTCTTAACTTAGGAGTTGCAATGGCTGCTTTTGCACACACAATTCCTGGAGATCCAATGTTTATCACTAAAGATGAGATTGAGTTCATTATTAAGCAAAGGGTTCATGACGTTATGAGGTGACAGAAATGAAGTTTGAAGGAATTTTTCCTCCTGCTATAACTCCCTTTACAAAGGATGAGGAAGTTGATGAAGAAAAGCTTACAGAGTATCTTGATTTCTTAATAGAACATGGAATTCATGGAATCTTCCTCCTCGGAACCAATGGAGAGGGGCCATTACTAACGTCTGAGGAAAAGGAAAGAGTCATAAAAACTGCTGTTGAGCATGTGAATGGCAAAATTCCCATAATTGCTGGAACAGGATGCACAAGCACAAAGGAGACCGTAAAGCTCAGCAAATATGCAGAAAAAGTCGGAGCCGATGCAGTGCACATTGTAACACCATACTACTATCCAGTAACGCAAAACGGCATTGTAAAACATTATACGAAAATTGCAGAAAGTGTTGAGATACCTATCATAATTTACTATATACCTTCAAGAACAGGAGTAAAGCTCGAGATAGAGACATTACTGAAGTTAGCAGAAATTCCAAACATTGCCGGCATAAAGGACAGCTCAAAAGATGTTATCTGGTTTTACAACGCAATTACAGCTGTCAAGAAGAACAGACCGGATTTCATATTTTTGGGAGGAAGTGACGCATTAATATATAGCCACCTAACCCTCGGAGCCAATGGGGCAGTTTCAGCAATTGCAAACGTGTTTCCAGAAATTGTTATCCAACTTTATGAGGAGTTCAGAAAAGGAAATCTCACCAAAGCAAGGGAAATTCAAGATAAAGTTCTCAGAATAAGGCAGGTTTTGAAGAAATGTCCCTATTTAGCTGGAATTAAAGCGGCTTTAAAGATTAGGGGCATAGATATGGGTGAATTGAGAAGTCCTCTTGTCTTTTTGGATGAGAACCACCTGAAAATTTTGGAGAATGAACTAAATTCAATTATGAAGGGGTGGAGGGTATGAAAGCCGCAGTTTTTAAAGGTGAAGGCAAGCTAGTTGTTGAAGATGTTCCAGAGCCAGATTTGAGCAAAGATTTGGTGATACCAAAAAAGTACAAGCCTGAACAGTTCATGAAAATTAGAAAAGAAGAACTTGTTTTGCTAAGAGTTCTCGCCGCTGGAATCTGCGGCACAGACCTACATATATTAAGCGTCCCTCCAGGGCATACAGCAACTCCAGGAGCAATTTTGGGTCATGAGTTCATTGGAGAGGTTGTAGAAATTGGAGAAGATGTTGACAATGTAAGCATTGGAGATAGAGTCGCTGTTGATCCAAACATAAAATGTGGAAAGTGCTGGTTCTGCAGAAATGGCTACCCAAACATGTGTCAAGAAATGACAACTCTTGGGATATATGGAAATGGAGGATTTGCCAAATATGCAGTTGTTCCAGCTAAACAGCTCTATCTCCTACCCAAAAACATGGATGTGGAAAAAGCCGTCCTCTTTGAACCTCTTACAACTGCAGTACACAACTGGGAGAAAGTTAACCTAAAACCGGGTGAAAACGTATTAATATTTGGAGCCGGTCCTATAGGGGCATTCTATATAAAGCTCGCCCAGCTTTCTGGGGCTAATGAGATCATAGTTTCTGAACCCAGCCCACTGAGGAGAAAATTAGCAGAAAAGCTGGGAGCAACAAGAGTTGTAAATCCATTCGAGGAAAACGTGCTCGATGTAGTTTTCTCACTCACACGCTATGGTGTTGATGTTGCCATAGATGCCAGCGGCGTTCCAGAGGTTATTAAACAGGGAGTTGAAGCTGTTAGACCTGGAGGAAGAGTGTCTCTCTTCGGACAGCAAAATGTTCATGCATTTGCCGATCATGTGAGCTTCACTTTAATGAACCAAAAGGAACTCAAGATATTCGGCTCATATGCCGCGGCAAAGAGCTTCGATCAAACGATAGAAATCCTAAAGAAGAAAGAGACTGACGACATTAAGAGCATTATAACCCACAGACTGCCTCTTGAAGAAATTCATAAGGGTCTGGAGCTGATGAGAAAGAAAGAAGCATTAAAAGTGGTAGTGTATCCATAATTACTTTAAACTTTAATCATTTTCTACTCTTTTTTGTTGCTTTTCTATGCTGTTAGGATAAATTTGCATCATCTCTGAAGTCACTCGGAAATATCAGTAGGCAAAGAACTAAACTAAGAGTGAATCTTAACGAGAGAATTAAAACGGTATGGGGCTGAAGATCTCATAATTCCTGTACAAACATCTTTGTATATGAAAGATAAAAAGAGTTTTAGGCAGATACTTCGGAAAAATGAAAATGGCAAACCTTATACAGAGAAAACCCCCAATCTAAACTTATTTCAAGATAAGACCTTATAGATACTGTTGGGAGAATTTTGGCATCACCTTCTGAAGGCATTTGGCAACAGCAAGGGTAACCGAGAGGATAAACTCTAACAAAATTATACCAGAAGGCAAACAGAAAAATGAATTAGGTACTCAACCTAACATCACATTCCTATCCCACCAGTGGTATTATAGTTCCATTTAACAAGTAGGCAAGATGATTTATTTCTTATGTAACGAGAGGCGGGCATATGTTCTAAAGATCTCCCTTATAGGGGTATGGATACAATTCGGGGAGCGTGAATTTCTTTATTTTTGATAGAGATAGGTCAGCACATAAAATTGTGACATCTTCAGTACCATAGCGGCTAATGGCTTCTCTGCATATCCCACAAGGGAGAATTATTTCTTCAGGTCCACCAATAATTAAAATTATTTTGAATTTTGAATTTATGCCTTCTTCTGTTACCATTGTTCCTATTGCGTTCTCTTCACCATGAATAGATCTTGCTGCCTCAAAAGGAACTCCATGATATATATTGCCTTTTTCAGACAGAATATAGGAACCTGCTCCTGGCTCGATTCCTTCTTTCTCACATAACTCTAAAAACTTTTTGAGCATGGGTTTTACACGTTCTATAAATTCTTTTTCTTCTTTAGTTAACTCGTTCATAGGACTATATAAAGAGCAAACACCTTTAAAGCTTTATGTTCTTTTTGGGTGTGTTTATAGTAACTTTTATGAGGATTTTTGAGTTCTTTCGGACGATTCTTATGTTCCCCCAGCTGAGATTCCAGACTAAAAGACTCTAAAAAAGCATAACATTTACAATCCTGAACATCTTGGAAGAGTAAGAATTTTCTGGATGAGTTTGGCAGTAAGAAGCTTGTGGGATGGTTTTCTGAGGAGGGGGCGGGACTTACCTCCCTTAAAGGCTAAGACTTTCCAGAAGAAAAATATAAAGAGGCGCTTTTACAAGCTGATTTGGTAATAAAATGCCTCGTTTTCTGAGGGAGACTACTCTGAGAGGAGTACTGGTTAGAGTAATGTGTTACGCATTGAAAAATTCTCTTCAGAGTCAAGTACTACTTAAGTAAAAGCCCTCCAAACAGATGAAGGTTGGAGTTAAGTTTCTGCATTTTGACTACCTTGCACTAAGCAAAATCCAAAGAACTTGGACTTGAAAACACTGAAAAACAACTCAATGCTGGGTTCTGATGGAGGTTTTAGTTATTTTCTTTCTGTACCTGATGTAGAATTGCCAGAGTATCGGAGGTGTCGTGGGTTTCGAGCTATAATTTCACCCTCCTTTTCCAGGGTATGGCTCACACTAATCTACCCTAGATAGATAGCCTTTTTAACTTAACGCAATTTACTGGCTTGTTTTGCATGAAGGATTCAAATTTTTGACTTTAAATTCCCAGAGATGGTGATATTTCACGAAACAAGATTTTATATCTTAAATGTAAAAGGGCTGAGAATTAGAATTGCTGTTGTTCTTAAAGGGTATAATTAGGTTTTTTACGTCTGATACAAGCACTATATATGCGTGGATAACCAACAAAAGTGCTGAAAGCTGTGTTTAAGTTATCGCCAGGTTTAAATTTTAAAGAAAATCTTTATAAGAGTTGTTTTAGGAGCTCTTTTGTCATAAATTGATAAAGGGGGAAGGTCTCAATGATATTATACTTCCTTGGAACTGCGGCATCAGAGGGAGTGCCTAACGAGCTCTGTACATGCCCAGCATGTAGAGAGGCGAGAAGATTTGGTTTTGCCCGAAGAAAGCCCCCAACTTTGGCGGTAATAACAAAATATAAAGACACCATGCTTGTTGATGTTGGAACTGATACAACTGATTATTTAAACGCCCCGCTTAAGGCGATTTTCTTGACTCACTGGCACAACGATCACACCTACGGCCTTTACAAGATGAGATGGGCAGCGAGGAAAATACCCTTCTATGCTCCAAAAGGAGGAGCCGATTTGACGATACTCAGCGAACCCAAGAATCTTGAAATAAATTTCATAAAGGCAGGGGATGTTTTAAGGGTTAATTCTCTGAAGGTGACCGCTTTAAAATTAAACCATCAACCAGAAACTGTTGGATATCTGATTGAAGGAAGGCGTAAAAGGGTTGCAATTCTTTATGACACAAAGGGACTTCCGGAAGAGACATTCAAGATTTTAAAGAAAAGGAAGCCAAAAGTTGCTGTTATTGACGCCACATATGCTCCGGGTATTGACCGCCCCGACCACAATAATGTAGATGAAGCTGCTGAAATTGGATTGGAAGTGGCCGAAAGGGTTTATCTCTCCCACATCTCTCACCACAACTTACCATTTACTAAGTTAGTTAAATATGTTAGTGAAACTTATGGAGACAATGTAAACGTTGCTTATGATGGTCTGGTTGTCTATATTTAAAGGGAGGGATGATAATGAAGATTGGCATGAGTTCTCACGTTATTAAAGAAATAAGCGGACGTGGAATAAGTCTGGAGAGTCTCAGAGTTAATCTCATCGAGCTTAATTTTAGTGACATGCCTTTGATAAAAAATGGAGAAATCGTTAGGGATTCAATTGAAAAGCTTCAAACCCTTGGCGTGAGTTATGCCCTTCATGCTCCAATTTCAGATGAGAGAGAAAAGGAAGTAAGGGTTGACTTGGGGATTGACAGCAGAAAAAATATTGAAATAATGAAAAAAGTCTTTAAAATTGCATCCCTTTTGGATGTGAAGTATGTTGTAATTCATGGAGGGAATATTCACGACTCCTATCACAGGGCGTTCATTAACACAAAGAAGCAGTTAATGGAACTCTCAAAGCTTGCTGAGGAGTACTCTTTAATTCTCGCCGTTGAAAACACAGAAGATAATAGAGTTGGAGCATTTGCACATGAACTCTTGCCTTTTATAGATAGGAACGTCGTGGTAACCTTTGATACAGGACACGCTTTTTTAACCGCAGTTAAATACGGTCTAAACATTGAAGATTACTTTACAATTTTGTCTCCATACATCAGGCATGTGCACCTTCACAATAATCACGGAAAATGGGATGAACATAGACCCCTAAATGAGGGGAACTTGAATATTCAGGTAATCTTAAAAAAACTGCTCGAAATAAAACCAGAAAATGTTGTTCTTGAAATCAGACGTTATGAATCAGAAGAAAATGTTATAAAGAGCATCAACCTCCTAGGTGAGCTTCGAAAAGCTATGAAACTACCACATCTAAGTCCTATAGCATCGAAATATTGATTTGTTTGCTTTAACACCATTTCCCATTAATACTTTGGCTTCATGATGATCTTTTCAAAAATCCCAATAACTCACATGGATGTCTTTCAAGCACCCACCGATTAAAGGAGGGAATAGAGGATAAAGAGGGGATGGCGGTTTTGTTTTGGGAGAAAATCAAAGCAAGGGGTTCCTAAACTTCTTGCCCGGATAGTATGCTATCCCTTCAAGCTCTTCCTCTATTCTTAGGAGCTGGTTGTACTTGGCGTTTCTATCGCTCCTTGCCGGTGCTCCCGTCTTAATCTGCCCAGCGTTTAATGCAACGGCTATGTCGGCAATTGTTGAATCCTCGGTTTCACCGGAGCGATGGGATACAACAACCCCATAGCCCGCTCTAAATGCCAAATACGCTGCATCTATTGCTTCACTTAGTGTTCCAATCTGGTTCACCTTGAGGAGCAATGCATTTCCAGCTCCCATTTCAATGCCCTTCTTAAGCCTCTTGACATTTGTAACAAAAATGTCGTCACCAACGAGCTGAACCTTCTTGCCAAGTTCCTTTGTGACCATTGCAAAGCCTTCAAAGTCTTCCTCCTGAACTGGGTCTTCAATGGAAACTATCGGATACGTTGAAATAAGCTCTTTGTAGAGATCAACGAGCTCTTCCCTTGTATATTCCTTGCCTCCAACAACGTAAACGTTCTTTTCTTCCTCATAAAACTCGCTTGATGCAACATCAAGAGCAAACGCTATTTCATCTCCAACCTTGTAACCAGTCTCTTCAATTGCCTTCACAAGGGCATCTAAGGGTTCGGTGACTTCTTTCATTGGTGGCGCAAAACCACCTTCATCACCAACGTTAACCGCTAACTTGCCGTACTTCTCCATGAGAATCTTCTTTAGAGTGTGATAGGTTTCGCTCACCATCTGAATTGCTTCCCTAAAGCTCTTTGCACCGACTGGCATGATCATGAACTCCTGAAAGTCCAAATCGTTGCCTGCGTGAGCTCCACCGTTGATAACGTTGCTCATTGGCACGGGTAAAACATATGCATTTACTCCACCGAGGTAACGATAGAGGGGTATTCCAAGGGTATTGGCTGCAGCTTTTGCGACTGCTAAAGAAACACCGAGAATAGCGTTTGCACCGAGGTTGCTCTTGTTTTCACTGCCATCAAGCTCAAGCATGAGCATATCTATGTCCCTCTGAAGCGTAACGTCCATTCCAATGAGTTCTGGGGCGATTATCTTGTTGACGTTCTCGACGGCCCTCTTAACTCCCTTTCCATGGTATCTCCCTCCGCCGTCTCTAAGCTCTAAAGCCTCATGGATCCCTGTTGAGGCTCCACTTGGAACAGCTGCCCTCCCCATTGCGACTGGAGTGTATACGTCAACTTCAATCGTGGGGTTTCCTCTTGAGTCCAAGATTTCCCTTGCAACTATTCCGGTAATTTCAAATGGGTTTTCCATTGCTTTCACCTCGGGTGATATTTGAGGTTTCTCTTTAAAGCTTTTTCACATGGGTGCAAGAATTTAGCGTAACGTTTGAGGATCTTTAGGATACATACCTCCAGCAAAAGAAGATCTCTACCACTATAAGCTCACTAAGGGCACGATGAAAGCTAATCAAGGGAAAGCTCCATCAGTTTAAAGAGGTCCTTAACTGAGAAAGAAATCTCTGACCCTAAGATATTGAGATTGGGAGATTTAACGACGCTTAGCTTATAAACATCCTTATAGAGCTCCCACCTAAACACGCTGGTAGCTATCTCCTCAAAAAGGCCAAGAATTTCTGAGGGTCTCTCCCCTAAGGTCTCACGATTTATAAAGTACACTGCAAAACGAGTTTCATTTCCCACAAAGTTTCCAATGTTGCGAATGAGCCTCCTAGCATCTTGCAGATCAAGGGATACAAAAAGCTTGTGAATGCCCAAAACCGGATTACAAACAAGCTTCTTTGGGATGATCTTCTCGTAAACTTCACTATATGCAGCAAGATCTAGAGAATACCTTCTAATTTCAACTTTTCCCATAACCTTCCCAACATTTTTATTTCCCCCGATTTTTATAACAGAAACTTTTAAGAGATCCTCAGTTGGAACTCCTAAAATTTTAAGCCTCGTGATGTACTCTGAAAAAGTATCAGCAATATCGTCAATTATAACTGGAACACCCTTTTCCATGCACCTGCTTATCATAAGATATAATAGGACTTCAGGCGATGAGACGGGAGTATATTCAACTAGTGCAGTTTCTCCGGGCTTGATCCCAAACAATATTGAGTCAAATGTTAGCTCTCTCTTCTCTTCATCCATAGGTATCCCTTTTGTTTTTTGCAGTTCATATATTAAAGTTTTACGTTCAGTTAGAAAAACGATATTGACTCAAAATCAATTGGAAAAAGAAAAAGCTCAAGAGAACTCAAATGCCTTTTGAAGCTTCTTATCCATAGGTTCTGATGAGGTTAAAAGACTAATCACTACCATGACTACTGCCGAAACAAGAGCTCCACTGACGTAAATGTATTCCCAGTAGCTGAAGGTTACCAATCCTGTAATCCCCATAACCGCAGTTAATGAGCCCGCTATCATTCCAAGCAAAGCCCCTTCCTTTGTAGCTCTCTTCCAGTAGATGCCGAGTATCAGTGGCACGAAGACTCCCGATGTGTAAATGTCATAGGAGTATATGAGAAGTTCCACTATTCCCTTGACAGTAAGTGCGGCTACAAGTGCCAAGAGCCCTATGATTATTGTGGTGACTATCGATAACCTTAAAAGCTTTTTATCCTCTGCTTCTGGTTCTATAAAGCTCTGGTAAAGGTCTTTGACCACGTGAGAGGTTGCCGCTGATAAAAGAGAATCAGCCGTGCTCATTACTGCTGCCAAAATTGCAGCCACAAATATTGCTCCCACACCACTTCCAAATACTGTGATCACTAGTTTTGGCACTGCAGTCTTTGGCGAATCGATTATCGCTTGAGGATCGCTAGAAAGGGCTAATGCAAGCATTCCCGCTATAGCTGGGAGGAAAGATAATACCATGAGCAATATTCCACTGTAAATTGCACCTTTTCTTGCAGTCTTCTCGTCCTTTGATGCAAAAAGCCTCTGGTAGAAATCCTGGCCTATTAAAGTGTACATCACCGTTGCCGCTAGCGTTAGAGCAAATAGCGAGACACCTAAAGACATGAAGTTGAAGTACTCTCCGCTTGTCTGTGGCAGGTTTGGAATCGCTGAAAGGCTTGCCCTTAGACCTTCAAAGCCACCTACCTTGTTTAAACCGAGAACTACTGCAATTAAAACACCGATGCTTCCAAGTATTATTTGAATAAAGTCCGTCAAAGCTACCGCCCACAATCCCGAAAAGGCCGTATAGGCTATAAAGACAAGTGTAGCAAACACTGCTCCTGCAGTTCCAGGAAGGCCTATGGCTTCAAAGACTGCCGAAGCTGCCCATACTTGCGCCCCAAGTATGCCAACAAGGGCCAAAAGCGACAAAAATGCAGCTAAAAGCCTTATCGTTTTGCTTTTGTATCTCATTTCCAAGACGTCTGGAACCGTGTACAATGCCAAAGCGCGCATGGGCTTTGCAAGGGTCAGACCCAAGAGAAGAAGACCCAAGCCACAGGCGAAACCGTACCAGATTCCTCCTAACCCATAGGTGGCTCCCCAGCTAGCTCCTCCTAAGATGAAAGCCACCACCATAGTGAGTGGCTGCCAAAGTTGCAGTGGTTAGTGCTAACCCTAGTCTTCTCCCGGCCACCAAAAAGTCGGCCGAGGTTTTAATGTATTTTCTGGCATATGCTGAAACTCCTAGCATTGCTCCCATGTACAAAACAAGTGTCGTCCAAACTACGCTCATTTTTCTGCACCCCTTGAAAGTACAAATCGAAAGCGATTGAAAGTTATTTAAAATTTTTGGCAAAGAATTTGACGATATGACAAATGAGAATAATTTTAAGGTTCTTGGGAATGCACCAATTTAAGGGAGCAGTAAATAGACAAAATACAATATAAGATTGAATGCCTTGATATTTCTACAGGCATCATACCAAAAGACTTAAATATATCACAATACAATAAAATATTAAAAATAGTAGCAATTATCTGCCAAGAATCCAACATTTAACAGAGAGGATGAAATTCCGAAAATTAGGGCATTTATGGTGTAATTTTCATTTAAAGGTGGTAACAATGGGTTTGATAATTGACCCACATGTGTTACGTTCATTACACCGAAGCGAGTTAAGGAAAAGGATACTTTTCTACCTAAATGAAATATATCCCGCCCCCACTTACCTTTCCGAAATCGCGAGAGTTGTTGGGTCTGATCCCTCCAATGTTAAAGGAGCTCTCGTTGGAATGGGGAACCGTTATAATGGAGAAAGCTCTCTCGTATATCTCGGATTAGTCGAAGAAATAAATAGAGATGGATTCCGCTATTATAGACTTACAAAGTATGGAAAAAAGGTTGTCGAATTCCTAAAAACATACCAATCCTACTATACCAGATTTCTGTGAGGTGTTAAAATATGAATCCAATAGAGAGGTTTGATTTCAATCTCGCAACCCTCATTGACTTTTCGTTTTTCAACATAGTAAAAATCGGGATTGAAATAGGAATCTTTAGAGAGGCCTCCAAACCTAAATCCATTGAAGAACTCCTGAACTCAATAAATGTTAGCAACAAAGCCTACCTAAAGTCCCTGTTAAGCGCTTATTATGAGCTGGGTATTTTAGATGGCACAGGGGAAAAAATGAGCACCAAAAGGTTTTTACGCACCATTACTCTGGAGTACGACAACTTAAAGGAGATTATACCCGGATGGATACCAATCCAAGATGAAATTGCCAAAATGGCAAACCATGCCTTCATATCATTCGAGAATTCCAAGGTGATGATGGATTTTGATAAAGATGCTGACTTCTGGGATATGCGTCTTTCAAACCCGCTTGCCCACCTTTATAGGGAGATAATAGCAGACCTAGGGGGGCTCAGAGATGGTCTTAGGGTTCTCGACCTAGGTTGTGGTTCAGTCTCACCAGTGGAACTTGGAAGCTATGTCGGGCCCAATGGAGAGTACGTCGGAGTAGACTTCTCGCCAGGATTACTAAGTATAGCACAGGAAAGGGTCAAAGAGCATGGCATGGACTGGGTAACCCTAAAGGAGCTGGATATCATGACTTTAATACCCAGAAGGAAATACGACGTTGTAATAATGAGTTTTGTTCTCGAATATCTTCCCAACATATACAGCGGAATTATGAAGGCCCTAGACTTCGTTGATGAAGGAGGAAAGCTGATAATAGTGGAACCCTTTAGGGAAAACTTTGAGAACATTGCTGCTTGGGAATTCTTTGAGAAACTTGCCAAAGAATTCAGAAGATTCCCAAAAAAAGCCGATGTGATCAACGCACTTCCATATTATAGCAAAGAAGTTCGAGTAAAGGAGTACGGAAAATCTTTCCTTGTTTTAGAACCTCTTATGTGATATACATCTTTTCTCCATACTCTTCTCTGATTTACCACTGAGGGTTATTATGCACCTACATATGTAGCTACATGGGTAAAAACCAATGCAAAAGCAAAAAATTGATTTATATGCAATTTTACCAAGATTATATTGCAAAACTTCCAATGGAGG